>NZ_CP079863.1:5034584-5349245 GCF_025263485.1 Mycobacterium sp. SMC-2
GCTGTGCGCCGGCGGCGACGTCGTCTCCATCTACCACAGCGCGCGCAAGGACGGGGTCGAGGCGCGGCGGTTCTGGCGCGACGAGTATCTGCTCAATGCCCAAATCGCGGACTTCCCCAAGCCATACGTGGCGCTGATGGACGGCATCGTGATGGGCGGCGGCGTCGGCGTCAGCGCGCACGCGAACACGCGCGTGGTGACCGATACCTCCAAGATCGCGATGCCCGAGGTCGGCATCGGCTTCGTTCCCGACGTGGGCGGGACGTTCCTGCTGTCCCGGGCACCCGGGGGGCTGGGTCTGCACGCCGCGCTGACCGGAGCGCCGTTCTCCGGAGCCGACGCCATCGCGATGGGATTCGCCGACCATTACGTGCCGCACGACGACCTCGAGGCGTTCACCCGGGCGATCATCGCCGACGGCGTGCAGAGCGCCCTCGCCAAGCATGCCATCGAGCCACCGCCGAGCGGCCTTGCCGCACAGCGCGATTGGATCGACGAATGCTACGCGGGCGACACCGTCGAAGACATCGTGGCGGCGCTTCGCGGGCACGGCGCCGGTCCGGCCGAACAGGCGGCCGACCTGATCGGCACCCGGTCGCCGATCTCGTTGTCGGTGACCCTGGAAGCCGTCCGGCGCGCCGCCAAACTTCAGACGGTGAAAGACGTGCTCGTTCAGGACTATCGGGTGTCGTCGGCGTCGTTGCGGTCTCACGACTTGGTCGAGGGCATCCGCGCACAGCTGATCGACAAGGATCGCGAACCAAAGTGGTCGCCGGCCACACTGTCCCAGGTGACCCGGGCCGACGTCGAGGCGTATTTCACCCCGGTCGACGACGACTTGACCTTCTAGAAAGGCGATTTGGATGACGGACACTGGCTACGAAACCATCCTGGTTGAGCGCGACGAGCGCGTCGGCATCATC
This sequence comes from Mycobacterium sp. SMC-2, assembly GCF_025263485.1. Lineage (NCBI taxonomy): Bacteria > Bacillati > Actinomycetota > Actinomycetes > Mycobacteriales > Mycobacteriaceae > Mycobacterium > Mycobacterium sp. SMC-2. Next base: position 5,035,508 of record NZ_CP079863.1, read on the forward strand.
ACCCTGAACCGGCCGAAGGCGCTCAACGCGCTGAATACTCAGGTGATGAAAGAAGTCACCACTGCGGCAACGCAGTTCGACAACGATCCCGGCATCGGGGCGATCATCATCACCGGTTCGGCCAAGGCGTTCGCCGCCGGCGCCGACATCAAGGAGATGGCCGGCCTGAGTTTCGCCGACGCGTTCGACGCCGACTTCTTCGCCCCCTGGGCCAAATTGGCCGCCGTGCGCACGCCGACCATCGCCGCGGTGGCGGGGCACGCGCTCGGCGGCGGCTGCGAGCTCGCCATGATGTGCGACGTGCTGATCGCCGCCGACACGGCGAAGTTCGGCCAGCCGGAGATCAAACTCGGTGTGCTGCCGGGCATGGGTGGTTCGCAGCGCCTCACCCGCGCCATCGGCAAGGCCAAGGCCATGGACCTCATCCTGACGGGCCGCACCATCGACGCCACCGAAGCTGAACGCAGCGGCCTGGTTTCGCGCGTGGTGCCGGCCGACGACCTGCTGACCGAGGCCAAGGCCGTGGCCACCACCATCTCCCAGATGTCACGGTCGGCGGCCCGGATGGCCAAGGAGGCCGTCAACCGCGCGTTTGAATCGACGCTGTCCGAAGGGCTTCTCTACGAACGTCGGCTCTTCCACTCCACCTTCGCGACCGAGGACCAGTCCGAAGGCATGACGGCGTTCGTCGAGAAGCGGGCCCCCAAGTTCACCCACCGATAGGACGCCTCGATGAGCGAGCCGAGTTCCGCGACGACCGCCCCCGAGGACGAAGCCGAACCGGAAGGCAAACCCGACGCCGGCCCCGAGACTCGCGAGCCGCGGCTGACCCAAAAGCCTTGGTGGGTACGCCATTACACGTTCACCGGCACCACCATTGGCCTCGTCTTCATCTGGTTCTCCATGACGCCGTCACTGCTGCCGCGCGGCGCCCTGTTCCAGGGACTGGTCAGCGGTATCTCGGGCGCCATCGGCTACGGGCTGGGCGTATTCACCGTGTGGCTGGTCCGCTACATGCGCACCAAGAATTACAGCCCCCCGGCCCCGCGCTGGGCGTGGAAGGTGCTGATCCCGATCGGCGCGGTCGGCATGGTGCTCATGGCGATCTGGTTCCACGTCTGGCAGGACGACGTGCGCGACCTGATGGGAGTTCGGCACCTGCAGTGGTACGACTACCCGGTGGCGGCGGGCCTGTCGCTGGTGGTTTTGTTCACCCTGGTCGAGGTTGGCCAGTTCATCCGCTGGCTGGTCCGTTTTCTGGTGGGGGAACTCGACCGGGTCGCGCCGTTTCGCCTCTCGGTGACCATCGTGGTGGTGCTGCTCGTGGCGCTGGCCATCACGCTGCTCAATGGCGTGGTGCTCAAGTCCGCGATGCGCACCATGAACAACACCTTCGCCTCGGCGAACAACGAGATGAACCCCGACACCGCGCCGCCCAAGACCCCGCTGCGATCCGGCGGTCCCGAGTCGCTGGTGTCGTGGGAATCCCTTGGCCACCAAGGCCGCATCTTTGTCGAAGCCGGCCCGACAGCTAACCAGCTGGCCGCGTTCAACGGCGCTCCGGCAACCGAACCGATCCGCGCCTACGCCGGGCTGAACTCCGCGCACGGCATCACGGAGACCGCCGAACTCGCGGCGCGCGAGTTGCAGCGCACCGGCGGGCTGCAACGCGCGGTCGTCGCGGTCGCGACGACCACCGGCACCGGCTGGATCAACGAGGCGGAAGCCGACGCGCTCGAGTACATGTACAACGGCAACACCGCGATCGTCAGCATGCAGTACTCGTTCCTACCGAGCTGGCTGTCCTTCCTGGTGGACAAGGAGAACGCCCGCCACGCCGGGCAGGCGCTGTTCGAGGCCGTCGACCGGCTGATCCGCCAGATGCCCGAAGGGCAACGCCCCAAGCTCGTCGTCTTCGGTGAAAGCCTGGGATCGTTCGGCGGCGAGGCGCCGTTCATGAGCCTCAACAACGTCCTCGCCCGCACCGACGGCGCCTTGTTCAGCGGACCGACGTTCCAAAACACCATCTGGACCGACCTGACGTCGACGCGCGACCGCGGTTCCCCGGAGTGGCTGCCGGTCTACAACGACGGCAGGAACGTTCGATTCGTCGCTCGCCCAACGAATTTGGGGCGCCCCAACTCCGCTTGGGACCACCCGCGGGTGGTCTACCTGCAACACGCCTCGGATCCGATTGCCTGGTGGTCCCCCGACCTGCTGTTCGGCGAGCCGGACTGGCTGCGGGAGCGGCGGGGCTACGACGTGCTGCCCGAAACCCGCTGGATCCCAGTGGTGACGTTCCTGCAAGTCACTGCGGACATGGCGGTGGCGGTCGACGTGCCCGAGGGGCACGGCCACCACTATGTCGCCGACGCGGCCGACGCCTGGGCAGCCGTGCTGTCACCGCCCGGTTGGACGCAGGAAAAGACCGCCAGGCTGCGGCCACTGCTGCATTCGGATGCCACCTCCACCGGCTAGCTAGAGCCAGCGGCGACCGGGGTTGACCGAACCGGCACACGAAAGCTGTTCCAGCACACCGGCACCCGCGAGGGCGTGGTATCCGCCGATGACGTCGGTGGCGCGGTGCAGGCCGATGTCCAGCAGCGCCGCGGCCGCGAGGCTGGAGGTGTAACCCTCCGAGCACACGATCACCCATTCGACGTCGTCACCGACGGCCTCGAGCAGCCTGGCCTCGCTGGTCGGGTCGCAGCGCCACTCCAGGACGTTGCGTTCGATCACCAGCGCGCCGGGGATCTCACCCTCTCTGAGGCGCTGGGCCTGCGGCCGGATGTCGACGAGCACCGCCCCACGCCGCAGCGCATCGGGCACCTCGGCGGCGGAAAGGCGGCGATAGCGGCGCCGCGCGGATCTCAGCACAACGTCGATGCGGCTCATCACGGTCCTTCCGGCTGGTCGGTTAGCTCGGTGCGCTGGCGGCGCAACCGATTTTGGTCGTTGACCTCGTAGTAGGACATCGCGGTCAGCGGCGGCGAATAGGCGTGCACGCTGAGCGAAGGCCGCGCCGGCCCCGAGACGAGCTGCGTCACGGGCCGGGGCGCCCACACTACGTCGTGCACCCAGCCCAGCGGGAATCCGGCCTGATCCCCGGCGTCCAGCCGGCGTTGCCGCAGGACGCGGCCGTCCCAGCGGAACTCGTTGAGCGACCCGGACACGACCGTCAGGGCGCCGAGGGACCCGCCGTGGTCATGCAGTTCGGTGTGATGACCGGGAACCCAACTGATCAGCCAGACGTCCAACTCCTCGTCGCCGTGGATGCGGGTGAACCAGCGGCGCGACTCCGGTATCCCGCCCCGGGGCAGCAGGTGGTCGCACCGCCCGCTCAGCACGTCGTCGGCGGCCTGGTCGGTGGCGTACAACAGGTCGGGAACCCGCAGTCGGGTCGGTCCCGACGAGGGGGACGAGAGGGTCCGCGGACGCAGCGCGGCCGGAAGGGCGAGGGGCAAAGACATGGTAGAGCTCCAGAGACAACGGATGGGACGGGCGGCGGCGTGTTACGGCCGACAACACTCGCAAAATCCGAAGCGCTCCATCACGGCCGCCAGTGTTGCATAGATTGGGCTGGTGCGCTGGTGCGGTGATCGAGCCCGGCTGTGGGGCACGCTCGTCGCGGCGGCCGGCTTGGTGGCGGCCACGGGGTGCTCCCACCACGGCACGCCGGGCGGTAAGCCCGCGTCCTCGCCGGCGCCGGCGGGCATACCCGGCGGCCCCAGTGCGGTGCCCCCGGGCGCCGTCGGGCTCTCGTCGGCCGGCGTGACGACCAGGGTCGACGTCCCGGCGGATGCGACCGAGGAAGAGTATTACCAGGCCTGTCACGCCGCGAAGCTGTGGATGGATGCCCAGCCCGGAACCGGTCGGTCGTACTACGAGCCCTATCTGGCGATGGTCCAGGCCGCGCCGTCGGGCACTCCGGGCAGCTGGAACAGCCGATGGGCGGATCTGACGCCGGCCCGGCAGGCGGCCCTCATCACCGCCGCGCGCGCCGCCGCCAACGACGAATGCGGTTAGAGCTTTCGTATCCCCCACGCAATTGAATTCACGGCTAGAAAAACTGCCGACCCGCCCGGTGCCGGGGGGTTCGGCCGCGCAAAATGAGGGGATGCCGGACGGAGCTGGTGCGCGCCGATCGTCACCGACGCGGGTGGCGTTGGCGCTGGGCAGCGGCGGGGCCCGCGGGTACGCCCACATCGGGGTGATCGAGGCGCTGCGCGCCCGTGACTACGAGATCGTGGGGATCGCGGGCTCGTCGATGGGCGCGCTGGTCGGCGGGTTGGAGGCGGCCGGGCACCGCGACGAGTTCGCCGACTGGGCGAAGTCGCTGACCCAGCGCACCATCCTGCGGCTGCTGGACTTCTCGATCAGCGCGGCCGGAGTGATGCGGGCCGAGAAAATCCTGGACACGGTGCGCGACATCCTCGGCCCGGTCACCATCGAGCAGCTGCCCATCCCCTTCACCGCGGTCGCGACCGACATGCTGGCCGGTAAGTCGGTGTGGTTCCAGCGCGGTCCGGTCGACGAGGCGATCCGCGCCTCCATCGCCATACCGGGCGTGATCGCCCCACACGAAGTCGACGGGCGCCTGCTGGCCGACGGCGGCATCCTGGACCCGCTGCCGATGGCCCCGCTCTCGGCGGTCAACGCCGACGTGACCATCGCGGTGAGCCTCAGCGGCAGCGAGGCGATCGCCGCCCGCGGCACGGAGGCCGGCACGACCGCCGAGTGGCTGAACCGCATGGTGCGCAGCACCTCCGCGCTGCTCGACACCGCCGCGGCCCGCTCGCTGCTCGATCGGCCGACCGCGCGAGCCGTCCTGGGCAGATTCGGCGGGTCCACCGCCGAGGCGGACAGCTGGTCGGACGAGCCGGACGTCGAGGATCCCGCGGCCGACGACAATGCGGCGGGCGCACTGGACGATGTCGCACCCGAAGTCCCGAAGCTGGGCAGCTTCGAGGTGATGAATCGCACGATCGACATCGCCCAGGCCGCGCTGGCGCGCCATACGCTGGCGGTCTATCCGCCCGACCTGTTGATCGAGATCCCGCGCTCGACGTGCCGGGGCCTGGAGTTTCACCGGGCGGCGGAGGTGATCGCCGTCGGCCGGGCGCTGGCGGACGAGGCCCTGGACGCTTTCGAGAACGAAAGTGCCGCGCCGCCCGCACCCGAAGGCTGAAAACCGCAGCGCCGCAACGGTCAGAGTCCCAGGAACCGCGCAACGGCCCGGGCCTCGCGGCGGCCCTGCTCGCGTCCGGCCAGTGCCGAGGCGACGCGACACGCGGGATCCAACGGGTTGGGCCCGAACGCCGCCAGCGAGCCGGTGTCGGCAAACACCGCGCATGTCGCACCGGCGAACGACGAGATCTCCACGGCCGGCCCGGCGCCGAACGGCGAAGGCGCGTCCACACCCGAGGGCACCAGCACCACCGCGGCATCGCAATCGGCGGCCACACCGAGGTTGACGGAGCTGGCGATCCCGCCGTCCATGTAGCGCCGGCCCGCGATCGCGACCGGCGGCCACGCCCCGGGCACCGCGCAGCTTGCCGCCACCGCGTCGACGAGGTCGACACCGGAGTGCCGGTCGAAAACCACCAATTCTCCGGTGTCCACGTCGATCGCGGTGACCCGCAGCGCCCGGTCGGGCCAGTCGTGTGACGGCAAGCGCCGCGCGATCACCTGGCGGCGCACCGGCGGCGGAACGGTTTTCGTCGCCAGCGCCACGGCACCGATCCGCTGCATCTGCTGCCGCATCTTGTCCGTCGGGTCGGCGTAGGGCTCCGCCAAGGCCGCCAAGAACATTTCGGTGATGGCGTCGACGTCGACCCCGGAATCGATCTCGGCCGACGATTCGGCGACCTGCCGCTCGAACAGCTCGTCGAGCGTGCTGCCGCTGCCGATCTGCGCGGCGACCGCCGAGCCCGCGGAGGTCCCCACCAGCACGTCCGAGTCCAGCAACAGCCGGGCCGCCGTCGGGGACTCATCGGCGATGCCGCGCAAAACGCCTGTCTCCCAGGCTATTCCCGCTATTCCTCCACCGGCCAGCACAAGGGCTCGTCTGGTTGTCACGGGCTACCGCCGGGCGCTCGGCAGTAGGTGTTGCGATTCTTCCACCGCCGCGCTCAGATCCGCGCGACGCAGCAGGTGCGCGGGCGGGCCGGGCAGTATCAAATGTTGGTCGACCTGCAGCGCGGCGTCGACGTGGACCAGCTGACCGGGCTCGAGCAGCCGCCAGCGCAGGTCGTCGTCCATGCGTTCGGTGGCGAACACCACCGACGGGCGGGTGCACAGGTGTTCCGATTGCGCGTGAATTCGCTTGGTGCGCATGTCGAACTTCGGCCCGCGCGTGGGGGCGTCGTCGGATCGGTCCAAGACATAGAGTTCATGGGTTTCGGGATACCGCAGCGCCCACATGTCGGTCGCCGTGCTCAGCAGCACGTTGACCGCATAGATCGGCACATTGGCCGCGAGCCATTTCATGGCATCGGCCAGGCCCGCGGTCACGTCGCCGTCGCGCGCTCGGATCGCGGCGGTGATCAACGCGAACACCCGCTCGGAATCGGTGTCGCCCAGCACCACATCGTCGGCGCCGACCTCGCGCAGCCGTTCATCGAGGACGTCCAGCCCCTCCAGCACGCCGTTGTGCGCAAAGATCCGGCCGTCCTGCAGGAACGGGTGGGTGTTGCGGACGTCGAGCGAACCGGTCGTCGCGTAACGCACATGCGCGATGAACGTGGTTCCGCTCAGCTCGTGGGCCTCGGTGGCGAACGCGGCGTCCGCCCAGGCCGCCATGGGCTGCTTGTCCAGCCGTGGCCGGCCGCGCTCGTCGAAGACGCCCAGGCCCGTGCCGTCGGGGTTTCTCCTGCTCTGCTCGGCGAGGCTGTCCGGGGCGTCCAACAACCAAAACGTCGCGGTGCAAACGTCCGTCCCGGCATGCAGCCCGAATAGTCGACACATGGCCTCGACGGTACCCAGGCTCAGCGGGTCAACACCTCGGCGAGGTCCCGCAGCGCTCGATGCGCGTAGCGCTTCCACAGCATGCCGAAGAGCGGCAGGCCCGGCGCGGACAGCGGTGATTTCGGGTAAATGGACCAGCGCCAGGTGATCTCGGTGCCGCCGTCGACCGGGGTGAAGGTCCATTCGCCGGTGACCGACTCGACCAGCAGCGCCATCGGGCCGTGGATTTGGGTGAGCCGGTAGCCGAAGGACCGCGGCGGGTCGACATCGGTCAGGTCTTCGCGCGCGCTGCCGCCGCCGGCCAGGACGATCGTGCGGCTCTGGCCCGCCGCGTCCCAGGCGCCGGTCTGGTCCCGTACCTCCTTGATCGGCGGGATCGGCCCATACCAGCGGCCAAAGATCTCCGGGAGCGAGACGGGCAGCGTGCCGCGAAACGCCGTGTCGGGCGCGACGGGCACCACATGCGATTGCTCGACGACACACGGCTGCGCCATGAGACTCCTTCCTGCCCTGGGCTATTCAGTCGCGCGCCTCGACCACCCAGTAGCCGTGCTCAGCGTAGCGCGCCCGGATGGCCTTCTTGTCGTACTTGCCCACGCTGGTGCGCGGAATCTCCTCGACGAACGCCCACCGCTCGGGCAGCCACCAGCGAACCACCTTCTCCGCGAGGAACTTTCGCAGGTCCTCGGCGCTGACCGTCGCGCCTTCCTTGGCCACCACGACGGCCAGCGGCCGTTCCTGCCACCGCTCGTCGGGTACGCCGACCACCGCGGCCTCGACCACGTGTGGGTGTGCGATCAGGTTGTTCTCCAACTCCACCGAGGAGATCCACTCCCCACCGGACTTGATGACGTCCTTGGCCCGGTCGGTCAGCGTGACGAAACCCCGCTCGTCGAGCCGTCCCACGTCGCCCGTGCGCAACCAGCCGGAGTCGAACTTCGAGTCGTCGGCGGTCAGGTAGTACGAGCCGGCGATCCATGGGCCGCGGACTTCGACCTCGCCCACGGCTTCGCCGTCGTTGGGCAGCACCCGGCCGTCGTCGTCGACGATCCGCATTTCCACGCCGCAGACCGGCTGGCCCTGGGTGGCGCGGAACGCCCAGTGCTGGTCCTCGGGGGTTCCCGGGGGCGGCCACGCCATGGTGGCCATCGGGGACGTTTCCGTCATGCCCCACAGCTGCCGGACCTGCACGCCGTGCTTCTCGTCGAAGGTGCGCATCAGCGAAACGGGAACGGCCGAGCCGCCGCAGACCACCAGCCGCAGTGACGACATGTCGTGGTCGGGGTCTTCCTCCAGGCGGTGCAAGACGTCGTTCCAGATGGTGGGCACAGCGCCCGCCACGGTCGGTCGCAGGTCCTCGACCATGCGGATCAGCGAGCGCGCGTCGAGGTGACAGTCGGGCAGCACCAGGTCGGCGCCGGCCATCAGCGCCGCGTAGGGCAGGCCCCATGCGTTGGCGTGGAACATCGGCACGACCGGCAGCACGCTGTCGACGGAACCCACGCCGATGCCGTTGGCGGTGCAGGCCGCCATCGTGTGCAGGTAGCTCGAACGGTGGCTGTAGACCACGCCTTTCGGGTTGCCGGTGGTGCCGCTGGTGTAGCACATTGCGGCCGCGGACTTCTCGTCGAGCTCCGGCCAGTCGAATTCGGCCGACTCGCCGGCCAGCACGTCGGCATACCGGAGGACGGCCTTGCCGGACCCCTCGAACGGGGCGGTGTCACCCTCCCCGACCACGATGACGGTGTGCACGGTCTTGAGGTCGCCCAGTACGGGGGCGAGCAGCTTGGCCAGCGACGCGTCGACCAGCACCACCTGGTCTTCGGCTTCGTTGGCGACGTAGGCGATCTGCTCGGCGAACAGGCGGATGTTGAGGGTGTGCAGCACGGCGCCCATCGACGGCACCGCCAGGTAGGTCGCCAGGTGTTCGGCGTTGTTCCACATGAACGTCGCTACCCGCTGATCCGCGCTGATGCCGAGGCGGCGCAATCCGTTGGCCAGCCGGGCGGCGTCCTGCCCCACTTCGCGGTAGCTGATTCGCCGGTAGCCGTCAGCGGTGGCGGTGGTGACCGTCCGCGCGCCGTGCACACCGCAGCCGTGCCGCATGATCGCGGTGATCGTCAACGGAGAATCCTGCATCGTGCTGTCCATTGAGGTACCGCCTTTGGATCTCGCGCGCAGCGTCGCCTGATGTCACCCTTCCCAGACGCGGGGTGGCCGCGTCCCGGGCCGACAGGGATGGGCCGTCGGCAGCCTCCACCCTAAGCCCGAGGTGGCGCCGGCGTCGGCAATCACTCTAAGCGAGTACGGGTTCCCGCTGTGGCAGCTCGGGCAGCCGAGTCCACGACGCCTCGGCCGGTCCCCCGCCCGCGGTGATCGGCGTAACGGTCACCACACCGGAGTGGCCGGCGGTGTAGAGGTATCGACCGTCGGGGCTTTCGACCACGCAGGACGGGTGCTTCCCGGTCATGATTTCACCCATGACGTCGTGGGTTCGCGTGCAGACCACGGCGACGCGGTCGTCGCTGACCAGGTAGGCGCGCCGGCCGTCGCGACTCAGCGTCAAGCGGGTGAGAGGACCGGCAAGCTCGCTGAGCTTGCGCGTGCCGGTGATCTTGCGGGTTCGGGTGTCGATGACGTCGAGCACCGCGCCCACGACGGGGCCGCAACTGGCCACGTAGGCCGTGGCGCCGTCGCCGCTGAGCGCGACGTCGCGAATCGGCAGGCCCAGCTCGTAGGCGCCCACGATGTGGCAGCAGCCACCGACGCGGCCGTCGGCCTGCGCGCGCGTCTCGATGACGACCAGTTCACCGCCGGACGGCCCGTTGGTGGCGGCGTAAAGGTGCCGCCCGTCGGGGCTGATGCGAACGCGGTCCGCGGTGGTTCCGGGCGCGGTGGCGAGGTCGATCACCTCGAAGTCGTCGGTGGTGGTGTCCACGACCGTGACGTCGGCGCCGCGGGCGCCGTTCCGGCTGGCGTAGACGAACCTGCCGTCGGCGCTCACGGTCAGATCGCTCACGCTCCGGGCCAGCGGATGGGTTGCGATGCGCGCGTTCGTGGCCAGGTCTACGACGTCGATGGAGTCGTACGCCGTGGTCGCGGTGCTGACATAGGCGCGCGGGGCGTCCCCACCGCTCACGGCGATGGCGAACGGTTCGTGCAGGCCGGCGACGGTCTGCAACACCCGCCGCGCATCGGTGTCGATGATCGAGACTGTGTCGCCGCCGTGGTTGGCAACCACCAGCCGGCTGCCGTCGTGGTTGATGCCGATATCGCTGATCGGACCGTTCCGCACCGGAATCTGGACCACCGAAGCGTCGTCGAATCGGAAGACTTGCCCATCTCGGTCGTCCTGGAAGGCCTTGTGCTCGTTCAGACCGCTCACGCTGTACCGCCTTTGCTGTGTTGTCGGCGCGGAGGCACAGTCGCCAGGACTTACGCGACAATTTGGCCGCCGGATCCTCCGGATCTCAGCACCGAAAGGCGCTGACGCGACTGGTTTTTGCGAGTCTACCGGCCGGAAATCGCGTCTACGCGGTTCGAAATCCGCTGACGTTAGCTACGTCACTCCCCCGCACTCAGGTTCTGCTCAGGCTTTCAATTACGCTGTATCGCAGTCGCTTACCCTCAGCGAAAACGATGCAAACGCGCATCCCGCGGATTTCGCATTCACCGCTAACGTCCCCGGTCAGCGCCGTCCGGATGCCCAGGATAAGAAACTCTCAGGGTCGAGCGCGCGAAGAGGCAAACATCACACCTTGGCCGCTAGCTGAACTGGGTCCGCGGCCGGGGCAAGGTGGCGCCGTCGACGACGATGTCCACCTTCTCGTTGTAAAACGCCACCAGACCGGCGATCTGGCCGACCGCCGGCAGCGGGTAGTGGTACGTCCAGGCCAGGTCCGGATGCAAGGCCTGGCCGACCCGCGCCGACCAGTATCCCGACGTCACGCCCTTGTACGGGCACAGCGTCTGCGTCACGCTTGGTTCCAGATGTTCGAAGGCGATATCGGTGGGGTCAATGTAATACCTTGTGGGCAAACCGGTTTCGAAGAGCAGAACAGGAGATTTGGTGTCCGCCAGCGTAATCCCATCCAGCTCGATCCGGACGTGCCGGTGTGAGCGCAGCGCGTCAACCCGCGAGTAGGGATTGCGTGGGTGGCCGTAGATCGGCTCGTCTTCCTCGAACCACCGCAAGGCATTCCATTCGAATCGCACAGTCCCGGCCACCGGGCCGTCGCCGTCGGCGTCGAACACCCGCGCGGCGGACGGGAGAGCCTCACCGGTACCCAGTAGGCCGTGCAGCCGCGACGGGCCGAATTGCACTGTCTGCGGATGGTTCTCGTCGCACAAGAACTCCGCGCGGACATCCGCCAACGGGATGTAGTACTGCGGGTAGTACGGGACCTCCCACACGTAGAGGGCGGCTGTGGTGTCGAAGACGAGCGCGTCCCCCAGATAGCCACGCACCCGGCGCGGCGCGGGCTCGACCCTGCCGCGCGCGGCGGCCATTTGGGGGTAGTCGCGTTCGGCGGTCACCTCTGATCCTTGGCGGCCAGCCCGGCCGGTGCGTGGGCGATCGCCGTCCGGATGGCGTCGGCCAGCGCCAGGGCGCTCTCCTCGGTGAGCTCCAGCGCCACCCGCGCCGACGGCCCGAGCTCGGGGTTGATGACGTCGATGTTGACCGTGTGGCCGTAGGGCGCGTGGACCGGGTGATCGACGTACACCGTCGCCCGGCCGGCGCGGAACCATCCCGTGGCGCCCTTGCCGCTGCCCTCGATTTCGACGTGTTCGGTGAGATAGGTGCACATGGCCGGCGAACCTAGCCTTTCAGGTGAGTGGCGAAGAAGTCGTCGATGCGCCGCCAGCCGTCCACCGCCGCCTCCGGCCGGTAAGCGGGCCGATCGACGGAGAAGAACGAGTGCCCCGCTCCCTCGTAGGAGTGGAACTCGTGCGGCTTGTTCAGCTTGGTCAGCTCCTCGTCCAGAGCGGCCACCGCGGCCGGCGCCGGGAAGCGGTCGTCGAGCCCGAACAGGCCGAGCAGCGGGCAACTGAGGTTCGAGGCCAGGTGCAGGATCGGCTTCATGGCCTTGGGCATGCCCTCGGGCGCATCCTCGACCACGAAGGCGCCGTAGCAGTCCACCGCGGCGTCGAACGGCAGCGAACACGCCGCCAGGTACGCGTGCCGCCCGCCCGAGCAGTGCCCGATGACACCGAACTTCCCGTTGGCGCCCCGCAGGGAACGCAGGTGCTCGACAGCGCCCGCGACATCGCCGACCAGCCGCTCGTCGGGCACCCAGCCGGCGGCGCGCGCCGCCGCCGCGGCGTCGTCGGGGGACGCACCGGGGGCCTCGCGCGAATAGAGGTTGGGGACCACCGCGTGGTAGCCCATGACGGCGAGCCGCCGGACGAACTCCTTGGTCTCCCGGTCGTAGCCGGGCATGTGATGGATCCACACGACTCCGCCGCGCGATCCCTCGGCGAGCGGCATAGCGCGGTATGCCTCGATCTCGTCGCCGCCGTGGCCGGTGATGGTGATCGTTTCCGCACGGATGGCGTCGGGGGTGACCGCGTTCATCGCGACTCCTTTCGGGGCTCCCTGCGCGTTCATCGCCGCTTGTCGCGCACCTTGTACGTCGAGGGCCACGACTTGCGCGACTCATCCCCGGTCAACGGGGTGCCCATGCCCCCGACCTTCACGTTGTAGGCCTCCTTGCCGGGGCCGACCTCCCGGTTCGCGTGTTCCTGGGCGAGGAAGTACAGCTCGTCGATGGTGGCCTCGTCGTAAGCCACGAACGAGGTTTCCCGCTCGACGTCGTCGATACCGACCAGCATCCGTTGGGGCAGGAACCGCGACGCCACCGCCGCCAGGCCCAGCAGCGTGAACGGAATGATCCAGTAACACACGTACGACACCGGAGTCCTGGTGTCCAAAATCGTCGTGTCACGCCGCACGATCGGCGGAATCGCCGACGACACCGTCATGCCGGCCGCGGTCGCCACCCAGAGCCAACTCAGAACGCCCACGACCCGGCCGAATAGCTCGGTCTTGACCACGTCGGCGGGTTGTTCCGCGGCGGCGAACGCGCGCACGAACGGCTTGCCGATCAGCATGCCGGCCAGCGCCACCACGAGGAACCCGGCGGTGCTCAGCGGCAGAATCCACCGCTGGGCGAACCACTCATCCCGCGCGAAAGTCAGCCCGGTCAGCACCACAAACACTGCGGCAGAACCGGATTCGAGCGTCCGCTCCGGCTTGTCGGCGAGACTCCCGATGACCAGCGCGATGGTCGCGAGCGCCAGCCCGGCCAGCGCGGCGGCGGGGAACGGGACGTTACCGACGAGCACCCAATAAACGATCCACGGCGCAAGACCAAACAGCATGCCCACGATGGGCCAGTGTATGAGTGGCGGCTTTCCGCGACGTCGGCGGCGGGGCGAAAATTTGGTCCGCGGCGCCACCAAGAGGGCTTATGACCCTTGGCGCCGACCCCGGTCCAGGGCCAGTCTTGAAGCCATGCAGCGCACGGCAACGCCGGCTGAAGGCGTGGTGGCGATCGGCACGTCCGCCGGAGGCATCGAAGCACTGAGCGAACTGGCGGCGGGTATGCCGCCGGACTTCCCGTTCGCCGTCATGATCGTCATCCACATGAGCCGGGGGGCGCCTTCCCTGCTGGCGCACATCCTCGACCGAAGCGGCCCGCTGCGGGCGGTCGCTGCGGTCGACGGCGCGGTACTGGAGGCCGGACGGATATACGCCGCCGTGCCCGACCACCATCTGCTTGCCCACGACCACCGGGTGGCGCTCTCGGATGGGCCGTGGGAGAGCGGTCGCCGACCGGGAATCGACGCGCTTTTCCGGTCCGTCGCGCTCGACTATGGCCCACGCGCGATCGGGGTCCTGATGTCGGGACTGCTCGACGACGGCGTGGCCGGGCTGCGCGCCATCAAGGCCAAGGGAGGAATCACCGTGGTTCAGGAACCGACGGACGCGCTGTTTCCCGATCTGCCGCAGAACGCCATCAAAGCCGGCGTGGCCGACCACACGGCGTCGGCGAAGGAGATCGGTGGCCTGCTCGCGCAGCTGGCCGACCGGGAGATCGAAGAGCCGGCGGCCGACCCCGACGGGCAACTCGAGCTGGAGAACCAGATCGCGATGGACAGCCGGTTCGCCGCGTCCGTCGGCGTGGAAGATCTGGGTCCCCCGACTGGGTACACGTGCCCGAGCTGCAACGGCACCCTGATGTCGGTGGGCGACACGTACCGGTGCCAGGTGGGCCATGCGTGGACGGCCCAGGCGCTGCTGGTCGCTTACGGCGACGAACTCGAAGAAGCAATCTGGGCAGCGATCCGCAACCTGAAGGACACGGCGCGCCTGTCCCGCACTCTCGCGGAAAACGCCGAGAGCGCTGCGGATTTGGAGGGATATACCGCCACGGCGAACCGGGCCGCACATGCCATTTCGGCATTGCGCCAGGGTCTTCTGGCGGCAAAAGCCGACACCAGCGGCAGCTCGGAAACCTCGTGAACCGCTAGCGGTCGTCCAGTGCCATCGCCAGAAAGTCGAGCCGCCACAGCGACTCGAACAGCTTGCGCCCGAAATCCTTTACCAGATCGCCGTTTTCGGGCCCGGTCCGGTCGCGCCGCGCGACATGCTCGATGATCTCCCCAAGCGTGCGACGGCCGTCGACCCGCTGAACGAAGGGCAGCTGAGCCGGGTTGAGCTTCAGTTTCGTGCCGGGCAGGTGGATGTCGTCCCCGGACAGCAGGCAGGCCGTCCGCAGCAGCGGGACGTAGTCGAGCGCTGCGGGCGTCGAGAAGTCGATCGTGTAATGCTCTTTGGGACGTTCGGGGCGGCAGGCCATGAAGAAGTGGGTGGCGTTCGCCGGCTGCAGGCGTTCCATCACTGACCAGAGTTTGACGTCGGGCAGTTCGTTCAGCCTCGCCTGGAACTGGCTCGCGGGCGCGACGAAGTCGTGCGGGTAGTACGGCGTCTTGTGAAACCAGCCCTGGAAGGCCAGTCCGGCAGCGCCGACCAGGTCCAGGCATTCCTCGACGGTGTAGCTTCGCTGGCGACTGTGCAGGAAGGTGTCGACCAGGGCGCCGTCGGACACCAGATCGCGCGCGCCCTTCAGGTAGGTGCGCACAGGGTGATCCGCGGGTAGCACCGCGATCGCCTCTTTGACCATGTGGACCGACGCGGCGTCCTGCGCCAATCCGAGGTCGGCGAACACCGACTCGAGCATGTCGACCCCGATCCGCCCGTACTTCGCGTAGAGCATGACGCCCAGCGCCCCGTCGGTGCGCAAGCACGCGCCCAGCGCTGTCATCCCGGCCAGCGGATCCGCCGTATGGTGCAAGACGCCGGTGGACACGATGAGGTCGAAGTCGCGGGAAAGCGTCGCCACCTCTTCGATGGGCAACAGGTGCAGTTCCAGGTTGTCCAGGCCGTGCTTGTCTTTCAGATACTGGTGGTGCTTCAGCGCAGACCTGCTCACGTCGATCGCGACTACAGTGGCGTCGCGGTTCATGAATGCGAAAAGGGCGGCCTGAAAGGTGCCGCAACCGGCGATGAGGATGTCGAGGTCCGGCTTGTACTCCCGGTTCGGCCACAAGACCCGGTGTGCCCAGAAGGGGTCGAACCAATCCCAGTGGTTCTTGCTCCACGCCGCGAGATCGGTTACCGGGGGCGGATACTCCCAGCGGTCGTATTGACGGGAGACGCCGTCGCCCCGCGGATCGTCGGTCACTTCGGCGCAACTCCTTCGTGGTGGCGGTCGCGACCAACTTACTGTGCCTGGCGCCATTCGGCCTGGCGGACAGCGCCCGCGCTCACATCAGCGGGGGCCCCGGGATCAGCCAGATCAGCGAACTGTCGATCTGCCCCCGGTACTGCGGGCAGTAGGCGGCCACGGACAGGCCGACGAAATAGCTGGATTCCTTCATCGTGAGATCGGTGTCGCGCTTCACCTTCAGCGCCAGAACGCTGGCGTTCGCGTGGTTGTCGAATCCCGTGCAGACGCGGTGGGCCATCGCGATCGCGGTGTCGCTGTCCCGGACTTCGATCCCGTAGTTGACCAGGGACGCGATGAACGCATCGTCGACCGGATCTGCTGACGCTGACGCCGAGGAAAGCAGCATGACGATGGACAGCAGGACCGCACAGACCGCCGACCGCTTCCCGGGACGGACGCTCATCTGGCGTGGCCTCCTTTTCCGTAGCGGTCAAGCTCCTTTGGCGACCCGATCAAACCGACCTTGAGAGAGGTAGCTGCGCCGCGGTCGCAGTGGGCTTACCCTGCCCGTCTGTCTCGGGCGCGCCCGCCTCGTGCAGCTTGACGGGTTGGCGACGCCAGCCCGCATACCCGAGGGCCGCGCTGATCGCGGTGTAGACAACGGCTTCCGTCCACATGAATCCGACGCCCCATTTCCTCCCGAGGAACATGGGCTCGTCGACGATGCCTGCCGATGCGGCAATGGCGTAGCCGGCGTGCGCGTAGGCGATTCCGGCGAACGCTCCGCAGAAGAATTTGCTCACTTCGCGATTCATTTCTCGCCCTCTCTAGGTCGTCGGGAACTCGTGTGTCTCACTGTCGACCCTGCCCCCTAATGCGAGGTAGGGGCCAAGGTCCTCCCGCATCGGACCCTTCGTCGCTTTCCGGCACCGGCGGCCCGAGGCCGCCGCCGCGTCCGCTCTAAATGGACCTACGAAGGTCCGTTGACGATGCGATCGCGGATGGCGGTGGCGGTCGTGAGATGCCCCTCGGCAGAGTTCATGAACTCACTGGCGTGGCGAGCCTCGTTGGCATCCTTGTCGTCGACCGCGGCGACGCAGAAGTGGGACGCGGCGTCGAAGTCGTCCAGGCTGGCTTGCAGCGCGTCGGTGAGTTCTTTGTCGGGAGAAGGCATGTGGCCCTGCAGGTAACTTGCCGCGTCATGGCCCTCGCGGCAGGCCGCCCCCAGAGCGGCGTAGTCATGTTCACCGACGGCAAAAGTGGCCTTGCCCATGGCGATCCCCAGGTCCTGCATGTGGTCCTTGGTCAGTTCGACCCATCCCCGCACGGCCTGGGCATGAGACGTCGTCGTAGTGGTGGTGCCGCTACCGCCGGTATGTGTCTGGGGCGAGCAACCGGCGACGATAACAGCCACCGCAGCGCCCACAATGGCTCGCTTCAACACTGGTGTCCTCCTAGACGTTGTTGACGGCCTGATCCTGCGCCTGAAGAAGGCCCGCCAGACAGGGGAGAAAGGCTCTTCCTCAGACAGAGGATGACCCGGATTCGATTGTTCGCACAGCGGCCGGGCCATTTGACGGATTTTAGGGCCCGCGAGCTCCCCAAACGGGTCGCCGGAGTCCGTCGTCGGTCACAACGAGGATCAGGTTCGGGTCCCGAACAGCGCTCCGGCGGCCGAGGCGGCAGCCAAGACCCACCACCACCGTCGATGTAGCGGCGCTGCGTGACCCTATTTTGCGGCGAATCCGATGGCACCGCGGCATATTTGACCGAGGGCGGGGTCCAGCTCGGTTTTGGCGCGGTCACTGACTGCCGACCGGTGTAGTCAATGAATCTTCATGTGCTGCAACAGGTTTGAGTAACTGACACCGGTGATCGACCTAGTTGTTGGCCGGTGGTGGTTGGGGTTGGAAGGGGTCGTACCACCACCAGTCGGCGCGCTCTCCGGTGGGTCCCGGATAAGGGGCTACCGCGGGCGGGGGTTGCTTGGGTGGGCGGGCGAGCGACCCCGCGCCCAGTTGGCGACCGGCGCTGTCGGTGACGGTGAGCTCGTGTGCGGGCCCGGTGATGGTGATGACGCCCCGATGGTGCAGCCGGTGGTGATACGGACAGACCAGGACGAGGTTGGCCAGCTCGGTGGGGCCGCCGTCTTCCCAATGCCTGATGTGATGGGCGTGCAGACCGCGGGTGGCGGCGCAACCGGGAACCGCACACGTGGGGTAGCGATGCTCAAGCGCACGACGAAGGCGCCGGTTGATCACCCGGCTCGTCCGCCCGGCGCCGATGACCTGGCCGTCGCGTTCGAACCACACTTCAGCTGTGGCATCACAGGTCAAATATCGGCGTTCGGCCTCCGACAGCAGGGGGCCCAGATGCAGCGCGGCGATCCGCTGCTTCACGTCCAGATGCACCACGACGGTGGTGTGCTGCCCGTGCGGCCGACGGGCCACCTCCGCGTCCCACCCGGTCTCGACCAGACGCAGGAACGCCTCGCCGGTGGTCGGTAACGGCGGCCGATGATCCGATACGCGGCCACCCTTGTCGTGATCGAGCTTCCACTCGGCGATCAGCGCCTCGTGATGAGACCGCAAGGCCGCGTCAAACTTCGCCGCGTCGGGGTGCGGGAGTCTGACCCGGTAGCAGCTGAACTCCTCGTCGGTGGTGGTCTTGGTGATCGAGGGCTGCGGATTCGGCTGCGGGTGATCGGGTTTGGGCTCGGGTCGCGGCTCGAGCTTGACCGCGGTGCGCAGCTGACTGACCGTGGCGTGAGCGGCCAGCTGCGCATAGTGCTCATCAGAACCCTCACCGGCCCGCCTGGCGATGACACCGACCTGATCAAGCGACAGTCGACCCTCGCGCAGGTCCCGGGCGCAGCGGGGAAATTCCGGCAACCGGCGCGCGACGGCGGTGATCGTGTGGGCGTTTTCCAGCGACGAGCCGGTCTTCCAGGCCACCAACGCCGCGATCGACCGCGCGCCCGTGGCGCCGCACAGCTCGTCGCGGTCCATTTCGGCGGCGATCTCCACGATGCGCCCATCGATCGCGTTGCGCTGACCGGCCAACTCCGCCAACTCCTCGAACAGCACATCCAGACGACGCGGAACGTTTTCTGCCAGCGGAGGCGCTGCGGTGAAGGACATAACCACATCAAAGCAGCCGGGTACGACATTTAGCCTCGGCCGCGATTGGCGTTGGGGTCACGCAAACGAAGTGCCCCAGTCGGACTCGAACCGAACCGTAGTCGCGCTAATCGGAGTACGGCACCGGCTGAATGTCCACCCTCTCTCGATCACTGGGCGACCCGTGCGTCATAGGCAGCCGCGACGACGCCTTCCGCCGGTGAGCGAACATGCGTTGCTCGGCCATGCGCTCGACCTCGCGGCGCACGTCGCGGCGCAGTGTCCGCCACAATTCATGGTTGTCGACGCCCGGATCGCGCGCGGCGGCGGCCGTCCAACGCACCACGTTGCCGGGCGAGAACACCTGCTGCGGTGCGGCAATTCGATTGAAGACGTCGGCGATTTGGGTGAACCGATCCGGTCGGGCCGCGAACCATCGGTAGGCTGCGAACTCGATCGGCGAAACGGTGTCATCGCGGCCCAGCGCATTCGCCCACTGGTACATCGCCAGGCACTGCGCGTCCCGGTCGAACTCCCATCCCGCCAGCGCGCGGTCGAGCTTATCGGGCTCGTCCAGGCAGGGCGCCGCGGCCTCGCCGAGCAGCCGGCCGAAGCGCAGGGCATCGCGAATGCCTTGTGCGGTAACCGGATCCTTGAAGTGCCCGGCGTCGCCGGCCAGCGCCCAACCCGGCCCGTGGGAGTGCCGAAAGTAGGACGGATGGTGATAGGAGACCAAGACCTTGCTGACCTGGCTACAGCCGCGAAGCCGTTCGGCATACGGCGGAATGCGTTGGATGGTCGCCGCGAAGGCCGCCGACCGGTCCGCGCGGTACTCGTCGGCGCGCCGCACCGGCGGCATCTGCAGCGCCACCAATTGGCCCCCGTCGCAAGGGAATACCGTGACCAGATCGTCGTCGTAGCGCCACTGCATGGCCACGTGTCGGCTCTCGGGGTGGGCGTCCTCGTAGTAGGCGAAGGCCATCATGCGCTGGTTGTCCCAGGTGTGGTGCACACGGGTGCCGACCAGGCGCGCGACCGTCGACCGGCGCCCGTCGGCGCCGATGACCAACTTCGCGGTGATCGCGCCCGTCGAGCCGTCTCGCTGCCGAAACCGCACCCCGCAGACGCGCCCCGACCGATCGCGCATCAGATCGGTGACCCGGACGTGTTCGCGAACCTCGGCACCGGCGGCGCGGGCGGTCTCGACCAGGGCGAGGTCGAATCCGGGACGGCGGATGCACGCTCCGGCGGCGAAGCCCTCGTAGGTGCTCGATGGGCCGACGGCCTCGACGCCGGGCGCGCCGAGTCCGGCGTGGGTGTGCAGCGGGGCGCCGAGTTCGAGCACTCGGTCGGTGGCGCCGATGCGCTCCACCTCGGCCCAGTGGTGGGTGAACAACAGGTGCGTGGACAGGGTGTCGGACGGAAAGGCGGCGCCGTCGAGCGCGACGACGGAGCGGCCCCTGCGCGCCAGCGCGATGGCGGCGGCCGAACCGGCGCAGCGGCTGCCGACGATAACCACTTCCGTGTGCTCAGGCATGGAAGGAGAATGCCAGATCGTCAAGCAAATTGTAAGTAGTTTCAGTCTATGAACCGACTTACAAAGTTCAGGTGGGTGGCCTATCCTCGGACGATGCCGGCCGACCCGCTTTCGACCCCGCCCACGGCGGCCATGGCCCGTGCCGGCCGGCGCCGGGCCCGCACCCGAGGCGCGATCCTCGACGCCGCCGAGGTGGTATTCAGCCGTGACGGGTACAGCGGCGCCCGGATCGAGGAGATTGCGGAGTTGGCCGACGTGTCGGTCGGTTCCATCTACGGACACTTCGAGGGCAAACGCGGGTTGTACCTGCAGCTGGTCGACCGCGCGCTCGAGCTGTTCACCGAATACATGGCGCGCAGCGATGATCCGTCGCTGAGCCCGCTGCAGCGGGTGCTCGCCGGCGGTGACGCGTACCTACGCTTCCACCTCGACCACCCCGGCGCCTTCCATTTCCTGGCCTACCGCAGCCCGGGGGCAGAACCGCTTTCCGGGGACAATGAGACCGAAGCCCGCATTCGCGACCGGGTGGGGCGGCTACTGCACAACTTCGCCGGGCAGATCGACAAGGCCGTCGCCGCGGGTGAGGCCCGACCGGTCGACTCGATGCGGCTGACGCACTTCCTGTGGGGCGCCTGGAACGGTGTGATCGCGCTGCGTCAGCAACCGGACGGCCTGCGCATCACCGACGAGGAGATCGCGCAGACGCTCGAGCTTGCGCGCTGGCTGCTGCGCGAAGGCCTAGCCGCCCCGGCCCTCCGAGACGCCAACGGCGAAGTAGGCGATCGGGTACGGCTGCCCTATGTCACGTAGCGGCCGGTTTGGCAGCGCGCCGCAACGCCTCGACGAGGGAGGCCTTTTTACTGTGCCCCCAGTCGGACTCGAACCGACACTGGGCGGATTTTAAGTCCGCTGCCTCTGCCAATTGGGCTATGGGGGCCCGGCGGCGAATGTAGCGCGCGGGCGCTGAATCGGGGAGACCGCACCCGCTCAAAACAAGCGAAAAGCCCAACATGCGGTGCGGACGGTCGTCGGTTAAGATCCGCGCCCGCGCGTCTTAACTACGTCTTTCCTAGAGATGACAGATGACACCGCGATGTCGTCCGACAGGACAGTGTTAAAACTGCCGCCCTCGTCGTTAAGAAGCCGTAAACGGCTGTCACGCTCGCGCTTTCGATCGGGAACGTGGACTCGTGGGTCGTTAGTGTTACGCCAACGCACAGGGGCCGTTACGCGAACACACAGGTTGACCACGCACGGACGTCGACTCGTTCCAACATGAGGAGCAATCAATGGCATTTCTGACAACGCAGACCGAAGAGATGCTCGCCGCCGAGCAGCTGCTGTCGGGGATCAACACCAACCTGGCGGCGCAGAACGCGGGCGCCGCGTCGGCGACCACGGTCATCGCTCCCGCCGCCGCCGACCCGGTGTCGGCGCAGCAGGCGGCGATCTTCTCGGCGTACGGCACCCAGTACCAGGCGATTGCCGCCGAGGCGCAGGCGCTGCTGGAAAATTACGCGCAAACCCTGGGGATCAGCTCCGGCAGCTACGGCGACACCGAGGCCATCAACGCGAGCCAGGCGGCGCTTTCGAATGCCGCATCTCCCCTCGCCGCCTCTCCCCTCGCCGCCGCGGCCGCCACGCCTTCGAACACTCCCCTCGACTACCTGTCATGGCTCCTCGGTAGCACCGGCAACGGCACCAACCCGAACATGCTCGGCGGAATCTTCGGCCTCTCGGGTAACAGCGCCAACATCGGAAACATCGGTTTCGGAAACTGGGCGTCCGCCACCTCGAACCTGCTCGGCCTGGCCGGTGGTGGTCTGCTGGACACCTCCGCCGCCGATGCCGCCGGATCCGCCGCCGACGCCGCGGGCCTCGTCGACACGACGGCGCCGATGGCCGGTGGCGGCATGGCCGGCGTTGGCGCGATGCCAATGGCCGCCGCGGGGCAGGCCACCATGGTCGGCAAGCTCTCGGTCCCGCCGAGTTGGGCCGGCTCGGCCACCCCGGTGGTCGGCACCAGCGCTGCGCCGCTCGAGACAGTGGGCTGGACCGCCGCCGCGCCGCAGGCCGGCACGGGAACCGTCATCCCTGGAATGCCGGGAATGGGTGCGGCCGCGCGCAACAGCGCCGGATTTGGTGCTCCCCGCTACGGCGTCAAGCCGATCGTCATGCCGAGGCCGACGGCAGTCTAGGCCGCGGCCACTTCCTCAAAGACTTCAATCCCACAAGACAAAGGAGCGGGAAACACAAATGGTTCTTGACTTTGCGGCAATTCCCCCGGAGATCACCTCCTCGCTCATGTACGCCGGCGCCGGCGCCGCACCGCTCATGGCCGCGGCGACGGCGTACGCAAACCTGGCCGCCGAGGTGAGCGCCACGGCAACTCAGTGGGAGTCGATCATCTCGCTGCTGACCACCGAGAACTGGACCGGCGGCGGTTCCGCGGCGGCGGCCGCCGCAGCCCAGCCGATCATCGCCTACCTGACCGAGACGGCGACGACGCTCGAGCAGGCGGCCGCGCAAGCCACGGCCTCGGCGGCCGCCTACGAGGCGGCATTTGCCGCGACCGTGCCCCCGCCGGTGATCGCGGCCAACCGGACGCTGCTGGCGACACTCGTCGCGACCAACTTCCTGGGGGTCAATTCGGCCGCGATTGCCGCGACCGAAGCGGATTACGCCGCGATGTGGGCCCAGGATGCCGCCATGATGGCCGCTTACCAGGCCGCCTCGGCGGTGGCCGGGGTCCTTACGCCGGTGACACCACTGACGTCGACTACCAACCCGGCGGCCGCCGCGGCCGCGGACAGCGTTGCGCTCGCCGCGGATTCGACGGGTGGCACGGTCCAGGCGTTGGCGCCCATCTCCAATGCGGCGCCTTTGGCGGCCGCGGCGCCCACCCTCCCCTTCACGACCGACGGCATCCTGTCCTCGATCGACAACTTCCTCGGCACGCCGTCCGTCTTCAACGGCATCAACGGCGCCGTCAACACGGCCGCATGGTGGGTGTGTGCCACCATCCCGAACGCGGTGTCGCTGGGGCACACCCTCGGCTCTGTGCCGTCGATCCCGTTCGCGCTGGCCGACTCCGTCACGCCGCTCGCCGGTGGGATGGTGCCGGGCACCATGGTGGGCTCGGTGTCGGGCGCGGGCGCGTCGGCCGCCCTGGGCGAGGCCTCCGCGGTCGGCGGACTGTCGGTGCCCGCCGGTTGGAATGCGGCCGCCCCCGCGTCGCTGGCCTCCTCCACCGCTCCGCTCGCGGGCTCGGGCTGGACGGCCGCGGCCGAGGCGGAGCCGGTCGCCGCGATGCCCGGCATGCCCGGCATGGCTGCGGCGGCCAAGGGCGCCGGGGCGTATGGTGCCGGGCCGCGGTACGGCTTCAAGCCGATCGTCATGCCCAAGCAGGTTGTCGTCTGATGTCGGGAATACCGGTACGAGAAATAAGGGGGTGCGTGTCACCCGTTTGAGGCGATCAGTTAACCGGTAGGCCGTAATCTGTCCATAACGCGGCCACCACCGCATCAATTACAACTGTTAAGACTTCGGGACTGAAGGCTTGAACGACAAGGAGAAGGAAACATGGCGACACGGTTTATGACTGACCCGCACGAAATGCGGGCGATGGCGGGCCGCTTCGAGGTGCACGCCCAGACGGTCGAGGACGAGGCCCGCAAGATGTGGGCGTCCTCGATGAACATCGCCGGCTCCGGCTGGAGCGGTCAGGCGCAGGCCACCTCGTACGACACGATGGGTCAGGTCAACCAGGCCTTCCGCAACATCGTCAACATGCTCCACGGAGTGCGCGACGGACTGATCCGCGACGCCAACAACTACGAGCAGCAAGAGCAGGCCTCGCAGCAGATCCTGAGCAGCTAGCGGCCGAAAACCACTGCTGTCCAACACTTTTAAGGAGCTAAGCAATGACCATTAACTACCAGTTCGGCGATGTCGACGCCCACGGTGCCTTGATCCGCGCCCAGGCCGCGTCTTTGGAGGCTGAGCACCAGGCCATCATTCGCGATGTGCTTGCTGCGGGTGACTTCTGGGGCGGTGCCGGGTCGGTGGCCTGCCAGGAGTTCATCACCCAGTTGGGTCGCAACTTCCAGGTGATCTACGAGCAGGCCAACGCCCACGGTCAGAAGGTGCAGAGCGCCGGCAACAACATGGCCAGCACCGACAGCGCCGTTGGGTCCAGCTGGGCCTGACACCGCGTCCTCACTCGAAGGGTCCGCACACCACGGTGTGCGGACCCTTCTTGTGGCTTCGGCGCCGATCAGCCGGCCACCGGCGAACGCGGGATAAGGGAGGGACGGAACCCGACCCGATGAACCGCGCCGTCCGCCTCGCGCCCGACCATGCCGCCCAGCGGCAGCTTCGAGATACCTGTGGCCGGCGACGGCGTCGGCGTCGCACCCCACCCGCCCGGCATGGCGTGGGCGGCGGGCAGCGGCGTAAGCGACGACGCCGCGTTTGCCCAGCCCGGCGGCACCGACAAGGTCCCGAGCGAGGCTCCCTGACCCAGGCTCGCCGACGCACCCTCGCCTAAACCTCCCAGCGACCCGATGTTTCCCAGGCCCAGACCACCCAAAGCTTGCGGGACCTGGATGCCGTGCAGTCCCTCCGCCCCGAGGATCGAACCCGCGCCCTCCATATCGAGGGCCAGGCCCTGGTAATCGAGGTTCAGGCCTCGATAATCGAGCCCCAGCCCGTATAGGTCTATACCGACGCCACCGCCGTCGGCACCGAAACCCGCGGCATCGGAGCCCAGGCCGGCCGCGTCGGAAAACAGGCCGGCCGCATCGCCGGCCCCGGCGGCGCCACCGAGGGCGCCCGCCAGGCCAGACGCCGCCCCCGCACCGGTGCTGGCGCTCTTGGTGGCGCCCCTGCTGGTGCCGGTGAGGCTGGACAGCGCGCTGAGCGGGGCTGTCGCTCCCGACGACCCGAGCGACGCCTCGGTGCCCATCGCGGCCTGCGACAGGCCCGAAGTCGATCCGGGGGTCGACAGGCTCTGCAGCGCCTGCGGCGTCGAGGACATCACCTGCGCCGAGGCCGTCTGGGCGTTGCCGGCGGCGTGGGCGGCGGTCGCCTGGGTCACCGCGCCCGCTTGCCCGGCGATCCCGGTCGGATTGGTCGTGTGGGGCGGCGGGGCGAAGGTGCTGAAAGTTGAGGCGGAAGCCGAGCTGGCGGCATAGGTGTACATCGCGGTGGCGTCCTGGGCCCACATCTCGCTGTACTGCGCCTCGGTGGCCATGATCGCCGGCGTGTTCTGGCCCAGGAAGTTGGTCGCGACCAATGTCATGAGCTGAGCACGGTTGGCCGCGATGAGCGGCGGCGGGACCGTCATCGCGTACGCCGCTTCGTAGGCCGCCGCGGCGGAGGTGGCCTGTACCGCCGACTGCTCGCACAGCTCGGCGGTGGCCTGCAGCCAGCCCACGTAGGGCGCGACCGCGGCGGACATCGACATCGAGGCCGGGCCGATCCATTCCGCCGTCAGGGTGGTGATCACCGATTCGTAGCCGCTGGCGGCCGAGTTCAGCTCGAGGGCCAGCGACTCCCATCCGGCCGAGGCGGCCAGCAGCGTCGCGGGCCCGGGTCCCAGATACATCCGGCCGGAGTTGACTTCCGGCGGCAACGCGCCAAAATCCATTTCTTTCCTTTTGCTAGTTGAATTTGCCGAGGCCGGGATCAGGACCGGCAGCGATGCCCGCGGTTGCTGCGCCGGCCACCGTTTCAGGCGTTGCGCTTACGCGCTCAGCAACGAAAACCATTGCAACCAAACGGTTTCGGTAACGCGACTCGGTACTCCGTCGTCCCCCGCGTTGAGCGTACTCATTTCAATTTCAGCCGAGTCCGCCGAAATGCAGCCCCCTGCAAATCAACCGAATACGGTCTTGCGCGCCGGCTTGGGACGTATCGCCTGGAAGTTGGGCGAGGTAATCAACTAACGGCTGCGCCGCCCGGCGATCTTGGCAAACGCGCCCATCGCAAGCGATCCGGTGCGACACATATCAAACTCATATTTGAGTGAGATGTGTTGACACGGGCCCGGCCGCCTACATTTGAGAACTCTATGAGGTTCGTGACTGTTCGGTGTGTGGCTTGCCAGAATGTAGGAACATGACCGCAATGACGGGATACGCGGGTGGCCAGCGGCCCCGCCAGGCCATCCTCGGGCAGCTACCCAGGATTTACCGAGCCGATGGATCACCGATCAGGGTGCTCCTGGTCGACGACGAGCCGGCGCTGACCAACCTAGTGAAGATGGCGCTGCACTACGAGGGCTGGGTTGTCGACATCGCCCACAACGGGCGCGAGGCCATGGCCAAGTTCGACAAGATCAACCCCGACGTGCTCGTGCTCGACATCATGCTTCCCGACGTGGACGGCCTGCGAATCCTGGAGCGCGTCCGCCAATCCGACACCTACACCCCGACGCTCTTCCTCACGGCGCGGGACTCGGTGATGGACCGGGTGACCGGCCTCACCGCCGGCGCCGACGACTACATGACCAAACCGTTCAGCCTCGAAGAGCTCGTCGCACGGCTGCGCGGGTTGCTGCGCCGTTCCGGCCAGCAGACACCGCCGTCCGACGAAACCCTCACTGTCGGCGACCTGAGGCTCGACACCGCCAGCCGTGAAGTGATCCGCGACGGCACCCAGATATCGCTTTCCTCAACCGAGTTCGAACTGCTGCGCTTCCTCATGCGCAATCCCCGCCGCGCACTGAGCCGCAGCGAGATCCTCGACCGCGTCTGGAACTACGACTTCGCCGGGCGCACGAGCATTGTGGATCTGTACATCTCCTATCTCAGGAAGAAGATCGACTCCGACCGGGAACCGATGATTCACACCGTGCGCGGTGTTGGATACATGCTGCGGCCCCCGGGATGAGTCAAGACCGGGACGCCCTGTCCGGGGATCTTCCGCGGTGGCTGCCCCGTTCGTTACGCCGTCAGTTGCTGTTGGGCGTACTGGTGGTGGTCAGCGTGGTGCTGATGACGGTCGGAATCGTATCCGTGCTGAGCCTGCGCGGTTACGTCACCTCGATGAGCGACGCCGCCGTCGGCGGGTCCTTGGATGCGCTGGGCCATTCATACTCCAAATACCTTGACACCGAACGTAATTCGGTCTCCGGCGCTAAGCCGCTGGACCAGGCGATGCTGCAGTTCACCGATCAAACGCCGGGGAATCTCATCGTGGTGCTGCACAACGGCGCCGTCGTCGGGTCGGCGGTTTTCTCGGAAGCCGAAGCACGACCGGCACCGGCCGACGTGGTCCGCGCCATCGAAGCCCAGTCATGGACCGACGGGCCGCCACGGACCGAAAATCTCGGCAGCCTCGGGTCCTACCGGCTCGACAGCCGCCACGTCGACAGGTCGGACGTGCTGATCGCCGGGGTGTCGCTGAACCTCGCCGACCGAATCATCGCCCGCAAGCAGGTCACCACCACCCTGCTCATCGCGGCGGCTTTGGTGGTCACCGCCGGGCTCACCGTTTGGTTTGTCGGCTACACACTTCGACCATTGCGCCGGCTGGCCGGGGTCGCGGCGGAGGTCGCCGCCATGCCGCTTACCGACGACGACCACCGCATCAGCGTCCGGGTGCGGCCGCGCGACACCAACCAGCAAAACGAGGTCGGCATCGTCGGCCACACCCTGAACCGGTTGCTGGACAACGTCGATACTGCGCTGGCGCAGCGCGCCGAATCCGATCTGCGGATGCGGCAATTCATCACCGACGCCAGTCACGAACTGCGAACACCGCTGGCTGCGATTCAGGGCTACGCCGAACTCACCCGCCAGGACAGTTCGGAGCTGCCGCCGACCACCGAATACGCGCTGGCCCGCATCGAGTCCGAAGCGCGGCGCATGACATTGCTTGTCGACGAGCTGCTGCTGCTCTCCCGCCTGGGCGAAGGACAAGACCTGCAGAGCGAGGACGTCGACCTGGCCGAGCTCGTCGTCAACGCCGTGAACGACGCGGCGGTCGCGGCGCCGACGCACCATTGGGTGAAGAACCTGCCCGAGGAATCGGTGTGGGTCCGCGGGGACCAAGACCGGCTACACCAACTCGTCAGCAACCTGCTCAACAACGCCCGGGTGCACACCCCGCCCGGCGTCACCGTCACCACTGGCATCACGTGCCACCGCGAGGGCCCCGAGGCGCCGTGGGTCGAACTGACCGTCGCCGACGACGGCCCGGGCATCGAACCGGAGCTTTTACCTCGGTTGTTCGAACGGTTCGCCCGGGCGCACAACTCCAGGATCAACAGCACGGGCACCGGTCTGGGGCTGGCCATCGTCAGTTCGATCGTGAAGGCCCACCACGGCTCCGTCACCGCCGAATCCACGGAGGGCAGAACGGTTTTCCGGGTCCGTATCCCGATGATCGACGGCCCGGGCGCCGACGCCGCATAGGTTCGCCCGCCGCGGCGGGGCGTCAAGAAACCGTAAAGGTGCACCGCGACGCCGTCATAAAACTGTCAACCAAAGGCCCTAGGCCCCGGGTACCAGCTATTTTCAAGCTGACCTTGCCTGAAGCGGCCGCGCCGTGGCTAACTCGACGAGGCCGTTTCGTATGCACGTGATCGGCCCGGAACGGAGACAAGATGGGCGTGTTGGTGTACATCGTGCTCACGGTGGCGATCTTCGCCGTGCTCGGCTTCGCGCAGAAACTGGTCGAACGGCTGTGAACTACGAAAACGTCGTCGGCTTGGTGCTTTCCGTCCTTCTCGCGCTCTTTCTCGGCTGCGCTCTGCTGTTCCCGGAGCGGTTCTGATGAACACGACAGCCGCCGGGTTGATCTTCCTCGGCCTTCTCGTGGTAGCGCTGGTGGCGGTCCATGTGCCCTTGGGCGACTACATGTATCGGGTCTACACGTCGGAGAAGGACGGCTACGTCGAGCGTGCCGTGTATCGGCTGATCGGTGTTGATTCCCGCTCGGAGCAGACCTGGGGCGCCTACGCCCGAAGTGTATTGGCCTTCTCGTCGATCAGCATCCTCTTCCTATTCGTGTTCCAGCTCGTGCAGGGCAAGCTGCCGCTACATCTGCACGATCCGGCCACGCAGATGACACCCGGGCTGGCCTGGAACACCGCCGTCAGCTTCGTCACCAACACCAACTGGCAGGCCTACTCCGGTGAATCAACACAGGGCCACCTGGTGCAGATGGCCGGCCTGGCTGTGCAGAACTTCGTTTCGGCGGCCGTCGGCATGGCGGTGGCGGTCGCGCTGGTGCGCGGCTTCGTCCGCAAGCGCACCGGCGATCTGGGCAACTTCTGGGTCGATCTGGTCCGCGGCACGCTGCGCATCCTGCTGCCGATCGCTGTCATCGGCGCGATCGTGCTGGTCGCGGGTGGGGCGATCCAGAACTTCCACCTGAACGACCAGGTAGTCACCACGCTTAACGGCACCCAGCAGACGATCACCGGCGGCCCGGTGGCCAGCCAGGAGGTCATCAAGGAGCTCGGCACCAACGGCGGCGGGTTCTACAACGCGAACTCCGCTCACCCCTTTGAGAACCCGACGACGTGGACGAACTGGGTGGAGATCTTCCTGCTCCTCGTGATCAGCTTCTCGCTGCCGCGCACGTTCGGGCGCATGGTGGGCAGCACCAAGCAGGGCTATGCGATCGCGTCGATCATGGCGACGCTGTACGCCATCAGCGTGTCGTTCATGATGTGGTTCCAGTTGCAGCACCACGGGACGGTGCCGACCGCGGTCGGTGCGGCCATGGAGGGGGTAGAGCAGCGCTTCGGCGTCGCCAACTCGGCGGTGTTTGCCGATTCGACAACGCTCACCTCCACCGGCGCCGTCGACTCGTTCCACGACTCTTACACCAGCCTCGGGGGCATGATCACCATGTTCAACATGCAGCTCGGCGAGGTCGCGCCTGGCGGCACCGGCTCAGGTCTGTACGGCATGCTGATCCTCGCGGTAATCACCGTGTTCGTCGCGGGCCTGATGGTCGGCCGTACCCCGGAATATCTCGGCAAGAAGATCAACCCGCGCGAAATCAAGCTCGCCGCAAGCTATTTCCTGGTCACTCCGCTGATCGTGTTGACCGGCACCGCGATCGCGATGGCGTTGCCGGGCGAGCGTGCCGGGATGCTCAATACCGGTCCGCACGGGCTGTCGGAAGTGCTGTACGCGTTCACCTCCGCGGCCAACAACAACGGGTCGGCCTTCGCCGGGATCAGCGTCAACACCAACTGGTACAACACCGCACTCGGGCTGGCCATGGTCTTCGGCAGGTTCCTGCCGATCGTGCTCGTCCTCGCGCTGGCCGGCTCACTGGCAAAGCAGGGCACCACGCCCGAATCGGCAGGCACTTTGCCCACCCACCGGCCACAGTTCGTCGGGATGGTTGCCGGTGTCACGCTCATTCTCGTCGCTCTCACATTCTTGCCCATGCTCGCGCTCGGGCCTCTCGCTGAAGGAATCCACTGATGACCGCGTCCACCGCCGACCCGGCTGAGGAGACCCAGCCGACGGCGCACGGCAGCACGAAGCGGGTGCAGGGCGGCTTGCTCGATCCGAAGATGTTGTGGAAGTCGACGCCGGATGCGCTGCGCAAACTCAACCCGCATACCTTGTGGCGAAACCCGGTGATGTTCATCGTCGAGATCGGCGCCACCTGGAGCACCGCGCTGGCGATCATCAACCCGACCTGGTTCGCGTGGTTGATCGTGGTCTGGCTGTGGCTGACCGTGCTGTTCGCGAACCTCGCTGAGGCGGTCGCCGAAGGCCGGGGCAAGGCCCAGGCCGAAACGCTGCGCCGGGCCAAAAGCCAGACCCTGGCACGACGGCTCAAGGACTACAGGCCCGGTGCGCCGGCCGTGGAGGAACAGGTCGCCGCGCCGCTCCTGCAACGGGGCGACGTCGTCGTGGTGGAAGCCGGGCAGGTGATACCGGGTGACGGCGACGTCATCGAAGGCATTGCGTCCGTGGATGAATCGGCTATTACCGGCGAATCCGCCCCGGTAATCCGCGAGTCCGGCGGTGACCGCTCGGCAGTCACCGGCGGCACCACGGTGCTGAGCGACCGGATCGTCGTGCGGATCACGCAGAAGCCCGGGGAGAGCTTCATCGACCGGATGATCGCGCTCGTCGAGGGCGCCAACCGGCAGAAGACGCCCAACGAGATCGCCCTCAACATCCTGTTGGCCGCCTTGACGATCATCTTCGTCTTCGCCGTCGCGACCCTGCAGCCGCTGGCGATCTATTCCAAGATGAACAATCCGGGCGTTCCAGACACCCAGGCGCTCAACACAAACGGTGTCACCGGCATCGTGATGGTGTCACTGCTCGTTTGCCTGATCCCCACAACGATTGGCGCGCTGCTCTCGGCCATCGGCATCGCTGGGATGGACCGGCTGGTTCAGCGCAACGTGCTCGCGATGTCCGGGCGCGCCGTGGAAGCCGCCGGCGACGTCAACACCTTGCTGCTGGACAAGACGGGCACAATCACTTTGGGCAACCGGCAGGCCGCCGCCTTCGTCCCCCTCGACGGCGTGACCAACGAGCAACTGGCCGACGCCGCGCAATTGTCCAGCCTCGCCGACGAAACACCCGAGGGCCGCTCGATCGTCGTATACGCCAAACAACACTTCGGGCTGCGCGCGCGGACACCCGGCGAACTCGCACACGCCCACTGGGTGGAATTCTCCGCGGCCACCCGGATGTCGGGTGTCGACCTCAACGGGCACCTGCTGCGCAAGGGCGCGGCCAGCTCGGTGGCGGAATGGGTGCGTCGCCAGGGCGGCAAGGTGCCCCAGCAGCTCGGCGAGCTCGTCGACGGCATCTCCGCCGCAGGCGGCACCCCGCTGGTCGTCGGGGAAAGCCGCGACGGCGAGGCGGCGGTGTTAGGCGTCATCCACCTCAAAGACGTCGTCAAACAGGGCATGCGCGACCGGTTCGACGAGATGCGGCGGATGGGCATCCGGACGGTGATGATCACCGGCGACAACCCGTTGACCGCCAGGGCGATTGCCGACGAGGCGGGCGTCGACGACTTCCTCGCCGAGGCCACGCCCGAGGACAAACTCGAGCTGATCAAGCGGGAGCAAGAGGGCGGCAAGCTGGTCGCGATGACCGGCGACGGCACCAATGACGCCCCGGCTCTGGCTCAGGCGGATGTCGGCGTGGCGATGAACACCGGTACCTCGGCCGCCAAAGAGGCCGGCAACATGGTGGACCTCGACTCCGACCCCACCAAGCTCATCGAGATCGTGGAGATCGGCAAGCAGCTGCTGATCACGCGTGGCGCGTTGACCACCTTCTCGATCGCCAACGACATCGCAAAGTATTTCGCGATCATCCCGGCCATGTTCGTTGCGCTGTTCCCCGGGCTGGACACGATTAACATCATGCGGCTGCACAGCCCGGAGTCGGCGATCTTGTCAGCGGTGATCTTCAACGCGATCGTCATCGTGGCCCTGATCCCGTTGTCGCTGCGCGGCGTGCGTTACACGCCGAGTAGCGCGTCAAAACTGTTGAGCCGCAACCTCTACGTCTATGGACTCGGCGGGATCGTCGCCCCGTTCGTCGGAATCAAGCTGATCGACCTGATCGTTCAATTCGTCCCCGGGATGTCCTGACATGAGCTTCTCGAATTTCGTTCGCCTGCACTGGGCGGCCCTGCGCGCGCTGCTGGTGCTCACCTTGATCACCGGCCTCGCCTACCCGCTGCTCATCTGGCTGGTGGCGCAGATACCGGGACTGCACGATAAGGCCGAAGGGTCAATCCTCACCGCCAACGGCAAACCGGTCGGCAGCCGACTGATCGGTCAGCTGTTCACCGACAAGGACGGCAACCCGTTGCCGCGGTATTTCCAGAGCCGGCCCTCGGCGGCCGGTAGCGGTTACGACCCGCTGGCGTCGAGCGCGAGCAACCTCGGGCCGGAAAGCGTCGTCGACACACCCGCCGATCCATCGCAATTGGCGAGCGGCAGGTCCGCTACGGACGCGGGCTTCAAACCGAGCCTGCTGACGCAAGTTTGCACGCGCAGCGCAGCAATCGGCCAGCTGGAGGGTGTGGACGGGTCGCGACCATTCTGCACCGGCGGCGGTGTGGGTGCGGTGCTGTCGGTGATCGGACCGCGCGACGCGCGCGGAAACGTCATCCATCCCACCCGGGTGGTCAGCGTCAACGAGCCGTGCCAGACGACACCGGCGCCGTTCCTCACCCTCTACGAGGGGGTGCGGGTCCAGTGCGCCAAGTACGGCGAGGATTACTCGATAGGCCAGATCGTGCCAATCCGCGGCGCGGCACCAACCGACCCCGCCGTGCCCGCCGACGCCGTCACCGCCAGCGGCAGCGGCCTGGACCCGAATATCTCGCCTGCCTATGCCGCGATCCAGGTCCCCAGGGTGGCCAAGGCCCGCCACGTCAGCCCCGATCAGATACGTGCGGTGGTAGCTCAGTACACGAGCGGCCGCACCCTCGGGTTTTTCGGGGAGCCGTGCGTGAACGTGTTGCAACTGAACTTGCAACTCGACCACAAATATCCAGTCTCGAGCTAGCGCGATAGGGGGATGATGGTTGACGTGAGCGTCATCGACCACCGTCCCAAACGCGGCGAGCTGCGGATCTACCTCGGCGCGGCTCCCGGGGTGGGCAAGACATACGCGATGCTCGGCGAGGCGCATCGCCGGCTGGAACGCGGTACCGACCTCGTGGCCGGCGTGATCGAGACCCACGGCAGGGCGAAAACCGCTGAGCTGCTTGAGGGCATCGAGTTCATTCCGCCGCGCTACATCGAATATCGCGGCGGCACCTTTCCCGAACTCGATGTGCCGGCCGTCCTCGCGCGTCGGCCGCAGGTCGTCTTGGTCGACGAACTCGCGCACACCAACACACCGGGCAGCAAGAACGCCAAGCGCTGGCAGGACGTCGAGGAATTGCTCGACGCCGGGATCACGGTGATCTCGACCGTCAACGTCCAGCACCTGGAAAGCCTCAATGACGTCGTTGCCCAGATCACGGGCATCGAACAAAGGGAGACGATTCCGGATTCCATCGTCCGGCAGGCTTCGCAGGTCGAGCTGATCGACATCACGCCGGAGGCGTTGCGCCGCAGGCTTTCCCACGGCAACGTCTATGCCGCCGAGCGCATCGACGCCGCGCTGTCGAATTACTTCCGCCGCGGAAACCTTACCGCGCTAAGGGAACTGGCGCTGCTTTGGCTGGCCGATCAGGTCGATACCGCGCTGGCCAAGTACCGCGCCGAGAACAAGATCACCGACATGTGGGAGGCCCGCGAGCGGGTCGTGGTGGCGGTCACCGGCGGGCCGGAGTCGGAGACGTTGGTGCGGCGGGCATCCCGTATCGCGTCGAAGTCCAGCGCCGAGCTGATGGTGGTGCACGTCATCCGCGGTGACGGGCTGGCCGGCCTTTCGGAGGCGCGGATGGCGAAGATCCGCGAGTTGGCAAGCAGCCTCGACGCGTCCTTGCATACCGTGGTCGGTGACGACGTGCCCACTGCCCTACTGGATTTCGCCCGTGAGATGAACGCCACCCAGCTGGTGATCGGTACCTCGCGGCACTCGCGGTGGGCGCGGGTCTTCGAGGAGGGCATCGGCGCGAGGATCGTCGAACAGTCGGGCAAGATCGACGTGCACCTGGTGACCCACGAGGAATCCAAACGCGGTTTTCGCGCGGCGTCACTGGCGCCCAACGAGCGACGGGTGGCGTCCTGGCTGGCGGCGTTCATCGTCCCGTCGGCCATCTGCGGGCTCACGGTCGCCTTGCTGGACCCGTATTTGGATACCGGCGGCGAGAGCGCCTTGTTCTTCGTCGGGGTGCTGCTGGTGGGTCTGCTCGGAGGCGTAGCCCCGGCGGCGCTTTCGGCGGTGCTGTCCGGGCTGCTGCTGAACTACTTCCTTACCGACCCGCGGCACAGCTTCACCATCGCCGAACCCAGCAGCGCCATCACCGAACTGGTGCTGCTCATCGTCGCGGTCGCGGTCGCGGTGCTGGTCGACGGCGCGGCCAAGCGCACCCGGGAGGCCCGGCGCGCCTCCCAGGAGGCCGAGCTGCTGACGCTGTTCGCCGGCTCGGTGCTGCGCGGCGCCGACCCCGAGACGCTGCTCGAGCGGGTGCGCGAGACCTACTCGCAGCGCGCGGTCAGCATGCTGCGCGAGCCCAGCGAGGAGGATCGCGCCGTGGGCAACAAGGGCGAGGTCGTCGCCTGCGTGGGCAGAAACCCCTGTGTCGCCGTCGATTCCGCCGACACCGCGATCGAGGTCGGTGACGACGAGTTCTGGATGCTGTTGGCGGGCAGGAAGCTTTCGGCGCGCGACCGGCGGGTGCTCAGTGCGGTGGCCAAGCAGGCCGCGGGCCTGATCCGGCAGCGCGAGCTGGCCGAGGAAGCCGGCCGGGCCGAGGCGATCGTGCGGGCCGACGAGCTGCGGCGTTCGCTGTTGTCAGCGGTCAGCCACGACCTGCGTACCCCGCTGGCGGCGGCCAAGGTCGCGGTGTCGAGCCTGCGTGCCGAGGACGTCGCCTTTTCCGCCGCCGACACGGCGGAGTTGCTGGCGACCATCGAGGAGTCGATAGACCAGCTGACCGCGCTGGTGGGTAACCTGCTCGACTCGTCGAGGCTGGCCGCCGGTGTGGTGCGCCCGGACCTGCGCCGGGTGTATCTGGAGGAGACGGTGCAACGGGCGCTGATCAGCATCGGCAAGGGCGCCACCGGCTTCTACCGGTCCGCCATCGACCGGGTCAAGGTTGATGTCGGTGACGCCGTGGTGCTGGCCGACGCCGGGCTACTGGAACGGGTCCTGGCCAATCTGATCGACAACGCGCTGCGGTACGCGCCCGACTGTGTCGTTCGGGTCAACGCGGGACGCGTGGGTGATCGCGTCCTGATCAACGTCATCGACGAGGGACCCGGAATCCCGCACGGCACCGAGGAGCAGATCTTCGAAGCGTTTCAGCGCCTCGGCGATCAGGACAACACCACGGGGGTGGGCCTGGGCATGTCGGTAGCGCGCGGCTTCGTCGAAGCCATGGGCGGCGCCATCTCGGCCGGTGACACCCCGGGCGGTGGACTCACCGTGGTGGTGGAATTGGCTGCGCCAGAACCGAATGGTGCGCAATGACACGGGTGTTGGTGATCGACGACGAGCCGCAGATCCTGCGGGCGCTGCGCATCAACCTGTCCGTGCGGGGCTACGAGGTGATCACCGCGTCGAGCGGGGCCGGCGCGCTGCGCGCCGCCGCCGAGCACAAACCCGACGTGGTGATCCTCGACCTGGGCCTGCCCGACATCTCGGGCATCGAGGTGCTGGCCGGGTTGCGGGGTTGGCTCACCGCGCCGGTGATCGTGTTGTCGGCGCGCACCGATTCGTCGGACAAGGTCGAGGCGCTCGACGCCGGGGCCGACGACTATGTCACGAAACCCTTTGGCATGGACGAGTTTCTGGCCCGGCTGCGGGCGGCGGTGCGCCGCAATACCGCGGCGTCCGAGCTGGAGCATCCGGTGATCGAGACGGATGCCTTCACCGTCGATCTGGCCGCGAAGAAGGTCACCAAGAACGGTGCCGAAGTCCACCTCACCCCGACGGAGTGGGGGATGCTCGAAATGCTGGTCCGCAATCGCGGAAAGCTGGTCGGCCGCGAAGAGCTGCTCAAGGAGGTATGGGGCCCGGCGTATGCCACCGAAACGCATTATCTGCGCGTGTATTTGGCGCAGCTGCGACGCAAGCTCGAGGACGACCCGTCACACCCCAAGCACTTGTTGACCGAATCGGGCATGGGTTATCGCTTCGAGGCGTGAGTTTCTCCGGCGCGGAACGCCTCGAGTGTGCGGCCACGACGCGAATTTTGCCCGCCGGCCGCCGAATCCCCGCCCTCACTGCACACCGGAAGCCCTGAGCGCACAGTCGTGCGCGGCGGTGGCGCCAGTCAGCGGCGCGCGGCGGGCGGCTACGGGCATAGTCACATCTGTCACTTGCGCCCCTGCGCCCGAGGAATCGACGATGTGCCCGCCTCACAGCGACAACGCGCCGCCTCACGCAGCGCCAGCACGCGCTGATGGATTCGGTGCTCGGTGGAGCGCGGGATGCCCCTTGGCCCGTATCGGCCGCGGCCAACGCGGCGCACCCTCTCTCGGCCGATCTCCCAACGCAGGGCGTCCGAGATGACCTTCGATGCCCTGCCGCGGATCTGAAAGCCCTGTTCGGTAAGGGCTTCGATCATTTCGGCAATGGTCGCCGGCCCATTGTGGGCAAGGTGCATCGTCAGCACGTAACGCAGCTCGATTCCCTGAAGGTTCATTGCCGCACCATCGCATACCGGTCCGACACCCGCACTTGTCGCTGTGAGGCGGGCACATCGTCGATTCCTCCGGCGCGGAGACGGGTGTGACCCCTGTGACTTAACCGGCGATCGACAGCACGATGCCGTCCAGGATGTCGTGTTCGCTGACCGTCAACTCATCGATACCGGCCCGGGCACGCAGCTCGCGTGCCAACTCCTCGACCACGATCGCGCCGCCGCCGATCACGTCGGCTCGCCCCTCGTGCATCGGCGGCAGCGCCGCGCGCTCGGATCGCGGCATGGCGATCAGCCGCTCACACACCGCCAGCAGGTCGCTGCAGGAAACGCGCGAAAGGTGAATGGCCGCAGAGTCATACGCCGTCATGTTGTGGGCCAGCGCGGACAGCGTCGTCATCGTTCCGGCCAGCCCGACCCAGGTTCGCGCCGCCTCCACGGGCACCACGCCCAGCGCGACGCCGAGGCGCTCGCGGACCACCCCGCGGGCCGCCTCCACTTCGTCGGGCGTCGGCGGGTCCGAGTGCAGGCAACGCTCGGTCAGCCGCACGCAGCCGATGTCGGCCGAATAGCTCGCCACCACCGCATCCGCACCGACAACGATCTCCGTAGAGCCGCCACCCAGGTCAACGACGACGAAAGGCCCCACCGCGGAATCTAATTCGCCGACGGCTCCACGAAACGAAAGCGAGGCCTCCTCTGCGCCGGTGATCACCTCCGCCACCGCGCCGGGCAACACCGCGCCCAGCACCTCGGCCGTCATCGCAAAGAAGACATCACGGTTGGCGACGTCACGAGCCGCCGACGTGGCCACCATCCGCACCCGCTCGACGCCGTGCCGCTTCAGCAAGACGGAGTAGTCGGCAAGCGCATCGCGGGTCCGGGCGATCGCCTCCGGCGCGAACTCACCCGCCGCATCCACACCCTGGCCCAGCCGCACGATCCGCGTCTCCCGATGCACGTCGCGCAGCCGACCGTCGCGCACGTCGGCGATCAGCAAGCGAATCGAGTTTGTCCCGCAGTCGATTCCGGCGAGCCGGCTCACCATTGCCCGGCCACCAGAATGCCGGCCATTGCGGGCTCGGGGGCCAGGATCGCCAGCGCCTCATCGCCGAGGGGGTTGCAGCCCGGCCCCTTGGCCAGCGAATGCGCGATCAGCACGTGCAGACACTTCACCCGGTCCGGCATTCCGCCACCGGAAAACGTCGTCCCCAGCGGCTCGATCGCGTCCCGTTCGGCTAGGTACGACTCATGGGCGCGCCGATACGCGGCCGCCAATTCGGGGTCATGCCGCAACCGCTCGGACATCTCGCGCATCAATCCGGTCGCTTCCAGCCTGCTGGCGGCCGCGGTCAGCACCGGATGTGTCAGGTAGTACAACGTCGGAAACGGCGTTCCGTCAGGAAGTCTCGGCGCGGTCTTCACCACGCCCGGCTCACCGTTGGGGCAGCGGTAGGCGATCTCGAGCACGCCGCGCGGCTCACGGCCGAGCTGACGCGCCACGGCCTCCAGGTCGGCACGATCAACCACCGGGCGCCGTGGGGCTCGGCGGCGGAACGGGGCCGGCGGGCCCAGGTTCGGGCGGGGGCACATTGGCCGGCGGCAGGTGCGGCGCGTCGGCGATGGTGTGCCACAGCGACGTGTACCACGGATCGGTGCTGGCGGGCTTCGCCGCCTGGCCCCCCGGCTCGGACGGAGTCGCCGCCGTGGCCGGAAGCTGAACCTGGAACGGGATGTCGCCCGGCTTCACGAAGCCGAGCCGCTCGCGGGCCTGCGCCGCGATGTAGGCCGGGTCAGCGAGTTTGGCCTTCCTCTGCTCGAGGTCGGCGATCTGACGGCGTAGGGCGGCCTCGCTTGCCATCAACTGATTCATCTCGGTGCGCTGCGCAAAGTAGGTGCGTACCGGGCCGGCGATGGTCAGCGTCAGCACGCAGACAACCGCGGCCAGCACCGCCGCCCGCCGCGCGGTGAAACCCAACCGCTGCTCCGACCGCTGTTCGAGCGATTCGGCCGCCTGCCGCGTGATGGGCTCGACGACATGCTCGGCAGCCGACCGGGGGCCGGCCTTCTTCGCGGTGCCAGACGGCTTGGAAGAGGGCTTGGCCGTGCGGCGGCGCCGAACCGGATCACCGGCCTTCCCCGGACGCGATGCCGGGGTGCGCCGTTTCGGATCCGGCTTGGCGGGCAAGCTATTTGGCCTCCGGCGTATAGCGCGGGAACGCCAGATCGCCGGCGTAACGGGCGGCGTCGCCGAGCGCCTCCTCGATGCGCAGCAGCTGGTTGTACTTGGCGACGCGCTCGCTGCGGGCCGGCGCGCCGGTCTTGATCTGCCCGCTGCCGACGGCCACTGCCAGGTCGGCGATCGTGGTGTCCTCGGTCTCGCCGCTGCGATGGCTCATCATCGTGCGGTACCCGCTGTGGTGGGCGAGCGCGACGGCGTCGAGCGTCTCGGTCAGCGTGCCGATCTGATTCACCTTGACCAGCAACGCGTTTGCGACGCCCTTCTCGATGCCCTCTTCGAGGCGCTCGGGATTGGTGACGAAGATGTCGTCGCCGACGATCTGCACGCGGTCGCCGATCGACGCCGTCAGTGCCGCCCAGCCGTCCCAATCGTCCTCGGACAGCGGGTCTTCGATGGACACCAGCGGGTAGGAGCCGAGCAGTCCGGCATAGAACTCCGCCATCTGCTCGGCCGTGCGGGTGCTGCCCTCGAAGGTGTATCCGGTGCCGTCTTTATAGAACTCGGTGGCCGCCGCATCCAGGGCCAGCGCCACGTCAACGCCGAGCTTGAAACCGGCCGACTCGATGGCCTGGCCGATCAGGTCCAGGGCCGCGGTGGTGCCGGCCACGTCGGGCGCGAAACCGCCCTCATCCCCCAGGCCGGTGGAGAGACCCTGCTTCTTCAGCACCGACTTGAGCGAGTGGTACACCTCGGCGCCCCAGCGCAGCGCCTCGCTGAAGCTGGGGGCGCCGATCGGCGCCACCATGAATTCCTGGATGTCGACGGCGGTGTCGGCATGGGCTCCGCCATTGAGGATGTTCATCATCGGCACCGGCAGGATGTGCGCGTTCGGCCCGCCGATGTAGCGGAACAGCGGCAGCTCGGCGGAATCGGCGGCGGCCTTGGCGACGGCCAGCGACACGCCCAGGATCGCGTTGCCGCCCAGCCGGGACTTGTCGGGGGTGCCGTCCAGGTCCACCAGCGCCTGGTCCACCAATCGCTGGTCGTCGGCGGCCAGGCCGATCACCGCCGGGCCGATCTCGTCGAGGACCGCCTGCACGGCCTTGTGTACGCCTTTGCCGCCGTAACGCTCACCGCCGTCGCGCAACTCGACGGCCTCGTGCTCACCGGTCGACGCGCCGGAAGGCACCGCCGCCCGGGCAAACGTCCCGTCGATCAGGGCGATCTCGACCTCGACCGTCGGGTTACCGCGGGAATCGAGGATCTCGCGGGCCCCGACCTGCTCGATAATCGGCACTGAGTCTCTCCTTGTGTTCCTGGCTGGGCCTCGGGCCGCCGTTAGCGTAAAGCCTGATACATCCTGCTACAGCGGGTGACCCGCCGCATAAGCGGTCGCCCAGTCGCGCACCGCCCGCGCGTACACGCCCGAGTTGTTGTAGGCCCGCAGCGCGGTGATCCACCCGCGAGGTGTCGCCAGATCCTTTCCCCGCCAACACAGGTAACCCGCCGCCGCGAGCGCCGCATCGTCGATGTTGTCCGGGCTGAGGCGGCCGTCGTTGTGGGCGTCGACACCGTACAACCGCCACGTCTCCGGGATGAACTGCATCGGCCCCATGGCCCGCACCACCCCGTCGTCGTCCGTCGCCTGTTCCTCGCTGTCGACGATGCGCAGGGTGCCGCCGCTACCGTCCAGGCGAACACCGCGAATCGGGGGGCTCACGTCCCCGTTGGGCGACAGCCGCGCGCCGCGGTAGGTGCCGTGGTGGCTTTCGACCTGCCCGATGCCCGCCAACGTGGTCCACGCGATATGGCACTTGGGGTTCTCGACCTCGGCGACCCGGGCCGCGTACGCGTACGCCTCCAGCGCGATGACCGGAATCTCCAACCCCGCCGACCGCTCTTCGGCCCAGGCCCGCAGCTGGTCCGCGGGGCGGCCGCTGGCGTGCGTGTCCACCGGCGGCACCGGGGCCCCCGCCGGCGGCGGGACACCCTCCGGGATGAAGAGGCTGAGCTGCCACGTGCAACTGGAGGCCATCAGCATCGCGGTCGCGCCGATCACGGCGCCCGCGCGCAGCCAACGCCTCGGCGACACCATGCTGGTTAAAGCTCCTCAAACTCCCCTGCACCAACTTCCGCAACCATCGTCCCATGGGTTGCGCAGCAGCCCGGTCGCATCGGGGCCCCGACGCAGGTATTCAGTTGATTTTCATTAGCTGCGCGCGTTGGCGCTCAGGCGTCGTCGGCCACGGCGCCCGCCGAGGACGCATCGGGCGCCTCGCCCGATGGCCAGTGCTCACGCCACTCGTCTTCCGTGATCTCCCCGAGGGGGGCCACGTCGAACTCCTCCGGGACACCGACGCCGCGGCGCGTCGCGGCGATCGCCCGCTCGACTTCGCGGACCGTGTCCACGAACTCCAGAACCGCCGAGCGCAACGCGCCTTCCGCGTCACCGTCGGCCGCCACGGAGATGGAGGTGATCTCGCCGGGGATGAGGTCGGCGGGCAGGCCCGCCTTCTCGGCGCGCTGAATCACCTTCTGCGCCAACGCCAATGCCGGCTGTCCGGTGTGCACGTCGTCCATCACCGACTTTCGCGACTTCTCGGCCGCCTTGCGTTCTTCCCATTGCGCTAACTGCTCCTGAAGCGAAATGGTCTGGCCCGCAAGCACACCGGGGACCCGATTGCCCAGCTTCCGCATCAGCGTGACGGCGACGTCGTCGATGGTGAAGGGCAGCTGCGGGGCGTCCTCTGCGATGCGCGCGTGGAAGAGCACCTGCAGCAGCACGTCGCCGAGTTCTTCACGCAGCTGGTCGGCGCTGCCGCTGCGGACCGCGTCCAACAGCTCGTACGTTTCCTCCAGCAGGAACCTGCGCAACGAGTCGTGGGTTTGCTCGCTCTCCCACGGTCCGGCGGTGCGCAGTTTGTCCATCATCGCGACCACGTCGACCAGTCGTTCGCCGCGCGGCGTCTCCGGCGCGGAGATCAACCGGGCGCCCGCAGCCAGCCGGGCGGTGACGGCCGGATGGTCGGGATCCGACGACAGCAGCACCGGCGCGTCGTCGCCGGAGTGCACCGGACGCGCCGCGGGCAGCGACCACGGCACCGCGACGGGCATCTCCTCGGTGTACTGCACCTCTCCGGCCAAGTGTTCGATGGCCTCCACCGGCACCAGCGACGGGCGACGCGGGTCGAACAAGACGACGATCATAGGCGTCGCTCCTTCTCATCGCTTCGTCCCCCGCAAGCGGGTGGGGGTCCCTCCCTTTGGGGGCGTGCCCCCACTGCATCGTCGCCGGCGCGGATCATCGCGCTTGCCGCTCCTCACTGGCCATCGGTGCGGGTGACGACCCCGTTATACCAATATCGGTCTGGGGCTTACCTTGCAGCGCCGTCACCAGATTGGCCACCATCTGCACCAACTCGACATCGCGGATGCGCGCCGCCCCGACGCCGCCGGCCCGCGGGATGGGAACCTGCACGGTCGAGGTGGTGGCGCGGTAGCTCGCGGCCGGATACATCCGCTTGAGCCGCACCTGCGCCGAGTCGGGCAGCGTCATCGGCGAGAGCCGCACGGTCGCCGCCGACGGGGCCGATACCTCGGTGATGCCGGCGGCGCGGCACAGCAGCCGCAACCGCGCCACCGCCACCAGGCGCAGCGCCGGTTCGGGCAGCGCGCCGTAGCGGTCGACGAGTTCCTCCACCACGGCGTCGACGGCCGCATCGTCCGCCGCCGCCGCCAGCCGCCGGTAGGCCTCCAGCCGCAGCCGGTCGCTGCCGATGTAGTCCGGCGGCAGGTGCGCGTCCACCGGCAGGTCGATGCGCACGTCCTTGGGCTCCTCGGGCGTGGTCACGGTTTGGCCGTCGGCGGCCGCGCGGTAGGCCTCGACGGCCTCGCCCACCAGCCGCACGTACAGGTCGAACCCGACGCCGGCGACGTGCCCGGACTGCTCGACGCCCAACACGTTGCCGGCGCCGCGGATCTCCAGGTCCTTCAGCGCGACCGCCATCCCCGCGCCCAGCTCGTTGTTCTGCGCGATGGTCGCCAGCCGGTCGTAGGCCGTCTCGGTCAGCGGGGCGTGCGGCGGATACAGGAAGTAGGCGTAACCGCGCTCGCGGCTGCGCCCGACCCGGCCCCGCAGCTGGTGCAGCTGGGACAGGCCGAAGGTGTCGGCGCGCTCGACGATCAGCGTGTTGGCGTTGGAGATGTCCAGCCCGGTCTCCACGATCGTGGTGCACACCAGGATGTCGTATTCGCGGTTCCAGAACCCCTGCACGGTGCGTTCCAGCCGCTCCTCGGGCATCTGGCCGTGCGCGACGACCACCCGCGCCTCGGGCACCAGCTCGCGGACGCGGGCCGCCGCCCGGTCGATGGAGCTGACCCGGTTGTGCACGTAGAAGGCCTGCCCGTCGCGCAGCAGCTCGCGCCGCAGGGCCGCCGCGACCTGCTTGTCGTCGTGCGGTCCGACGTAGGTCAGCACGGGATACCGCTCCTCGGGCGGCGTTAGGATCGTCGACATCTCGCGGATCCCGGCCAGGCTCATCTCCAGGGTGCGCGGGATGGGGGTGGCGCTCATGGTCAGCACGTCGACGTGGGTGCGCAGCGACTTGATGTGCTCCTTGTGCTCGACGCCGAAGCGCTGCTCCTCGTCGACCACCACCAGGCCCAGGTCCTTCCAGCGCACCCCGGTCTGCAGCAGCCGGTGCGTGCCGATCACGATGTCCACCGACCCGTCGGCCAGGCCCTCGATCACGGCGCGCGACTCGGCGTTGTCGGTGAACCGGGAGAGCCCCTTGACGGTCACCGGGAAGCCGGCCATCCGGTCGGTGAACGTCTGCAGGTGTTGGTCGGCCAGCAGCGTGGTGGGCACCAGCACGGCGACCTGCTTGCCGTCCTGGACCGCCTTGAACGCCGCCCGCACCGCGATCTCGGTCTTGCCGTACCCCACGTCGCCGCAGATCACCCTGTCCATCGGGATCGGTTTCTCCATGTCGG
The DNA here is from genome assembly GCF_025263485.1 of Mycobacterium sp. SMC-2. NCBI lineage: Bacteria > Bacillati > Actinomycetota > Actinomycetes > Mycobacteriales > Mycobacteriaceae > Mycobacterium > Mycobacterium sp. SMC-2. Next base: position 5,080,316 of record NZ_CP079863.1, read on the forward strand.
CCTTGACCTCTTGGATCGCGGTGAGCTGGTCGACGGTCTCGGTGAAGCCGAAGGCGTCCTCCATTTCGGCCTGCCACGGGGTGTCCGGCGCGAAGGCGTGCCCGGCGCTCGCCTGCCGTTTTGCATACAGCGCGACGAGTTCGCCGGCGATCTCGCGGACGGCGCGGCGGGCCTTGGTCTTGGTGTTGGCCCAGTCGCTGCCGCCGAGCTTGCTCAGCGCCGGCGCCTGCCCGCCGACGTAGCGGGACAGCTGGTCGAGCGAGTCCATCGGGACGTACAGCTTGTCCGAACCGCCGCCGCGCTTGCTGGACGCGTACTCCAGCACCAGGTATTCGCGCCGGGCGCCGCCGACGGTGCGCTCGGTCATCTCGACGAACCGCCCGATGCCGTGCTGGTCGTGCACCACCAGGTCGCCGGCCGTCAGCGCCAGCGGATCGACGGTGTTGCGCCGCTTGGCCGCCAGCCGCTTGCCTTCGACGGCCGTGGCCCGGCTCCCGGTCAGGTCGGTCTCGGTGATGACGACCAGGTTGGCGCCGGGGACGATGACACCGTCGTGCAGCGGGCCCTTGAGCACCCCGACCACACCCGGTTTCGGAGTCGCGCCCGGTTCCAGCATGGCGGCGGGGGTGTCGGAGTCGGCGAGCCGCTCGACGACCCGGTGGGCGGTCCCGGCGCCGGGGGCGACCACCGCGGCGCAACCACCGGTCGAGACGTGCGCACGCAGCATCGCGAAGATGCCGTCGATGTCGTGTTGGTGCCCGCGGGCCGACGGCGCCGCCCGCACGTCCAGTTCCACGGCCGACTCGTCGGAGAGCTGACTCAGCGTCCACCACGGGTGACCGCCGCGGGCCGCCGCGGCGCGCACGTCGTCGAGTTCGGCGAACCCCGATCCGCCGAACTGCGCGACGTCGACGGGCGCGTCGGTGCCCAGCGCGGCGACTGACCACGACGCCTCCAGGAATTCGCTGCCCGTCTTGATCAGGTCGGCGGCCCGGGTGCGCACCTTTTCGGGGTCACACAGCAGCACGGGCGTGCCCTCGGCCAGCTGGTCGGTCAGCAGCACGTGTTCGCCGGGCCGCAGCACCGGCAGCAGCGCCTCCATGCCGTCGACCGCGATGCCCTCGGCCAGCTTGGCCAGCATGTCGGTGACGCTGCCGGTGATGGCGGGCTCGCCCGTGGAATGCCGGGCGGCCAGGGCGGCGGCCCGCTCCCGCACGTCGTCGGTGAGCAGCAGCTCGCGGCAGGGCACCGCGATCACCGTCTGTATCTCGATCTCGGGTATCGAGCGCTGGTCGGCGACGGCGAACATCCGCATCTCGCTGACCTCGTCGCCCCAGAACTCGACGCGCACCGGGTGCTCGGCGGTCGGCGGGAAGACGTCGAGGATGCCCCCGCGCACGGCGAACTCGCCGCGCCGGCCCACCATGTCGACCCGGGTGTAGGCCAGCTCGACCAGCCTGGCGACGACGTCGGAGAAGGCGATCTCCCGGCCGACGCTCAACGTGATCGGCTCGATCAGGCCCAGCTGCGGCGTCATCGGCTGCAGCAGCGAGCGCACCGCGGTCACCACCACCCGCAGCGGCGGGCCCAGCCGTGCATCGTCGGGATTAGCCAGCCTGCGCAGCACGGTCAACCGGGCGCCGACGGTGTCGACGCCCGGCGAGAGCCGCTCGTGCGGCAGCGTCTCCCAGGACGGAAAGGCCGCCACGGCATCGCCGAAGACGCCGCGCAGTTCAGCGGTCAGGTCATCGGCTTCACGCCCGGTCGCGGTGACTACCAGCAGAGGGCCCAACCGCGCCAGCGCGCCGGCGACGAAAAGCCGCGCGCCGGCTGGACCCACCAGGTGAAGCTCGGCCGGGCGCTCGGCCGCGTCGTCGATCAGTTGCTGGAAGGTCGGCGCGGTGAGCGCCAATTCAACGAGCCCCGCGATCGGGGATTCTGGGCGAGCAGGCCCCGGTGCGGTCATGATGAATCCATTCTAGGGGCGCCAAGATTCGTCAATATTGAGCCCGGAGACGTCAAGGCTTCGTAAGGAAAGCGGCACCCGACCCGCTGCGGGCGCACGTTGGTTTCATGACATTGCTGGACATCCTGCCGTCCCTGGGCCACGCGGCGCCCCCGCGGTTCGACCCCGCGATCTGGCCCATCACCGCCCACCCCGACGAGGAGGGCCGGCTCCGCGTCGGCGGTGTACCACTGGCCGACATCGCCGACGAGTTCGGCACGCCGGCCTACGTCGTCGACGAAACCGACTTCCGGCGCCGCGCCCGCCGCTATCGCAAGGCGCTGCGCGACGTTCAGGTGGTCTACGCCGGAAAGTCGCTGCTGACCACCGCGGTCGCCCGCTGGGCCCGCGAAGAGGGTCTCGGTATCGACGTCTGCTCGGGCGGTGAGCTGGCCGTCGCCCTTGCCGGGGGGGTCGACCCGGCGCGGATCATCATGCACGGTAACGCGAAGTCGCCCGAGGAGTTGCGCGCTGCGTTGCGCGTCGGGGTCGGTCGGATCGTGGTGGATTCGTGCATGGAGATCGCCTACCTCGCGGGCCTGGCCCGCCGGCGCCAGCCCGTGCTCGTCCGCGTCACACCGGACATCGACATCCACGGGCACCGCGCGGTCACCACCGGCATCAGCGACCAGAAGTTCGGGTTCACCCTCGCCGGTGACCAGACCGCCGAGGCGGTGAATCGGGTGCTGGCGCATCCCATCCTCGACCTGGTCGGCCTGCATTGCCACATCGGCTCGCAGGTCACCGACCCCGCCCTCTACGGCGAAGCGACTCACCGGCTGGTCGCCGCCATGGCCGACATCCGGGCCCGGCACGGCGTCATCCTCACCGAGCTCAACCTCGGTGGTGGGCACGCCATCCCCTACGTTCCCGGCGATCCCGAGCTCGACCTCGACGAACTCGCCCGCGTCATCGACGACGCGCTGGACGAGGCCTGCGCCGCCGAGCATTTCCCGCGACCCAAGGTCGTGGTCGAGCCCGGCAGGGCCATCAGCGGCCGGGCCGGCGTCACCCTGTATCGCGTGTGCTCGGTGAAGACGCAATGCGGCGGCCGCACCTTCGTCGCCGTCGATGGCGGAATGAGCGACAACCCTCGGGTATCGCTATACGGCGCCCGCTACACCGTCGCGTTGGCGAACCGGCATGCGCTGGGCCTCAAGCAGCGCGTCACCGTGGCCGGCCGGCACTGCGAATCCGGCGACGAGATCGCCCGCGACATCGACCTGCCCGCCGACCTGCACCCCGGCGACCTGCTGGCCGTGGCGTGCACCGGCGCCTACCACCACAGCATGGCGTCGAACTACAACATGATCGGCCGGCCGGCCGTGGTCGGCGTCAGGGACGGCCGCACCCGCGAACTGGTGCGCCGCGAGACGATCGCCGACCTGCTGGCCCGCGATACCGGCTAACGGCGCGGCGCCGAGCGTAACCGCACTGCGAAAAATCTCGCCAGATTTCGCAGTGTGATTACGCTCGCGAGCACACCCCGGGCTACTCGTCCTGCAGCCGGGGGTCGGCCTCCAGGTGGGTCAGGCCGTTCCACATCAGGTTGACCAGGTGCGCAGCGACCACTTCCTTCTTGGGCTCGCGGGTGTCGAGCCACCACTGCGCCGTCATCGACACCGAGCCCACCAGCGCCTGGGCGTAGAGCGGCGCCAGGTCCGGATCCAGGCCCCGACGAGCGAAGTCGCCGGCCAGGATCGAGCTGACCTGGCTGACGGCGTCGTTGAGCAGGCTTGAGTAGGTGCCCGAGCTGATCGCGGCCGGCGAGTCCCGGATCATGATCCGAAAGCCATCGGTGCGTTCCTCGACGTAGGTGAGCAACGCCAACGCGACCCGCTCGACCCGCACCCGGGACCGGTTGTTGGTCAGCGACGACGTGATGCCGTCCAACAACGCCGACATCTCCCGGTCGACGACGACGGCATACAGGCCCTCCTTGCCCCCGAAATGCTCGTAGACGACGGGTTTGGACACGTTGGCGCGCAGCGCGATCTCTTCGATCGAGGTGCCCTCGTAACCGCGTTCGGCGAACAGCGAGCGCGCGATGCCGATGAGTTGTTGTCGGCGTTCGCTGCCGGTCATCCGCGCGCGCGGCGCGCGGACCTCCTTGTCCGGCTCCTTATCGAGAACAGCCACGTCAATCAGCGTATAGCTTCGCCGGCACCGAACCGCCCGTCTTTCCCACGGCGCCGCGATCGCCCCGCAGACCGTCTAAAGTCTCTTGGTGGCGCGGGCCGACGGGGCTTGCGATCCGTCGTGGTGTAATCGGCAGCACATCAGATTTTGGTTCTGAGAGTTCAGGTTCGAGTCCTGGCGACGGAGCCCCAAAAATGGGCCCCAGAAAGCGTGGCCCTTTGCCGCGAGCGTCCGCAGAATGACACGCTTGACGGCGTGTCGGCGTACCGACACGGTCGCTCGCGCCGAAAGGAGATCTCGTGGCGTCTCGTGGTGATACCGCGGTCCTGGTGCTCGCGGCCGGGCCCGGCACCCGGATGCGGTCGGACACCCCCAAGGTGCTGCACACGATCGCCGGCCGCAGCATGTTGTCCCACCTGCTGCACGCGATCACCAAGGTCGCGCCGCAACACCTGGTCGTGGTGCTCGGCCATGATCACCAGCGCATCGCGCCGGTGGTCGCCGAATCGGCCGACGCTCTGGGACGTCCCATCGGCGTCGCCCTTCAGGACCGGCCGCTGGGCACCGGCCACGCCGTCCGGTGCGGCCTGTCCGCGTTGCCCGAGGACTACGCCGGCGTGGTCGTCGTCACCTCCGGCGATACGCCACTGCTTGACGCCGACACCGTGGCCGACCTGATCGCGACGCACAACGCGGGGTCGGCGGCCGCGACCGTGCTCACCACGACGCTCGCCGACCCCACCGGCTACGGCCGCATCCTGCGCACCCAGGACAACGAGGTCACCGCGATCGTGGAACATGCCGACGCGACGCCCTCTCAGCGGGGAATTTGTGAGGTCAACGCCGGGGTCTACGCCTTCGACGTCGACGCGCTGCGCTCGGCGCTGAGCCGGTTGAGCTCCAACAACGCTCAGCAGGAGTTCTACCTGACCGACGTCATCGCCATCCTGCGCGGGGACGGGGAGGCCATCCACGCCCGGCACGTCGACGACAGCGCCCTGGTGACCGGCGTGAACAACCGCGTCCAGCTGGCACAACTGGGCGCCGAACTCAACCGCCGGATCATCGCCGCCCATCAGCTGGCCGGGGTGACCATCGTCGACCCCGCAACCACCTGGATCGACATCGACGTCACGATCGGCCGCGACACCGTCATCCACCCCGGCACCCAGTTGCTCGGGCGCACCCAACTCGGCGGCCACTGCGTCGTCGGCCCGGACACCACGCTGACCGACGTCACCGTCGGCGACGGCGCATCGGTGATCCGCACCCACGGCACGTCGTCGTCCATCGGTGCGGGCGCCACGGTCGGCCCCTACACCTACCTGCGGCCCGGCACGGTGCTGGGCGACGACGGCAAGCTCGGGGCGTTCGTCGAGACCAAGAACTCCACGATCGGCACCGGCACCAAGGTCCCGCACCTGACCTACGTCGGCGACGCCGACATCGGCGAACACAGCAACATCGGGGCGTCCAGCGTCTTCGTCAACTACGACGGCGCCAACAAGTCGCGCACCACGGTCGGCTCGCACGTGCGCACCGGGTCGGACACCATGTTCGTCGCCCCGGTGACGGTCGGCGACGGGGCGTACACCGGCGCGGGCACCGTGGTCCGCGAAGACGTCCCGCCGGGCGCGCTGGCGGTATCCGCGGGTCCGCAACGCAACATCGAAGGCTGGGTGCAGCGCAAACGGCCGGGCAGCGCGGCCGCGGAAGCCGCCGAAAAGGCTCTCGAAAAGACCGAAGACCAACCCGGGCCCGGACAGACACCGTGAATTTGGTCCCTGGTAACCCGGCCGCGTTTCCGTACGATTCGCTACGTACGATGAGGCTTCCATTTCGATCCCAAACGAGGGCAGTGCGGTGAGCCACGACTGGACCGACAACCGAAAAAACCTGATGCTGTTCTCGGGCCGCGCGCACCCGGAGTTGGCCGAGCAGGTGGCAAAGGAGCTCGACGTCCACGTCACAGCTCAGACGGCGCGGGAGTTCGCCAACGGCGAGATCTTCGTGCGGTTCCAGGAGTCGGTGCGCGGCTGTGACGCCTTCGTCCTGCAATCCAATCCGGCGCCGGTCAACAACTGGCTGATGGAACAGCTGATCATGATCGACGCCCTCAAGCGGGGCAGCGCCAAGCGGATCACCGCGGTCATCCCCTTCTATCCCTACGCCCGGCAGGACAAGAAGCACCGCGGCCGCGAACCGATTTCGGCGCGGCTGGTCGCCGACCTGCTCAAGACCGCCGGCGCCGACCGGATCGTGACGGTCGACCTGCACACCGATCAGATCCAGGGCTTCTTCGACGGGCCCGTCGACCACATGCGCGCCCAGAACCTGCTGACCGGCTACATCAAGGACAACTATCCGGACGGCAACATGGTGGTGGTCTCCCCCGACTCCGGCCGGGTGCGCATCGCCGAGAAATGGGCCGACGCGTTGGGCGGCGTCCCGCTGGCCTTCATCCACAAGACCCGCGACCCACGGGTGCCCAACCAGGTGGTGTCCAACCGCGTCGTCGGCGAAGTCGAAGGCCGCACGTGTGTGCTGATCGACGACATGATCGACACCGGCGGCACCATCGCCGGCGCTGTGAATCTGTTGCGCGAAGACGGGGCCGCCGACGTGGTCATCGCGGCCACCCACGGCGTGCTGTCCGATCCGGCGGCCGAGCGGCTGGCCGCCTGCGGCGCCCGCGAGGTGATCGTCACGAATACGCTGCCGATCGGCGAGGAGAAGCGTTTCCCCCAGCTCACGGTCTTGTCCATCGCGCCGCTACTGGCCAGCACCATTCGCGCCGTCTTCGAAAACGGTTCGGTGACGGGGCTGTTCGACGGGGACGCGTAGATGGCCGATACCGTCATCTACCACAACCCCAAGTGCAGCACCTCCCGCAAGACGCTGGACTTGTTGCGGGACAACGGGTTTGAGCCGACGATTATCGAGTACCTGAAGAACCCGCCATCGCGCGAAAAACTTGTGCAGATGATCAACGACGCCGGGATCGACGTGCGGACCGCTGTGCGCAAGCGGGAACCGCTGTACGCCGAACTCAACCTCGCCGACGCGACCGACGACCAGCTACTCGACGCCATGGTCGAACATCCGATCCTGATCGAGCGGCCGTTCGTCGTCACGCCGAAGGGCGCCCGGCTGGCTCGCCCGGTCGACGCCGTCCGCGAGATTCTGTGAGACGTGCGTGTGCGGCCGCGGCCATTGCGCTGACACTGCCCGCGGTGGCATGCGGCCCGAAAACGCCTGACTACCAATCGATCTGGTCGACGACGTCGGCAACCACGACCACCACGACGAGGGTCGCAAAACCGGTGCCCCTGTCGCAGTATCTGCAGAACATCGGCGTCACCGGCCAGCAAGTGGCGCCCGGCAACCTGCCCGACCTGACGGTGTCGATCCCGACGCCCCCGGGGTGGTCGGCGGCGAGCAATCCGCACATCGCCCCGGAGACGCTGATGCTGTCCAAGGGCGGCAAGTATCCGACGGCCAGGCTTGTGGTGTTCAAGCTGAACGGTGATTTCGATCCCGCCCAGGTGATCCAGCACGGCAACGACGACGCCCAGCTGTTCGAAAATTTCAAGCAGCTCGACGCCTCGACGACGCCGTACAACGGCTTCCCCTCGTCGATGATCCAGGGCAGCTACGACTTGGATGGCACGCGGCTGCACAGCTTCAACCGGATCGTCATCGCCACCGGCTCGCCGCCCGCCCGCCAGCGATACCTGGTTCAGCTCACCATCACCGGCCTGGCCAACCAGGCGGTCGAGCAGTCCTCCGACATCGAGGCGATCATGCGAGGGTTCGTCGTCGCCGCGAAGTAGCGGCGGTTCGTGTTCAGCGAGATTGCCGTCATGGTCGTAGTCGGCGGCCGAACCGCAGCCCTGGCGGCAATCTCGGCGTGCTGGGAGCGTGCCGATAGGCTCGTCAGCCATGACGAACTGGACCGCCGCAGACCTGCCCTCGTTCGCCGGGCGCACCGTCATCGTCACCGGGGCCAACAGCGGCCTGGGCGCGGTGACCGCCCGAGAGTTGGCGCGGCGGGGCGCCACGCTCGTCATGGCGGTCCGCGACATCCGCAAGGGTGAGAAGGCCGCGCTGCAGATCAGGGGCTCCCAGACCGGCCCGGTCGAGGTGCGCTCACTCGATTTGCAGGATCTGTCGTCGGTGCGCGAATTCGCCGAGGGCGTCGACAAGGTCGACGTGCTGATCAACAACGCGGGCATCATGGCCGCCCCCTACGCGCAGACGGTCGACGGCTTCGAGAGCCAGATCGGCACCAACCACCTCGGGCATTTCGCGCTCACCAACCTGTTGCTGCCCAAACTCACCGATCGGGTGGTCACCGTGTCGTCGATGGCGCACTGGGCGGGCCGGATCAGTCTCGATGACCTGAACTGGAAGACGCGGCGCTACTCGCCCTGGCTGGCATACAGCCAGTCCAAGCTCGCCAACCTGCTGTTCACCAGCGAGCTGCAGCGACGCCTGGATTCGGCCGGTTCCAGGCTGCGCGCGCTGGCCGCCCACCCCGGCTACTCGCACACCAACCTGCAGGGGGCCTCCGGGCGCAAGCTGGGCGACGCGATGATGTCGGCGATCACCCGGGTGGTCGCCACCAACGCCGACTTCGGCGCGCGGCAGACGCTATACGCGGCGTCGCAGGACCTGCCCGGCAACACGTTCGTCGGGCCGCGATTCGGCCAGTTCGGCCGCAGCCAACCCGTGGCGCGCAGCCGGCGGGCGCAGGACCCGGGGATGGCGGCGGCGCTGTGGGAGCTGTCCGAGCAGCTCGCCGGCGCCAAATTTCCGCTCTGAGGTGCGGATGCGCTAACCTGACCGGGCGTCACGGCGAGGGTGGCTGGCCAGCCAGCACCGTTATCGACGGAGACCGACGAACTGTCGCGATCCTGGCCGTGCCCCACACTGAAGAGCACACAGGAGCGACACGATGGCCAAGTCCGCAGGCAACCAACTCACCGCCACGGTACGAACCGAGACCGGCAAGGGCGCGTCCCGCCGGGCCCGCCGCGAAGGCAAGATTCCCGCCGTCCTCTACGGCCACGGCGCCGCCCCGCAACACCTGGAATTGCCCGGCCACGACTTCGCCGCGGTGCTGCGGCACGCGGGCACCAACGCGGTGCTGACCCTGGACATCGACGGCAAGGAACAGCTGGCCCTGACCAAGGCGCTCGACATCCACCCGATCCGTCGCACCATTCAGCACGCCGACCTGCTGGTCGTGCGCCGCGGCGAGAAGGTCGTCGTGGAGGTCACCGTCGTCGTCGAGGGCGACGCCGCACCCGGCACCCTGGTCACCCAGGAAACCAACACCATCGAGATCGAGGCCGAGGCCTTGTCGATTCCCGAGCACGTCACCGTGTCGGTCGAGGACGCCGAACCGGGCACCCAGTTCACCGCCGGCCGGATCACCCTGCCGCGGGGCGTCAACCTGATCTCCGACCCGGAAATGCTGGTGGTCAACGTGGTGATGGCGCCGACCGCCGAGGAACTCGAGGAAGAGGGCGCGGGCGAGGTCGCCGAGCGCGAAGAAGCCCCGGCGGAAGAGGAAGCCGGCGAGGCCGAGGCCGCCGCGGGCGAGTCCGAGTAGGCGGATCGAAACGTGGCCGAGCCGTTGCTGGTGGTCGGCCTGGGCAACCCCGGAGACAACTACGCCCGGACCCGGCACAACATCGGGTTCATGGTCGCCGACCTGCTCGCCGACCGGCTCGGCTCAAAGTTCAAGGTGCACAAGCGTTCCGGCGCCGAGGTGGTCAGCGGCCGGCTGGCCGGGCATCCGGTGTTGGTGGCCAAGCCGCGCTGCTACATGAATGAATCCGGCCGCCAGGTCGGGCCGCTGGCAAAGTTCTACTCGGTGGCCCCGGAGGACATCGTCGTCATCCACGACGACCTCGACCTTGACTTCGGCCGCATCCGGCTCAAGATCGGCGGCGGCGAGGGCGGCCACAACGGGCTGCGCTCGGTGGCGGCCGCGCTCGGCACCAAGGAGTTTCAGCGGGTCCGCATCGGGATCGGCCGCCCGCCGGGACGCAAGGACCCGGCGGCGTTCGTGTTGGAGAACTTCTCCCCCGCCGAGCGCGGCGAGGTGCCCACCATTTGCGAGCAGGCCGCGGACGCGACCGAGTTGCTCATCGAACTCGGGCTGGAGCCGGCGCAGAACCGCGTCCACGCCTGGTGAACACCCACGGGTGCGCGCTCAGGGCGGACTGCCACGGCGTGTCGCCGCCCTGGCCGCACACTCAACGCGGCGAGACCGACGCGGCAAGGCCTACGTGACGAGCGTGGCGGAGTGCGACCGGCGCAGCTTGCCCGACGGCGTCTTCGGGATGGTGCCCGGCCCGAGGACCACCACGTTGCGCGGCCGCATGTCGACCTCGGCCACCACCTCACGGGCGACCTGGTGCTCGATGCGGCGCACCTCCACCGGGTCCTGCCAGGCGTTGGACTCGACGGCGACGGCGAACGTCTCGCGTGAGTGGCCCGCGTCCAGACGCACCGCGACGGCGCACCCGGGGCGCACCCCCTCGACGCGACAGGCGGCCCGCTCGATGTCGGTGGGATAGATGTTGCGGCCGGCCATGATGATGACATCCTTGACGCGGCCGCACACCACGACGTGGCCCTCCTCGGTCATGTAACCGAGGTCGCCGGTGTCATACCAACCGTTCTCGTCCTGCGCCGAGATGAAGCCGCCCATGGTCAGGTAGCCGGGCGTCAGCGACTCGCCGCGCAGCTCGATGACACCGACACCGCGAGGGGGCATCACCTCGCCGTTCTCGTCGATGATGCGTGCCTCGAGGTCCTGCAGCAGCGGGCCGAGCGTGGCCAGCCGCCGCGTGTTGCCCTTGGTGGCGGGCACGGCGCGGCGCAGGGCGGCGAGCAGGTCGGCGTCGACCTCGTCGACGACCAGACCGGCGTTGCACTCCGAGAACGACACGGCCAGCGTGGTCTCGGCCATCCCGTAAGCCGGCAGGATCGCCGACGGATTCAGGCCGAACGGCTTGCCCGCGTCCAGCAGGTCCTCCACGTCGGCCGGTTCGACGGGCTCGGCACCGGAGAGCGCAAAGCGCAGGGTGGACAGGTCGAAGTCGCCGGGCTTGGCGTTGCGGCGCAGCCGCTTGGCGAGCAGCGCGTAGGCGAAGTTGGGCGCCGCGGTCATGGTGCCCTGGTACTTGTCGATGAGCTTGGCCCACAGCAGCGTGTCGCGCAGGAAGTCCATCGGGGTGACCTTGACCAGCTCCGCGCCAAAATACATGGGAATGGTCAGGAAGCCGACCATGCCCATGTCGTGGAAGCAGGGCAGCCAGCTGACCATGACGTCCTTGTCGACGTCGTACTTGGCGCCGATGAACATCGCCTCGGCGTTGGAGTAGATGTTGCGGTGGGTGATCTGGACCGCCTTGGGGGATCCAGTCGAGCCGCTGGTCAATTGCATCAGCGCCAGGTCATCCTCGCCGACCTCGATGGGCTCGATCGGATCCGACGCCAGCAGGTCGGCGACGGTGAGGACCTTGATGCCCTTCTCCTCGAGCACGGGGATGGCCACCAGGAAGGGCTCGGAGACGACGATGGCCTTGGCCTCGATCATGCCGATGACGTTCATGGTGTCTTCGGCCCACACGGCCAGGTCGGTGCGCGGGGTGGGCTGGTGCAGCATCGTCAGGCTGGCGCCACGCATCCAGAGGCCCTGCGCCGTCGGGGCGATCTCCACCGGGAAGCCGGCCAGGACACCGACGGCGTCGCCGAGGCCGATGCCGGCGGCGGCCAGCCCGCCCGCGATGCGACGAGCGCGCTCGTGCACCTCGCCCCAGGTGTGCCGGACCGGTTCGTGTGGTTCACCGGTGACCATGCCCGTCGTCGCGGCGCGGGCATTGCGGTACATCTTCTCGGTAAACCTGCTCACACAAACCTCCTCGGTCCAGGCTCTCGCCCCAACGCCCGGGATCTCATATTCCGCCCACTGGGTAACACTTGGGAGCAGGCACGCAAACACAGTCGGGCTGCGGTTAGGTCTCGAATCGGCGATGAGTCGGCGCGAATCGGGCCCGGCACTCGCCGGTGGACCCGAAGTATCAGTCGTCCGCCGGGGACCCCGGCGGACGACTGAAATGAATGGTCTTGCTCAGCGCTACCCGTCACCGCGCATTATCTTAAACTCCTCTTAGGGAACTGCCCAAACGAATGCGCGTTTTGGGGCGATTTTCACACTTCGGTCGGGGCCGGAACCACGCGCGCACCGGCCACCGGCCCGCTGGCGACCCGCACCGTGCGGCAGACGCCCGCGCCGGATATCTCGGTGCCGACGTCGACCGCCGAGGCCGCCGAGGCGCACAGGAAGGCGCACGTCGGGCCCGAGCCGGACACGATGCCCGCCAGGGCGCCGGCCTGCACCCCGGCCCGCAGGGTGCGACGCAGCCTCGGGTTCAGGCTGACCGCGGCGGCCTGCATCTCGTTGCCCAGCAGCGAAGCCAGCTGTTCGGGGTCGCCCGCCGCCAAGGCCGCCAACACGGGGCCGGGCCCGGCGAGCCGGGGCGGGTCCCCCGCTTCCCGGAGCCGGTCCAGCTCTCGGAACACCGCCGGGGTGAGCAGCTCCCCGTCGGCGAACGCCAGCACCCAGTGAAAGGTGTTGCGGGACAGGACGGTGGCCAGCTCCTCGCCGCGGCCGGTGCCCAGCGCGGTCCCGCCGTGCAGCGCGAAGGGGACGTCGCTGCCCAACCGCGCGGCGAGCATGCGCAGATCGCGGCGGGGCACGTTCAATTCCCACAGCGAGTTCATGGCGACCAGCACGGCCGCCGCATCGGCGCTGCCACCGGCCATCCCGCCGGCCACCGGGATGGATTTGTCGATCATGATCGAGACGTCGGGCGCCCGGCCGACATGTTCGGCCATCAGCTCGGCGGCCTGCCAGGCGAGGTTGCGTTCGTCGGTGGGCAGTTTGTCGGCACCCTCGCCGACGAGCTCGAGCGACAGCACGTCGGCGTTGCGGACCGTCACCTCGTCGAGCAGGGAAACGGCCTGAAAAACGGTCGTCAGCTCGTGATAGCCGTCCTCGCGGCGATCACCGACCGCCAGATACAGGTTGACCTTCCCGGGAACTCGAACGGTGACCGACCCGGTGGGCACCCACTGGGCGGCGGTGTTGCCGTCAGACATTGTCAACCACCGCAGCAGACTATCGCTGCAACCGGCCAACTACACGCAGCGGCGCCCGGAGACGCCGCGGCCGCCGCCGTCAGCTCGGGGAAGGCTGCTGTTGGGCCGGGGGCGGGCCGTCCGCGGCGGCGGTGTCGGCCGGTTCGCTCGATCGCAGCAACAGCCGCACGAAGTCCTCGATGGACAGCGTCTCACCGCGACGGGCCGGGTCGATGCTGGCGGCCAACAGCCGGTTCGCCGACTCGTTGCCCGAGCCGGCCCACTGCACGAACGCGTTGCGAGCCGTCTTGCGCCGCTGCGCGAACGCGATGTCGACCAGCTCGAACACTTGACGGCGGAAGGCTTCGTCGGTGGGCCACGGCGGGGTGGCGTAGCGGTCGATGCGCACGAGCCCGGAATAGACGCGGGGAATGGGCCAGAAGACGGTCGGCGACACCATGCCACACCGCCGAACCGCGCCGAAGTAGCGGACCTTGACGCTGGGCACGCCGTACTCCTTGCCGCCGGGCTCGGCGGCCAGACGTTCGGCCACCTCCGCCTGCACCATGACGGTCACGGTCTGGATGGACGGGAACTCGGCGAGCAGATGCAGCAGCGCCGGCACCGCGACGTTGTAGGGCAGGTTGGCGACGACCGCGTTGGGCTGCGCGGCGAGCTCGTCGCGGCGCAGCGTCAAGACGTCGCGATTGAGCACGGTGAGCCGGTGGATCTCGCGGTGCGAGTGTTCGGCGACGGTTTGCGGCAACCGATCGGCCAGCACGGGGTCGATTTCGACGGCGGTGACAGTGGCACCGCGGTCCAGCAATGCCAGCGTCAGCGAGCCCAGGCCGGGACCGACCTCGAGGACGTGGTCGGAACGGCCGACGCCGGCAATCGAGACGATCCGACGGACCGTGTTGGCGTCGTGGACGAAGTTTTGACCGAGGGATTTCCGTGGCCGAAAGTCAAGGTCTCTGGCAAGCCGCCTGATCTCGGTGCGACCGAGCAGCCGGATTGTCAGTTCGCACCAGCTCTTCCGCTGCACACCGGCCACGCGCCCCAGCCCTGGCGCTCCCGCGTCACCTCTGCGACGGCGATCTGCTCCTCCCGAGTCGCCAGGTCGGCGCGCGCGGCGAACCGCAGCCCGCCGTTACGCTCCCAGGTGCCCTGGTCGAACTGCACACCGCCGTAGTAGCCGTTGCCGGTGTTGATCGCCCAGTTCCCGCCGGCCTCGCAGCCCGCGATCGCGTCCCAGATGTTCCCGTTGGTGACCGGTGGCACATCCGTGCCGGGCTTGGTTCCGACCCGCACGACGGCCTCACGGGCCGGGGTGATCACCGTGTTGGCGATCGGCAACCGGCCGGTCTCGACGCCGTTGACGGTGGCCACCGCGAACGTGACGTCCTGGGTGCCCGGGCTGCCCGGGTCTTCGACCACCTGGCGGCTCATGTTCATGTTCGGGTCCTCGACCCGACGGGCGTTGGGCTGCAACGGCATCCGCTCGGTGACCCGCTGTATGCGGTTGCGGGTCACCTGGATCTCCATGCCGTCGACGATGGGCGACGACGCGCTCGGCACCGCCTGGTCGCCTTCGAGGAGCGGGGCGCCGGCGGCGCTCAGCAGGCCCGCGACGTTCGGTGCCGGCAGGTGCACCGTGCGTGTCGCGCCGCCGTCGGTGATGCGGACCGTCTTCGCGCTGACGACGGGCAGCGCCATCCCGGCCAGCGGGACCCGGCTGCCGCGGGAGGCCGCGGCCGGGGCGGTGTCGGTCATGGCGAGCTGGGCCAGCGCCTCGTCGACGGTGGATGCCGTCGTCCACACCTGCTTGGTGTCGTGGCCGTCCAGCGAGATCTGCAGCGGCCGGCTGCGGCGCAAGACGATGTTGGCGGCGTCGTGCACCTTGACGTCTCCGGCGGGGTACAGGTCGTCACGCTCGTCGACGGCGAAGCCGTTCTCCTGCACGATGTCGATCACTCGCGATTTCATGGTCGTCACCCGCATGGCGATTCCGTCGACGGTCAGCGTCACCGTCTTGCACGCGGAGACTGCGAATCCACCGGCGAATGCCAGGACTACCAGCAGCCCTCCGACCACGAGCCGCAACATCGGAGACGGTGTCTGATGAAGTTTTGTTAATACAGTCAACGCGCGTCTATCCCGACCACAGCATGCACTCCAACGACCTATTAGCACCAAGCGACAAATAAGGGCCCGAAGGCCTTTCGATCACAAGACGGTAACGAACCGGCCAATGTTGAGCAACTCCGGCGCGAGTTTTTGTTAGCGGAATCGTCCCTTTTGCCCGATTAGCCGGGAGCCAGCCCGTAGACCCGCCGAGCGTTGCTCGTGGTGGCCTGAGCCAGCTCTTCGGCGGGACGACCCATCAGTTCGGCGACCGCCCGCACAGTATAAGGAAGGCAGTACGGCTCGTTCGGCGACCCGCGGAAGGGGTGCGGCGTCAAGAAGGGCGCATCGGTTTCCACGAGAAGCTGCTCCAGCGGTATCAACGGGATGGCTTCCCGCAAGTCGCGGGCGTTGCGGAAGCTCGCCGTTCCCGACAGGCTGAGCAGCCATCCGGCGTCCACGCAGCGGCGGGCCATCGCGGCATCCGACGAGAAGCAATGGAAGATCACGATGTCGGGAGCCCCCTCGCCCGCCAGCACGTCGAGCACTTCCGCGTCGGCCTCGCGGTTGTGGATCACCAGCGGTTTTCCACACCGTTTGGCCAGGTCGATGTGCCATGCGAAGGCTTCCCGCTGGGTGTCGGACTGTGCGCATCCGTCGAGGCGCCCCGGCCAATACAGGTCCAGCCCGGTCTCTCCGACGGCCACCGCCCTGGGATGCGCCACCAGCCGCTCGATTTCGCCGCGGGCGTCGTCGTCCAACGCGTCGGCGCGGGTCGGGTGCAGCCCCACCGCGGCATACACCCGCGGATCCCAGCCGGCGGCTTGTGTCACCCAGCGCGCCGAGTCCAGGTCGTCGGCGACGGTGACCACCGCCCCCACCCCGACCGCCGCGGCGCGGTCCACGATCGCGCGCACGTCCCCGGCGTCCCGCGCACCGCAGGCGTCGAGGTGGGTGTGGGCGTCGACCAGGGGCGCCAGCGGTTCGGGGGCGGGCGGCGCTTCTCGTTGTCGTCGGCTGGAGCTCACGCGCACACAATAAGGTGGACTCACGATGAGGCCCTTCTACGTCACCACCGCGATCACGTACCCAAATGGCAAACCGCACGTCGGGCACGCCTATGAGTACATCGCCACCGACGCCATCGCCCGGTTCAAGCGGCTCGACGGCTTCGACGTGCGTTTCCTGACCGGCACCGACGAGCACGGCCTCAAGATGCTCGAGACGGCGGCGGCGGAAGGCCTCCCGACCGCCGAGCTGGCGCGGCGCAATTCCGATGTGTTCCAACGGCTGCAGGAGAGGCTGAACATCTCCTTCGACCGGTTCATCCGAACCACGGACCCCGACCACCACGAGGCATCCAGGGAGATCTGGCGGCGGATGGATGCCGCCGGAGACATCTACTTGGACAGCTATTCCGGCTGGTATTCGGTGCGCGACGAGCGGTTCTTCGTCGAATCGGAGACCGCTGTGGTCGATGGCACCCGGGTCGCCGTCGAGACCGGCACCCCCGTGACCTGGACCGAAGAGCAGACGTATTTCTTCCGGCTGTCGGCGTATGCCGACAGGCTGCTGGCCCACTACGAGGCCAACCCCGACTTCATCGCCCCCGAAGCGCGACGCAACGAAGTGGTCAGCTTCGTCTCCGGCGGCCTGCGCGACCTGTCGATCTCGCGCACCTCTTTCGACTGGGGCGTGAAAGTGCCCGACCATCCCGATCACGTCATGTACGTCTGGGTCGACGCGCTGACCAACTACCTGACCGGGGTGGGCTACCCCGACACCGACTCGGAGCTGTTCCGCCGCTACTGGCCCCCCGATCTGCACATGATCGGGAAAGACATCATCCGGTTCCACACGGTCTACTGGCCGGCGTTTCTGATGTCTGCCGGGATCGAGCTGCCGCGCAGAGTCTTTGCGCACGGGTTCCTGCTCAACCGGGGCGAGAAGATGAGCAAGTCTCTGGGCAACATCGTCGACCCGGTCGCCCTGACCGATACGTTCGGCGTGGATCAGCTGCGCTATTTCCTGTTGCGCGAGGTCCCGTTCGGCCAGGACGGCAGCTACAGCGAAGAAGCCATCATCACGCGCATCAACACCGACCTCGCCAACGAGCTGGGCAACCTGGCCCAGCGGTCGCTGTCCATGGTGGCCAAGAACCTGGACGGCGTCGTACCGACCCCCGGCGAATTCACCGCCGACGACGCCGACCTGCTGGCGACGGCCGACGGCCTGCTGGAACGGGTGCGCGCCAGCTTCGACGGGCAGGCCATGCACCTGGGGCTGGAAGCGATCTGGCTGATGCTTGGCGCGGCCAACCGATATTTCTCGGCGCAGCAGCCATGGGTGTTGCGCAAGAGCGACTCGGAGGCGGACCAAAAGCGCTTCGCGACAGTGCTTTACACGACGTGTGAAGCTGTTCGCATCGCGGCGCTGTTGATTCAGCCGGTCATGCCCGATTCGGCGGGCAAGCTACTGGATCTGCTCGGCCAAACGCCCGAACAGCGCAGCTTCGACGCGATCGGCAACCGGCTGGCGCCCGGCACGGCGCTGCCGGCGCCGGCCGGCGTCTTCCCGCGCTACCAAGCCGACTAGCTGCCGTCCAGGCGCACCCGCACGGTGACGCGCCCGTTGGCGTCCCGGTGCGCGACGGCATGCCCGGTCCGTTCGGCGCCATCGAGGGTCAGCGACACCGGAGCGCCATCGCCGACAAAGTTGCGCCACCACGTCTTGGCGTCAGGCATGTTGGCCGCGATCTCGATATCGTCGCCGCGGCGGCGGTAGGCCACCGGAATCGAAAACGTCCGTCCCGTACGTCGGCCCGTGTAGGTCACGAGCGTGATGCTGCGCCTGATTGCGGAGCCGAAGCGCGGCGAGGCCGCTATCGCGGCGACCGGCGCGTTGAAGAGCGGCGCCGCGCGCATCACCAGGCGCCCGACGTTCTTGCCTATGGTCATGGTCCCGATTCCCCTTCCACGTCAGATCACCAGCGCCAGGCACAACGCCGCGACGGCCAGGCCCTGCAGGCTCGCCCTGATTGCGATCACCTTGTCCCAGTTACGTTGCAGCGCTTGGGCATCGATCGGCAGCCCGGGTTGGTCCACTCCGGCAGTGAGTTGGCGGTTGATCGGCGCGCTCACCCGCAGATAGACCAGCAGCCACACCAGCAGCAGGGCGACGGCGGCGGCGGCCGCGCCGGCTTGCCCCCAGCGGCCGGCCAGGGCGGCAAATGCCGCGCTGACCGCCGCGGCGGCCAGGCCGAGCACCCCGGGCACCGGCATGCGGCGGTCTCCGTAGCGGTGGATGTTGCCCATCACCGCGAGCAGGGACCGGCCGTCGACGCGGGCCAGCGCGGGCCGCTGCACCGCCGCGCAGAACACGTCGGTGCCGTAGACCACCGCGGTACCCAGCACCGCGATGGCCGCGAACAACGTGGCGATCATGATGCGCACCCCCTCGTCTCCGGTAGACGTTAGCGACGCTAACCCCCGCGGGCGCGCGTGTCAATAGCGGCGCTAGTTTTAATATCGGCGCTAACATAGCGGGATGGCCATCGAAGATCGCCGGGCGCGCGAGCGAGCCGCCCGTCGTCGGCTGATCACCGCTACGGCGCGCAAGCTGGCCGAGGAAGAGGGTTGGGACGCCGTCACCACCCGTCGGCTGTCCGCCGAGATCGAGTACAGCCAACCGGTGCTCTACAAGCACTTCTCGGGCATGGAGGACATCGCCGCTTCGGTCGCCGTCGAGGGATTCGCCGAACTCGCGGACGCGCTCGGCGCCGCGCGAGGGGGCGCCACCGACGGCCGGGACGCCCTAACGCGAGTTGCCCAGGCGTTCATCGGGTTCGCCCGAGACAATCCCGCACTGTTCGACGCGATGTTCACCCGCGCAACAACGCTGCCGTTCGCCGCGGCGGACACCCCGGCCGAGCTGACGGCGGCCTTCGCCGAACTGCGCGCGGCGGTCGAGTTGGTCGCGGGCCCGCGGGACCCCGACACGCTGACCGAGGTGGTTTGGGCGGCCCTGCACGGGCTGGTCACCCTGGAGCGCGGCGCGCGGTTACGCCCGGACCATCACGCCGCCCGCGTCGACATCCTCGTCAGCGGATTCTGCGGAGCCGCTACACCGACGGCGCTTCCCGAAGGCAAGTAGGCGGCCTGCCGAGCCACGAACGTCGAGCGAAGGAACGGCAACGAGCCGCCCGTTCCGGCGGCCGCATCCGCGAAAAGATCTCGTGTATAGCCTATGTTATGCGGCATAATCGGCCGGTGGACCGACGACGTACTGGGCAAGACGGGGACTCGCCGATGACGGCCCTGAAGCAGCTGCCCGCATTGGTTGTGCTCGAGCGGATCCCGATCCCCGTGCTGGCCATCGGAAATGACGGCCGCATCCTGTTTTCCAATGCCGCGTTCGCCGAGATGATGGGTTACGAGCCGGAAGAGGTCTTGTCGCTGCGGTTCGATCAGATCTTCCATCAGGTGCCGGCCTCGGATTCGTTGTTATCGGTCGTTCAGTCCCTGGCGAACATGGTCGTCGAGCTGGCGCACAAAGACGGTTCGGTGGTTCGGGCCCTGATGAGCAAATCGGCGGCGATGCGAGCCGACGACCAGTTCGTTCTCGCGACGTTCCAGGATCTGACCGAGCAGTTGTGGATGGACGACCGCTAACCGCGGCGCGGCAGACCGCCGGAGCTCATCAGCGGGTGAGCGAAAACCCTGTTGGCGCATCCGCTTTTGCGTTCGAGGCCCGCGGGCATCAACCGTTCAGGGGTTCCACGGGGGCGTCGGGACGGGTGGCAATCGCCGGGGCATGGCGCATTACTTCGCGATCGAGGAATTGCCGGAAATAAGGGAGCGAGGCTTCCGTGACGGTGCCGGGCAGCAACAGTTCCAAGATCTGACGCAGGCGCCCGGCGATATCGTTGGCGACTCCCCTGTTCGGGTCGCGCCGGGCTATCGCATTGAACACCAACCGCGTTCCGAACATGGCACCGACGAGGAACTCGGAGAGCACCTCGGGGTCGACCTCCTCGCGGAGGTCTCCCTCACTGATCGCCCGCCTGGCCTCGTCGGCGATCTTGGCCGCCAGGTCCGCGTAGAAGCTCGCGGCGGCCTCATTCAATCCGCTTAAGGCAGAAGCCAATTGCTCGGCCGTGCGAACCATCTTGTCCGAATTCAGCACTACGACAATGGTGAAGGCGCCGTGCAGCAGGTTCTCCAGCCCCGGCGATGACGGCCCACATACGTTTCGAAAGGCGGTGAGAAGCGTATCGGAGCCTTCCTTGAGGATGTCGGACGCCAACGATTCCTTCGAATCGAAGTGGTGATAGAGGGCGCCCTTGGTCATCCCCGTCCGCTCGATGATCGCCCCCCACCCGGCGGCGGCATACCCGACTTCGCCGAACACCTCGGTGGCCGCATCGAGGATCTTGCGCCGAGTGGCTTCGGATCGGACCTGGCGCGGCATCGTCCCTCCGGAGTCGCGTCGGGTGCGCGGAGTCGTTGATTTGGTCTGACATCGACCGTCAAGACGTCCAAGATAGCAGCCGCGACCGCGGCGGGCGTGCCGCCTCGTCGGCTTCCTCGTGTTACGGCGAATGTGCCTCAGTCGAGCTGGCATTGACGGCGAGCGCCGCACGGCGCCTGAGGAATTGGCGAAAGTACTCGGTTCGGTCCGGTTGCAGGATCCCGCCGAGGATGAGTATCCAGCATTTCTCCAGGTCGACCAGGAATCGTTCCGGCTCGTCCAAATTGCTGGTTTTGCGCAGCCCCATATGCAGGGACACCATCAGCCGTCCCACGTCGTCGGGCTCGCAGCGCTCGTCGATATCACCCTCGGCAATGGCCTGCTGAACAACCCCCGACACCGCTTCCACCCAGCCGCTCAGCAACGTGTCCCGCAGGCCTTCGGATTGCGCGACCGACTCGATCAGATTGAGGCTGGCCCTGACCTGATCCGTTTTGATGTCCTGAACGGCGATCAGGTACGAGAAGTCGATGAGGGTTTCCAGGCCCGAGAGCCCCTTAGTCAGCAGGTCGCCCACCGCGACGGAAGACGCGGCGGTCTGTTTGTCGATGAGCTCCATCGCCAGGGCGTGTTTGGACTTGAAGTGGAAATACATCGCGCCCTTGGTCAGCTGAGCCTCGGCGAGAATGTCGTCGAGACCGACGTCGTGGTATGGCCGGCGCGCGAACTGATGCGAGGCGGCCCGCAGAATCTGTCGCCGCGTTGCGTCGGCGCGTCCATCGGTCGAGTGGGTCGTCATCGGAATTGCCGGCTCAGCTCTCCTCGGCCCGGAACGCATGCCCCTCGCGGGGAAGGGCGAACCCGGCAGGGATGCCGCGTCCTCCGCCATCGGCGTGGGTAGCGAGCGAGCTCGTCGGGGGTTGCGACCCGGACGTGCTGGATCGCCGTCAGGTTGATGAGCATGGCACACCTCGGTTCTTAGGCGGTCGGAAACGACACCGACCGGCCACCCCCGGGCAGTACGTGGGCCATGTCCGAGATTAGCAGCCGCAGCCGGCCGCCTTGACCCTCCGGTAAATACCTGTAGTGATGGTCACACCCTATTTACAAACTTTTAGTATGGTTTATAGTCTATTATCAGATTGTTAGTTTGTAGGTCGGACCTGGCCAAACCCGAACGCCGGGGCGCTTGAGCAGCCAAATACGTCCGGCCCCGGGGCACCTGCTGGGTGTGAGGAGAAGGACATGCCCGTCGTGACCACGAGGCCATGCGCGCTAGCAGCGTCAGCAGGTAGAACGCCCGGCAAGGGACTAAATCCCCTCCAGTCGGCGGTCGAAATACTCTTTGTCCAGTTATTTGTCCTAGTTAATACTTTTAGTATGTTCTCACGAAGGTTACAGGCACTGAAGTACGTGACCGGCTCCGGAGCCGCGAGGGGTGGCTCCGGAGCCGGTGCGCGTCCGCGTCCGGCGACCCGCGTCGCCCATGAGGCCGGAGTCTGAAGTGATCGATTTCGGCGCCTTGCCCCCGGAGTTCAACTCCGCGCGGATGTATGCCGGCCCGGGTCCGGTCTCGCTAGTGGCCGCCGCGGTGGCCTGGGACAGCCTTGCCGCCGAATTGTCTTCCGCTGCAAGTTGTTACCGCTCGGTGATCGCGGGGCTGACGACCGGCCGCTGGTTGGGCCCCTCGTCGTTGACCATGGCGTCGGCCTTCGCTCCCTATATGGCGTGGACCGCCGGCGCGGCCGCGCGGGCCGCCGAGGCGGCCGGTCAGGCCAGGCTCGCCGTCGAAATCTACGAAGCCGCGTTTGCGATGACCGTTCCCCCGCCGGCCGTCGAGGCCAACCGGGTCCAGCTCGCGACGCTGATCGCCACCAATTTCTTCGGCCAGAATTCGGCGGCGATCGCGGCCACCGAGGCCGAGTACGGCGAAATGTGGGCGCAGGACGCCGCGGCGATGTATCAGTACGCCGCGGGTTCGGCTGCCGCCTGCGAAGTGACACCCTTCGCGCCGCCGCCGCAGGTCACCAACCCGGCGGGGTTGGCCGAGCAGGCCACCGCAGTGGGCAGGGCCGCCGCTGGTGCGGGATCGGAGTCACTGGCCGACATCGTTTCCTCGGTTCCGACAACGCTGACGCAGCTCGCCGCACCCACTGCGAGCCTTGCAGCCGCCTCCGGGGCAACCGTGGCGGCCACTGACCTTTCGACGCTGTCGCCGGCGCTGATCAGCCTCGCGACCACCCCGGTGTACGCAATTCCCAGCTATTTCATGGCGGCAGCCACGCCGCTCTATGTGCTGTCCTCCAGCTTTGCCATTGCCCAGACCGGGCAGGGGATGCAGGCTACCGCGAATGCGGAGGCCCGGGCAGCGGCGGCCGCCGAAGCGGCGAATCCGGCCGCCTCGGGGGGCGCCGCCCCGTCGCTCACGTCGAGCGTGAAGAGCACCGTGGGCAAAGCAAACTCGTTGGGCCCGTTGTCCGTGCCAGCCAGCTGGACCAGCGTGATCCCGGAGGCCAAGATCAGCACCGCGGCCGCATTGGCGAATGGCGGTCTCGACGGCGCAAACGTGACGAACGTGCCGCCCAGCGTATTGGGAGGGGCGCCAAGCGGTTTGGGCCGTTCCGGCCGATCCGTCGGACCCCGATACGGGACTATCCCCACGGTGATGACACGTCCACCGGCTGCCGGATACGCCTAGGCCTTCACATGAAACGACCCCAGCGAACATTTCACGGCGTCTCGTCCTGGAAGGAGCGGTCAGTGAAGCACATGCCCACCGCGGTCGCGGGCGCGACGGTCATCCCCGCGCCGTCCGACGAGCAGGAATTGCGTTGGCAGGACCGCGGGATGGTCAGGCCGCTGCCGGTCACGGTCGGCTCCGAGCCGGACGCCAGTTGGCCCCCGCGAACGCCAAGCTTCACACCGATCGAAAGTGCAGCGCCATGTCTCACCCGCTGATGACCCAGGAACCGGTGGATGTCGTGCACGCCGAACCGGACCGCCCCCAGCGGAGACCGGCCGTCAAGACGTCGTTGCCTCGCCACCGAACCAGCGCTTTGTCGGTTACCGCCGCCGCGGCGCCCGCGCCCGGCGGAAACGCCATCCGCCGCTGGCAGCACCGGTATTCGCGCCATCTGCGCATCAGCGACACGGTGATCGTGTGTGCGTCGGTACTGCTCGCGCAGTACGTCCGATTCGCCGAAATCGCCAACAGCTCGGGTTACTCGCATGTCGTAATGACGCTGTTCTCAATCCTTTTCGCGACGCTGTGGCTGTCGTCGCTGGCGGCATTTCAGACGCGCTCACCGCGAGTCATCGGCGCCGGAATCGACGAGTACCGCCGGATCGGCAGCGCGTCGTTCTGGACCTTCGGGATCATCGCGATGGTGACTTTGCTGGCCAAAGTCGACCTGGCCCGGGGTTATCTTGCGATCGCCCTCCCCCTCGGGACCATGGGCCTGCTGGCGAGCCGCAGCATGTGGCGCAAACGCATTCGCCGGATGCGCGCGGACGGCCACTGCCAGACCAAGGTCTTGGCGATCGGAGACCGGCAGGCCGTTTCCCAACTCGCCCATGAGCTGGCCCGCAGCCCGCTGGACGGTTACGCCGTGGTGGGCGCGTGCATTCCGGGGTACGGGCCACCGCGCGGTAATACCCTTACCCTCGGCGGCCGTGCCGTGCCGATTCTCGGTGACGTCACGCACGTGGTGGCCGCGGTTCAACGCAGCGGCGCGAACACCGTGGCGGTCACGCAGCCCGATCACTTTGGGATGCGCGGTATCCGAGAGCTGATGTGGCAATTGGAGACGATGGACGTCGACGTCCTGGTGTCACCCGGGATGATGGACGTCGCCGAAGCGCGCCTGAGCCTGCGGCCCACCGCGGGCATGCCCCTGCTGCAGGTGCAGAAGCCGCAATACGAAGGGACCCAACGCTTCCAGAAACAGGTGTTCGATTTCCTGTTCGCGCTGGCGGCTCTCATCGGGACGGCACCCATACTCATCGCGGCGGCGATCGCCATCAAGCTCACCAGCAAGGGCCCGGTGTTCTACCCGTCCGAACGGATCGGCATCGACGGGAAGCCCTTCACCATGCTCAAGTTCCGGACGATGACCGTCGGCGCCGACAGCCAAGTCGAAAACCTGTTGGCGCTGAACGAAGGCGCCGGCGGTGTGCTTTTCAAGATGCGCCAAGACCCGCGGGTCACGCCAGTCGGGCGGATACTGCGCAGGTTCAGCATCGACGAGCTGCCACAATTCATCAACGTGCTCAAGGGGGACATGAGCGTGGTCGGGCCACGCCCCCCGTTGCAGCGCGAAGTCGAAAACTACGACGGTGAGGTCAAGCGGCGGTTGCTGGTGAAGCCGGGCGTCAGCGGACTGTGGCAGGTGAGCGGCCGATCGGACCTTTCGTGGGAAGAGTCGGTCCGGTTGGACCTTTCCTACGTCGACAACTGGTCGATGTCGGGTGATCTCATCATCATCGCGAAGACGATCAAGGCCGTTCTGACCAGTCACGGCGCATACTAGGTACTCACGGCTGAGCCGACGCCGCGTCGCTCGCTATGTCAAGGGTCGCTATCGGATACAAACCGGAACCGTCGCGCCCGTCGCGGGCCAGCGCCATCGGCGCGTAGTTCACCACGTGCGAGGCGCCCGGCTTGTGCTGTTGCCATTCCACCGACGCGCGCAGTGTGTAGTGCCCGGGCGCCAGACCCGTCACGTCGACGCGCACCGACTCGGTCGACGACTCCGGGACCGGCTCCTCGCGCGACGCGCTAGAGTCGTCGTGGACCAGCGTCTTGAGATTGACCGTGGCCGGGATGGTGCGGACCACCGCTCCGGAGAAATCGACCAGCTTGTAGCCGGGTGCCCAGTGCTCGGTGGCCGCCGCCGAGCCGTAGTTGGTCCAGACGACGGAGATGGCGGCCACCTTGCCCCGGATCGACTGCGATCCCGGCTTGGCCTCCACCGAATACCGGTAACCGGCGGAGGTGTTCGCCTTCGACCAGAGGAGATACAGCTTGGGATCCATCGCCGACATCGCATCCCGGTCCGGGAAGTTGGCGCTCGACGTCATCGAGACGTGATACCTGACGACGTCGTGCAGGGCCTTCTCGTAGTACGACCGGGCGTCGGTCCCCTTCGGCAGCCGACACCACTGGCTGATCACCAGCGCGGAGTCGAGCCGCTGCTTGATCGCGTTGACGGCCGCGTCGTTGAACCGCACGTAATGGGAGTCGCTGGACTCTGCCCATTCGGGCAGGGGCGCCTGCACGCCAAGGCAATCCGCGCGGATGCCCACCGGCGCGGACAGCCTTTTGGTCACGTCGTCGGCCAATAGTTCGCGGGCGATTTCCGGATTTTCGGCGGCGACCACCAATTGCGTGTGCGGGAACGCCCCGACGTTGGCCCCGACCAGCTGTCCGATGGACGCTTTGGTGATGCTCTGATCGCGAAACTGGCTGTAATAGCCCAACTTCGGCGTACTGTCCTCCGGTGTGGGCCCCGGCGCGCCCAGCGCATCACGTAAGTACGCGAGGCTGGTCTTGCCGAAATCGCCGTACCCGGAGAACTCGAAGACGCTGAGTCGCTCGTCGCCGTCATAGCGCCGACCGAGCGCGGCCAGCAGCTGCCCGAAGTTGTTGAGGTAGTCGGCGTCGTTCCAATTCGGCACCACCTGCGTGACTCCCGGTGCGGAACCGCTCGGCGGCGCGGGATAGCTGGTGGCCGCCGAGCGGATCCAGTCCGGAATCGCGATGTCGGTGTTGTCCGGATAGGAATCGTTGCAACAAGACTTGTAGGTGTACACGCCGAGAATCAGCCGCATGTTCCGGCTGCCGAGCTTCGTCAGCGCGTCGTCGATCACGCTGAAGTCGAACTTACGGTCGTCGGGGGCGTCGGGGGGCAGGGTGCGCGGGTCGACGGGCTGCAGCTGCCGCCACGAGACCCGCAGGCTGGCGTCATACGAAGCGGGCCAGGCCGCGTAGCGCTGCGCGGAATTGCCTTGCGGGAAAAGCGGATTCAAGCCTTCCTCGTATTGGCCGCGCAGCGGGTTCCCGATCTCCTGAGCGGTGGGCGGAATAGCCGGGCTGACCATCGCGGACAGCGGCCCGGGATCGCTTTTGCCACCGCATCCGCTCAGCACCATCGCCGCGCACACGACAGCGGCCAGCGCGCTCTTCCTGGTCTTCACGGTTGCTTCTCCCAACACACACCGACGCAACTGAAGTGTGCCCCATAGGCCTGGGTTATCTGGTGCGTGGATCGACGCGGCGCAGGTCACGAATTGGCGTAGCGCAGCCTAACACGCAGCACCAGGTCGCCCCGGGTACGCCAACCGCCCCCGTGAGACGGGTCACAATCGGGTGGGCCCTGTCACGCTCGAGGGGCCTGCGGTGTCTCAAGGGCACAGGCTCGTGAGAACAGGAGACAGAAATGACCGAGGTGGCCGCCCAGAAAACTCATGTCGTCGTGGTCGGAGGCGGATACGCCGGAACCCTGGCGGCGAACCATCTACGGCAGCGTCCGGACATCGACATCACCCTGGTGAACGCCCGCCCCGTCTTCGTGGAGCGAATCCGTTTGCACCAGTTGGTCGCCGACACCGGCGCCGCGACCGCCGACTACGCGACGCTGCTCGGCGACGGGATCCGGCTCGTCGTCGACACCGTCGACCGCATCGACGCCCCGGCGCGGCGCGTCCTGCTGTCCTCGGGCGCCGAGCTCGGCTACGACTACCTGATCTACGCCGTCGGCAGCACCGGCGCGACGCCGGTGACGGTGCCCGGGTTCGCCGACTTCGCCCACTCGATCGCCGACCTGGAGAGCGCCCAGCGGTTGCGCTACGCGCTCGCCGACCTGCCGCTGGCCGCTCCCGTCACCGTCGTCGGCGGCGGGCTGACCGGCATCGAAACGGCTTCCGAGCTGGCCGAACGGGGTCGCCAGGTGACCCTGGTGTGCGGCGCCGAGCTGGGACCGTCGCTGAGCAAGCGCGGCCGCCGTTCCGTCGCCAAGCGCCTGCGCGGCTTCGGTGTCAACGTGCTGGAATCCTCGACGGTGACCGAGGTGCGCTGGGACGCGGTGGTGCTGAGCGACGGCGCGGTGCTGCCGAGCGCGGCGACCATCTGGACGGCGGGGTTCGCCGTGCCCGACCTGGCCGCGCGCAGCGGGCTGAGCACCGACGCGCTGGGCCGGCTGCTCACCGATGAGACGCTCACCAGCGTCGACAACCCGTACGTCGTCGCGGCCGGGGACGCGGCCGCGCCGTCCGGACAGCCGCTGCGGATGAGCTGCCAGGCCGCCGGGCCGCTGGGCGCCCAAGCCGCCAACACCGTGCTCAGCCGCATCTGCGGACGCGCCCCCGACCCGCTCAGCCAGGCGTTCGTCGGCCAGTGCATCAGCCTGGGCCGCAGCTACGGCACCTTCCAGTTGGCGCGCACCGACGACACCCCGGTGAACCTGGCGATGGGCGGCCGGACCGCCGCGTCGATCAAGGAGGCCATCTGCAAGGGCACGCTGTGGGCCATCCGCCGCGAGGCCACCAAACCGGGTTCCTACCGCTGGCTCAAGGGCGGCAAGCGGCCCGCGCAGGCGCCGGCCGAGGTCGCGCTGCGATGACGCGCGCGCCCGCCGGCAGTGAGCACGCCGAACGGTTCACCGTGCTGCGGCCGCTGCTGTTCACCATCGCCTACGAGATGCTGGGCTCGGCCACCGAGGCCGACGACGTCCTGCAGGACAGCTATCTGCGGTGGGCGGCGGTCGACCTGTCGACGGTGCGCGACACCAAGTCCTACCTCGCCCAGCTGGTGACCCGCCAGGCGCTCAACGCACTGCGCGCCGACGCGCGCCGTCGCGAGGAGTACGTGGGGCCGTGGCTGCCCGAGCCGCTGCTGCTCGACGAGCAGGATCCCTCCGCCGATGTCGTTCTGGCCGAATCCATTTCGATGGCGATGCTGGTGCTGCTGGAGACGCTGAGCCCCGACGAGCGGGCGGTGTTCCTGTTGCGGGAGGTGTTCGGGTTCGACTACGGCGAGATCGCCGCCGCGGTGGGCAGGCCGGCGGCGACGGTACGGCAGGTGGCGCACCGGGCCCGCGAACACGTACGGGCGCGGCGGAAAAGGTTCGACGCGGCAGACCCGCAACGCAACGCGCAGATCACCGCCCAGTTCCTTCAGACGGCCGCCAGCGGCGACGTGGAGACGCTGATGACGATGCTCGCCCCCGACGCCACCTGGACGGCGGACAGCGGCGGCAAGGTGTCCGCCGCCCGCCGGCCCGTGGTGGGCGCCGACCGGGTGGCCCGCGCCATCGTCGGCCTGATCCGCAAGGCGAGCCTGCTCGCGGAGTTCCGCGTCGAGGTGGTGACCTGCAACAGCGCCCCGGCGGTGCTGCTCTACCTCGACGATCGCCTCGAAGGGGTGATCACGCTGGAAATCGCCGACGACAAGATCACCGACTTCTATGTGACACGCAACCCGGACAAACTGGCGGCCCTGGCCACCGCCCGTGACGTCAGCCGAGGCTAGGCGACCGCGCTTCTGTCAAGCTAGGGCGGTGCGTATCGACCGGCTCGGCGACCTCGGCGCGGCACCCGCCGTGCTGCGCGCCGTCGGCGACGCCACGACGCGCCTCGGCCTGCCGCCGCCCGCCGCGTTGACCGGCGACTGGTTCGGCGCGCTGGCGGTGATCGCCCCGAGCGTGCCGGCGCAGCCGGTCGACGTCGACGCCGCCTTCGCGGTTCAGCTCGGCTCGCCACCCGTCGACTCAGAAGCGGTGGGCGGCGGCTGGATCGGTTACCTCTCCTATCCCGATCCCGGCGCCGACGACCGGCCCACCCGGATCCCCGAGGCCGCGGGCGGTTGGACCGACTGCGTTCTGCGCCGCGACCGGGACGGGCACTGGTGGTACGAAAGCCTGTCCGGCGCGCCGATGCCGGACTGGCTGGCCGCCGCGCTGGCCACGGCGCCGGGGCCGGCGCGCGACTGCCGGATCGACTGGGGTCCGGCCGACCGGGCCGCGCACCGCGACGGGGTGCGCAACTGCCTTGAGGCCATCCGCGCGGGCGAGGTCTACCAGGCGTGTGTGTGCACGCAGTTCACCGGGACGGTCAGTGGTGCCCCGCTGGACTTCTTCGCCGACGGCATCGCCCGCACCTCACCGGCGCGGGCGGCCTATGTCGCCGGGCCGTGGGGAGCCGTGGCGTCGCTGTCCCCAGAGCTCTTCCTGCGGCGGCGCGGGACGCTCGTGACGTCCAGCCCCATCAAGGGCACCCTGCCGCTGGACGCCTGGCCGTCGGCGCTGCGGGCGTCGGCCAAAGAGGTGGCCGAAAACATCATGATCGTGGACCTGGTGCGCAACGATCTCGGCCGGGTGGCGATCGTCGGCACCGTCACCGTCCCCGAGCTGTTGGTGGTGCGGCGCGCCCCGGGCGTGTGGCACCTGGTCTCCACCGTGTCGGCGCGGGTTCCCGTCGAACTGCCGACATCGGCGCTGCTGGACGCCGCTTTTCCGCCCGCCTCGGTCACCGGGACACCCAAACACCGCGCGCGCCAACTGCTCTCGCAGTGGGAGCCGCATCGTCGCGGAATCTATTGCGGAACAATTGGTTTAGCATCCCCGGTGGCCGGATGCGAACTCAACGTCGCCATTCGCACCGTCGAGTTCGACCCAGCGGGCGGCGCCGTGCTCGGCGTCGGGGGAGGGATCACCGCCGACTCCGATCCCGACGCCGAATGGGCCGAATGCCTGCACAAGGCGTCTCCCGTCGTCGGGCAGCCGCGCATCGCCGCCGCGTTCTCGGCCGGCTGACCCTCACGCGCGGCGCGACTGCAGGACCGCGTCGTAGAGTTGGCGCGAGCGCACGCCCGGATGGTCGGCGGCCACCTCACCGCAGGCGTCCTTGACGCGCGCACCGTCGGCGACCAGCTCCTCCACCCGCGCGACCAGCGACGGCAGGTCGACGCGCGGGGTGGCGCCGGCCAGCACGACGGTGATCTCGCCGAGCACCCCGTCCTCCGCCCAAGCCGCCAGCTCGTCGAGCGACCCGCGCACCACCTCCTCGTGCACCTTGGTCAGTTCCCGGCAGATCGCCGCGCGCCGGGCACCGCCGAGTCGGTCGGCGGCGTCGCGCAAACACGCGGCCAACCGGCGCGGCGATTCGAAGAACACGCAGGTGCGCCGCTCGTCGGCGAGCGAGTCGAGCCAGGCCCGCCGCGCGGCCTTCTTGCGCGGGGCGAATCCCTCGAAGCAGAACTTCTCCGCCGGCAGAGCGGACAGGGCCAGCGCTGTCATCACCGCCGACGGGCCGGGCAGACAGGTCAGCGGAACCCCGGCGTCCACGCACGCCGCGACCAGCCGGAAGCCGGGGTCGCTGATCAGCGGCATGCCGGCATCGCTGACCACCAGCACCGTCGCCCCGGCTTGCAGCGCGGTGATCAGGGGGTCCACCCGGGCCGCCTCGACCCGGTCGAACAGGCTGACCACCCGGCCGGTGATGGTGACGCCCAGGGCCTTCGCCAGCGTCCGCACCCGGCGGGTGTCCTCGGCCGCCACCACGTCGGCGCGGGCGAGGGCGTCGATCAGGCGGGGCGAGGCGTCCGACGGCTGGCCCAACGGGGTCGCGCCCAGCAACAGGCGGCCAGTGGTCATGACGGACAGCCTACGATCGACACCGATGTCCGCCCCGTCCCGCGAAACCTTGGTCGCCGGCCAGGAGCGTGTCGTGCCCGTCGTCAGCCCGGGGCCGATAGTTCCGGTGGCCGATTTCGGCCCCACCGACGAGATTCGCGGCTGGGTCGTGACGGGCGTGATCGCCGTGCTGGCAGCGGTCACCCGATTTCTCAACCTCGGTTCGCCGACCGATGCCGGCACACCCGTCTTCGACGAGAAGCATTACGCGCCCCAGGCCTGGCAGGTGCTGCACAACCACGGGGTGGAAGACAACCCCGGCTTCGGACTGGTGGTGCATCCGCCGGTCGGCAAGCAGCTGATCGCGATCGGCGAGGCGATCTTCGGGTACAACGGCGTCGGCTGGCGGTTCACCGGCGCCCTGCTGGGCATGGTGCTGGTCGTGCTGGTGATGCGGATCGTCCGGCGGATCAGCCGCTCGACTCTGGTCGGCGCCATCGCCGGGGTGCTGGTGATCTGCGACGGCGTCTGCTTCGTCACCGCGCGCACCGCCCTGCTCGACGGCATCCTCACCTTCTTCGTGGTCGCGGCGTTCGGCGCGCTCATCGTCGACCGGGATCAGGTGCGCCAGCGCATGCACGTCGCGCTGCTCGAGGGGCGCACCACCCAGACGGTGTGGGGCCCGCGGCTGGGCGTGCGCTGGTGGCGCTTCCTGGCGGGTGTCCTACTCGGATTGGCTTGCGGGACAAAGTGGTCCGGGTTGTATTTCGTGCTGTTCTTCGGCGCGATGTCGTTGGCGTTCGACGTCGCGGCGCGGCGCCAATACCAGGTCACTCGACCCTGGGCGGGTGTGTTGCGGCGCGACCTGATTCCCACCGCCTACGCGCTGGCGCTCATCCCGTTCGCGGTGTACCTGGCCAGTTACGCGCCGTGGTTCGCGTCGGAGACCGCGATCGATCGGCACGAGGTCGGCCAGTCGATCGGCCCCCGTTCGGTGGTCCCGCTGCCCGACGCCATCCGCTCGCTATGGCACTACACCGCAAAGGCTTTCGATTTCCATAAGAGCCTGACGAATGCCGCCGGCAACCACCACCCGTGGGAGTCCAAGCCGTGGAGCTGGCCGATGTCGTTGCGGCCCGTGCTGTATGCCATCGATCAGCAGAACGTGTCCGGGTGCGGCGCGCAGTCGTGCGTCAAGGCCGAGATGCTGGTGGGCACCCCGGCCATGTGGTGGCTGGCCGTGCCGGTCCTGGTTTACGCCTGCTGGCGGACGTTCGTCCGCCGCGATTGGCGTTACGCGGTTGTGCTGACCGGTTATTGCGCCGGGTGGCTGCCGTGGTTCGCCGACATCGACCGGCAGATGTACTTCTTCTACGCGGCGACGATGGCGCCGTTCCTGGTGATGGGGCTGGCGCTGATCTGTGGGGACATCCTCTATCCCCCGAGCCGGCCGCGCGGTCTGAGCTCCGAGCGGCGCACGCTGGGGCTGCTCGCCGTCTGTTTCTACGTTGCGCTGGTGGTGACCAACTTCGCCTGGCTCTTCCCGGTGCTCACCGGCCTGCCGATCTCGCAGCAGACCTGGGACATGGAGATCTGGCTGCCCAGCTGGCGCTGAATATCTCTCGGCCCGCCTCCGCGCCATGTCGCCTCTCGCCGAGATTGCCCTGAGGGCTGTGAAACCCGCACCAACCACGACCATGGCGGCAATGTCGACGTTAAGACGTTAAACCGGATC
The DNA here is from genome assembly GCF_025263485.1 of Mycobacterium sp. SMC-2. Classification (NCBI taxonomy): domain Bacteria; kingdom Bacillati; phylum Actinomycetota; class Actinomycetes; order Mycobacteriales; family Mycobacteriaceae; genus Mycobacterium; species Mycobacterium sp. SMC-2. The sequence goes on from NZ_CP079863.1 coordinate 5,113,575, forward strand.
GCGGGCCACGGGACAGGACATGCACCGGGGCCCACCGCGGCCCGTTCCCAGTTCGGACCCCGCGATGGTGAGCACCTCGATGCCCGCCTCCTGCAGGCGGGCGTTGGTCTGGGCGTTGCGCTCATAGGCGACGACGACGCCGGGCGCTAGCGCCAACGTGTTGTTGCCGTCGTCCCACTGCTCCCGTTCGGCGATGACGGGGTCCAACCCGGTGTCGATGACGCGCAACTCGTCGATCTCCATCGCCTTGGCTGCCGCCTCCAAGAAGGGCGCTTCGTCGCTGATGGCCACGCCGTCGGGCGTGCGCTCGATCGTGAAAGCCGAGAGCGTGTCGACGATGTTGGCGTACATCACCACGGTGTCGGTGTGCACCATCGTGCACACGGTGTCCAAGTGCATCTGCGCGCGCCGCTGCGCGATCGGCACGGCGAGCACCTTACTCGCCAGGTTATCGTCAAAGAGGCTGCGGGCCAACGCTTCCGCCCCGGCCGGGGTGGTGCGCTCACCTACCCCGACGGCGACCACACCCGGGGCGAGCAGCAGCACGTCACCCCCCTCGACGGGAGCGGTGCGCGACTCGTAGGCGCGGCGCACGCCCGTGAACCGCGGGTGATGGGCGTAGATGAGATCGGTCAGCGACGCCTCGCGCGCCCGGGCGGGCAACGCCAGCGTCGGAATCACCACCCTAGGGCCGATCCATATCGACGAGTCACGGGTGAACAGCAGGTTGGGCAGCGGCTCGATGGCGAAGTCCCCACCGTGGTGCATGCGCAGCACCAGCGACACGTCGGTCCGGATGTCCGGCGGCAACTCGTTGAACGTCATGCCCGCCATCAGCACCTGAGCCAGGCCGCCCGGGCCCAGGCTCCGCAGGTAGGCCGAAAGCTCTTGTGCGAGCGGCACTCCGAGCCGCCGCGCGTCGACCGCAGCCGCCACGCCCTGCATCCGGGCGGCCCCGCTGTGGGTCAGCGCCTCGGTCAGCAGGTCGGACATCAGCAGCACCTGCACACCGCGCGAACGCAGTAGCTCGGCGAACCGGTCGTGCTCCTCTTGCGCGCGGGCGACCCACGGCAGCCCGTCGAACAGCAGCTGGTCGAGGTTGCGCGGATTGAGCCGGCGCAACTCGGCGCCGGGGCGGTGCAGGATGACGACGCGCAGCGTGCCCACTTCGGAATTGGTGCCCAGCTCAACAACACCCACAGTGCAAACGGTAGCCGCTCGCCCGGCCAATCCCCCTTTGATCGAACGGGTGTGCGATAGACTGGGCGCCGTGGAGATGGCGGTACAAGGCTCCCTGTTCCAGCACACCGAGCGCAGGCAACTCGGTGACGGTGCCTTTATCGAAATCCGCGCCGGCTGGCTCGCCGATGCCGACGAGCTGCTCGACGGCCTGCTCACGACGGTGCCGTGGCGCGAGGAACGCCGCCACATGTATGACCGGGTGGTCGACGTGCCGCGGTTGGTGAGCTTTCACGATCTCACCGCCGAGGAACCGCCGCATCCGCTGCTGGCCCGGCTGCGGCGCCGGCTCAACGACATCTACGCGGGCGAACTCGGCGAGCCGTTCACCACCGTCGGGCTGTGCTGCTACCGCGACGGCTCCGACAGCGTCGCCTGGCACGGCGACACCATCGGCCGCAGCAGCTCCCAGGACACCATGGTGGCGATCGTCAGCCTGGGCGCCACGCGCACCTTCGCCATGCGGCGGCGCGGCGGCGGCCCGTCGTTGCGGCTGCCACAGGCGCACGGCGATCTGCTGGTCATGGGCGGATCGTGCCAGCGCACCTGGGAGCACGCCGTGCCGAAGACGTCGGCACCGGTGGGCCCGCGCATCAGCGTTCAGTTCCGGCCGCGGGGCGTGCGCTAGCCGCGGACCGCCTTCACTGCGCTGACGAGCAGGTCGCGGGCGCGCTGGGTGTCGACCGGCGCGACCGGCTGACCGGGGATCACCAGCGGGTTGGCGGTGACGATCACCTGGTACTCACCGAATTGGGCCGAATAGTCGTAGAGCTCACCGGTGCGCGGGCCACCGGCGACCAGCGCCTGCAGGACGCGGTGCACCCCCAGCGTGCGGGTTCCATCGATCTGCGGCGCGTCGACCACCTCCAGGCCGCCCCGCAGCTGCGGGCCGGAGAACGCCACCTTGGCGCACTCCTTACCAGGGTCGTTGAATGGCAAGGCTTTTGAGGTCTCGACGGCGATGACCACGAACCGGTTGCCCTTGCCCTCGGCGGAGACCGCGGCCATATTGCCCTGCAGGTCCGCTGGCATGTCCGGCCCCGTCGCCGCTTTCGCGCAGTTGGCAGGGTCGAACGTCAGCCCTTCGGGAAGCTTGCGGCCGCCCAGCAGCTTGGGATCGATCCCCCGTTCGCCGATGTCGGTGACCTTGAATTCGGGTCCGAAGCTCGACTTCACGTCGGCGACCTTCTTGATGTCGACTTTCGCCGAGTTACCCGCCCCCGATGAGCAGCCGACGAGCACACCCACCGTCGCGACCGTGACCGCCAGCTTGAACATCGTGGCCAATCTAGCCCAAGGCGGGCGCGTCAGCCGCGCAACGTGGACACCGTTTTGACGAGCAGGTCGGCCGCGAATTGCGGTGTCAGCGCGGGCACCACCGAACCCGGATCGGTGGTCAGTGTGGTGAACGCGTAGAAGTTGCCCAGGTAGGCGGTGAAGGTGTATGTGCGCGAATCTATTTCGGTGCCGGACTCGACGGAGGACTTGACGTCGGCCACCATCCCGACGGTTTGGGCGCCATCGATATGTGGGGCGTCGGTGAGGCGCACGCTTGCCGTGGAGCGCCCGGCGGTCATCGTCCACTGGCCGCATGCGGCGACGACGTCGTCGGGCAGGTCCACCGGCCCCGGCAGAGCCACCACCACGGCGTCGACGATGCCGCCGCTGCCCGACCCGGACACGCCCTGCGCCGACTGGTCACGGCCATTCCCGGGGTCGGCGAGCTGCGCGCATTGCGGCGGCCGCGACTTGCTGTCCGACGCCTGGGGCCCAAGGCGCCAGATCACGCGCGGGGAGGCCCCGCTAGGGATGCCCGTGGTCGCCTCGTAGCCGGGCGGCAGCTCGCGGACCACCCGCTTGATGTTGGCCGGGTTGACCGCCGTCGGCGCAGGCGGCTTCGTGGGCGCCGGCGACGGGGCGGGCGCCGGAGCGTGCGCGCAGGCGGCCAGCAGCGCCGCCAGCGCGGGAGTTGCCAGCGGACCGATCCGCAGCGGGCTCAGCCGACGACCTCGATCATCTGGCGGGCGACGTGCTCGATCTGGGCGGCCACGTCACGGCGGAACCCATGGTCGCGCCGGCGGGGCACGTCGATGACGGTGGTGATGACGCCGATGTCCTCGCGCTGCCAGATTGCCCCGTAGTGGTCCATGATGGTGCGCATCGGCAGGTTGTCGGAAAGCATTCGCGCGGAGAACTTTTCGACCCCGGCGACCCGGGCGGCGATGGACAGCGCGCTGACCAGGAAGGTGCCGATCCCCCGGCCCTGGTAGGCGTCGGCGACGGTGAACGCGATCTCGGCGACCCTGTGGTCGGCCTCGTCGCGCACGTAACGCGCGTCGGCCACCGGGTCGCCGCCGTCGATCACCACCCAGACGAAGTGGTCGACGTAGTCGACCTCCGAGAGGTAGTGCATCAACGCCGGGGTGGGCAGGCGCGGGGTCATGAAACGGCGGTACAGCGTCTCGCTGGAGAATTGGATGTGCCCGTGCACGGTTCGCTCGCTGTCACCCGGCAGCACCGGTCGCAGCATCAGGTGCGTCCCGTCGCGGACTTCGATCGGGATGGGTGTGATGAAGGCGGCGAGGCGCTGCCGCACCGTGCGCAGCAACCGCTCCATAACCCCGGGGATGTGCACCATGCGGACGAAGGCGTCGTTGTCGCCGATCCAACCGGTCAGCGGTCCCGCGGTGGTGACCGTGGCGGTCCGCGGGATGTGCCGCAGCAGCGCGATCTCTCCGATGAGCATGCCCGGGAATGCGTGCTCGACGATGACCACACCGTCGTCGCCGACGTGGGTGATTTCGACGATCCCCGACGCGATGAGCAGAAAGGAAACCGCCTCCTCGCCCTGCCTCATCAGCACCTGGCCGGACGGGGATTGCAGCGGTTGCAGGGAGGCGGCCAGCGGCGCGAGATTGGAGGCGGGACATCCCGCGAAGACGTCCATCGTCGCCAACTGGTCCGCTCGCGCGCCGGTCAACGCCACCGGGGTGGCCCGCCGATCACACCATCGCGGCGTGGGTCTGCGCCTCGCGGTGACCGCTGTGCCATGACCTGCCCGTCTGCGTTGCCGTCGTCTACCGCGCCAGGCCCGACACCCCGGCCGCGGTGGGATGCTGTCAGGTTATGGGCTGGGTTCCGGCCGCGGCAAGGACGCGCTGCTGACACTTCCCCAGTGCAACGCCCGGGCGACGCGAACAGGACGTCCGTTGCCTGGGTGCGGCCCCCAATGCATCGCCTCTCGCGACGAGCCCTAGCGTGGCAACCGGGTCGGCAGATAATCGGGATTCCAAGCCCTACGAAAGCGATGAAATGAGCCACAATGCAGTCGATTTGACCCGCGGTCTTCTCACCGAGACCGCCGTGCTGCGGCACGGTTTCCTCGACGTACTGGGCGAGTCGACGAGTTCTCCGGCCGCGACGTTTGCGCAGCGCGCCATGAACAGTTCCCTGGTCGCGACGGTCTACGAGCGGCTGTGGCGCCCGGCCGCCTTCTACGCGGCCAGCGGCGTCAGCACCGGCGCCGAGCAGCGGCGTGCGGCATCGGCGCTGCGGCTGTCCACCGCGGGCCGACTGCTCGACGTTGCCTGCGGCCCAGGCAATTTCACCGGTTCACTGGCGCAACGGCTACCGCAGGGCGGCCTCGCGGTCGGTTTCGACATCTCAGAGCCGATGCTGACTCGCGCCGTCCTGGACAACAGCACCGCGCGGACCTGTTATGTGCGCGGCGACGCCCGCAAGTTGCCGTTCGCCGACGCGACGTTCGACGCGGTCTGCTGCTTCGGCGCCCTGTATCTGATGCCCGAGCCGTTCCGCGTGGCGCGCGAAATGGTGCGGGTGCTCAGGCCCGGGGGCCGGATCGCGATCCTGACCAGTTACGTCCCGGACCAGCCGGCGATCCGGCACGCGATGACCGCCGGCGCCCGCGTCATCGGGCTTACCATGTTCGACCGGCACGCGTTCGTCGAACTCTTCTCGGCGGCCGGGCTGGTCGACATCGAGCAACAGACGCAGCGGGCGCTGCAGTTCATCGCCGCGGCAAAGCCCGGCTGACGGGCTAGGAGGCCGCCTTGCACACGCCGAGGACCCGCACGACGGGCGTCCCCGCCTCGCACTCGAGCACCCAGGGATCGCCGTCGTCGACGGGCTCGGACGTGAGCGTGAACTTCACCGGCTGACCGCTGCGCTGTGTCATCTGCGTGCATTCGACCCTGAACAGGCGGTAGTCGCCGCCCTGATCGACGGCGAGTGAGAACCCCGGCCGCACCGACTCAACCGGCACCTTTTGCAGGTAGTAGTCAACGTTCATCCGTCGACCGTAAGACCGGCATTCCGGCGCGCCGGGCGGCGCCACGCGGCTCTTAGGCAATGTTCAGGCAAATTTTGGGACCGCATCAGTCTTCGCCACGCGCATGTGCGGCGGGCTGCATGACGAACTCGACGATGGTCGCCGCCATCTCGTCGATCGCGCTGCGGCGCATGACTTCGTAGCCGTGGGTGCTCAGCGTCGGCAGGCACAGCAGACCCGCGCGCGGCGTCAGCCCGTTGGCCTTGGAGTGCGACGCGTCGGACTCGAACGCCCCAAGCACGGCCCCCTGCGGCGACAGGCCCAGTTCGGCGGCGATGCTCATCAGCCGGTCGGCGACGTCTTTGTCGTAGACGCACAAGGCGTCGCTGTACCCGACTATCGGCCCGCCGCTGACTTTGGTGTCGTACTCCTGCTCGGTGGGGCCGACCTCCAGCGCCAAGGTGAGCGTGCCGGGCAGCGACGCGCTGGCGTAGGTGCCCCCCACCCCGCCGATCTCCTCGTTGGTGGTGAACACGAGATAGGCGTCGTCGACGGGGCGTTGGCCGCGCTCGCGCAGCAGCCGGCCCGCGCGCAACAGGGCGGTGACCGCGGCGCGGTCGTCGAGGAAGTAGCAGCCCAGGTAGCCGCCGACCTCGATCAGCGTCCGCTTGCTGCGGTCCACGCACACCCGGGTGCCGGCGCGCACCCCGGCGGCCTCCAACTCATCGGGGCTGCGGCCGGTGAAGACGTAGACGTGGTCCCAGTCCAGCGCCTTGTCGCCCCGGTCGGGCTTGGTCTGCCAGATCCGCTGGCTCTCCTGCGTGGTGTGCTCGGAGCCCAGCGTGAGCACCGCGGTCAGCGTCTCGTGCTCGCCGAGCACGGCGACCGGCCCGAGCCCGAAGTTGCCGGGATACATCGTGCCCAGCTGCGTCAGGTGCAGCGTGCCGTCCGACTCCACCCTCTTGACCAGCATGGACAGTTCGTCCATGTGCGCCATGACCCGCGTCGCGACGCCGGGTTCGGCCGCCGAGGACACCCGGTGCCCACGGCCAGCGTCGCCAGCAGGGGCGTCGGCGGCGACGTACCCGATCAGGTTGCCGGCGTCGTCGGTCCACATGTCGTCGACCACCGGCCGCAATTCGCGCGCACACACCGCGCGCACGTCGGCTTCCTGGCCGCACGGCCCGTAGGCCCACAGAAGTTCCTGCAGCAAACCGTCGGTGGCGGTGTCCTCGCGCGTCGCCATGCGGTCCTTTCGGGTTCGTGGCTCGTCGAAAGGATCAGTACCCGCTCGGGGGGCGGGCAATCGCGGGCCTCCGGGCGCTTTCACGCATACGCGAGTTCCAGCCGTTCGAGGCGCCGCACCAGCAGACTGGGCAGCCACTGCCCGACATCGGCGGCCGTAACGTCCGAAGTCCGTTCAAGAAGTTGGCCCAGCACAATGTTTGCCTCCAATCGCGCGAGCGCCGCTCCGACGCAGAAGTGGATTCCCTTGCCGAAGCTGATATGGCCCCTGCCCGAAGGCCGGTCGAGTCGAAACTCTTCGGGATTGTCGAAGTGCGCGGGATCCCTGTTGGCCGCTCCCCACAACAGAAGTAGCCGCGCACCCGCCGGCAATTCGACGCCGCACAGTTCGGTGTCGTTGACGACGTGCCGGTAATGACCGCGGAACGGCGGTTCGTAGCGCAGCACCTCTTCCAGGTACGCCCCGAGCAGGTCCGGCTGATCGCGCACCCGCCGCTGGATATCCGGACGCGTCGCCAAAACCCAAGCGGCAGAACCGATCAACGAAGCTGTGGACTCGCCGCCGGCGCTGAACAGCGTGATCATCATCGTGAGCGCCGCCAAGTCGTCCAGATCGCCGGAGGCGCAGGCGGTAGCGAGATCACCCAGCAGGTTGTCTTGCGGGTCGCTTGCCGCGTGCTGGAACTGTTCGGTGATGTAGCCGCCGAGTTCCATCACCGCGATGCCGGCAGCATCCATCTGATCTTGGGTGACCAGCCCTTCGACCACCTGCGTCGCGGAGTAACCCCACTGGATGAGCTTGTCGATGTCGGCGTCGGGAACACCGATGATCCTTCCCACGATCATCATGGGCAGCCGGTTGGCCATCGCGCTCATCCACTCGATGCGTCCGCCGCGCGCACGGGTGTTCCAGATGCGGGCGGCGGTGTCAGCGACAAAAGGCTGAAAGGCGCGGATACGCTTGGCCGCCAGCTGCGGCAACAGTGCCTTCCGATGCGCGGAATGCGCCGGCTCGTCGGCGGTCGCCAACGCCTGGGTGGGGCCACCGATTTCCCCGATGTGGAAAGCGGTGACGGCGCCCCCGGGCTGATACATCATCGTCGCGGTCAGGTTCGACGAGAAGTCGGCGCACCGGGTGACCGCTTCGTTGATGGCTTCCCAACTGCTCACAGCGTAGAAGCCGGAATCGCCGATGCGATGGACATGGCCCGCCTGGTGCATCTGCCGGTAGAGCGGATGCGGGTCCTGGATGAACTCGTCATCGAATAGCGCCAGGCCCAGACCGCCATCCTTCGATGTCATTCCTTAACGCTGAGCGGCGAAGATGCGCCGCGTCAACCGAAGCCGGCGAAGTTGCGATCCCGGGCAACCGCGTCGCGACCACACCGTCTCAGCAAGCCGAATTCACCTGCGCCGATGCTGGAACGCCTCGCTGATTCCGTCTCAGATTTGAGAAGATATGCGTTCGACGACTCAAAGGGGGTGAAGGCCCGTGGCTCGCGACGACTGGGTCGTCGGTGGCGACCGCCGGGCGGCGGCGGCTGACCGCATCTACGCCGCCGCGACCGAACTCATCGTGCGCGAGGGGCTGGACGCTTTCGACATCGACACCCTGGCGGCGCGGGTCCACTGCTCGAGGGCCACCGTCTATCGCTACGCGGGCGGCAAAGCCCAGATACGAGACGCGGTGCTGATCCGCCTGTCAGCGGGGATCATCGAAACGGTTCGGCGAGCCGTGGACGGGCTAAGTGGCCCCGAGCGCGTCATCACCGCTGTCACCGTCGCGCTCGAACAGATCAGGTCGGACCCGCTACGGCGACTGATGCTCAGCCCGGGCAGTTCCCCGGATCTGAGCGAGCTGCATTCGTCGCCGGTGCTTGGTCATCTTGCAGCCGAACTCACGGGAGTCACCGACGACCCCGAAGCGGCACAGTGGATCGTGCGGGTGGTGTTATCCCTGGCCTACTGGCCGCTCGCCAACAGCCGGGCCGAACGAAAGGTCTTGCAGCGGTTCCTGGCTCCCGGGTTTACCGACAGGTGAATCAGTCGGCGTGACAGCTCGCTGACGACCGTCATTGACGGCCGTCAGTCAATCGGGGTACCGTGCCCGCATGCCGTCGTTCGGCGCGTCCTCCGGAGCCCAAGCGCCGGCCGTGGGCGTCCGGGAGGCGCGACGGCTCGAAACGCGGGCACGGTTGTTCGACGCCGCATTGACCGAGATTGCGCAGCGCGGGTTGGCCGCCGCCGATGTGAGCGCCATCGCGGCCGCGGCGGGCGTGGTGCGGGGGACGTTCTACTTCCACTTCCCCACGAAGGAGCACGTTCTGGCCGAGCTGGAGCGCAACGAAGAGATGCGGATCATCAGCGAACTCGGCGGCGCCAAGGGCGATCTGACATCGGTACTTTCACGCCTCGTCGCCCATGTGCTCGACGCCGAACGTCGTTTGGGCACAGCCGTTTTCCGCGACATGCTAGGCCTGCATTTCTTGTCATCGCGACCCGTCGAAGAAGAGCTAGCACAACACCCAATCGCAGAGTTTCTGGCGGGTGTGATCAGCCGGGCGCAATCGGCAGGGCAAGTCTCGTCGGACGCGGACGCCCCGGAACTCGCGATGTTCTTCCTCACCGGGCTGTTCGCGCTCCTGGCCACCGGGACCCACGATCCTGCGGTGTTAAGCCGTTACGTGTCAACGATTGTCGAAGGAATGGAGAAACGATGAAGAGCACCGGCATCCAGGGCTATAGAGATTTCCTGGTTAGGCGCGACGGTGAAGCCGACCTGCTCAACCGACGATTGGCGAATCGCGAGCAGTTCTTCCACCAACTTGAAGCAAACCCGGTCCGGTCGGCCCACCCGGTCGACGAACAGACTTTCCTTCGCAACCTGCGCCGCCGGCGACCGGAGCCCGGGCTGGACAGAAAGATGCTTTTCCTGTTGGCGACGGCCAAGTTGAATCAGGCTGAACGGTTCGGCGTGGGACTCGGCGAAACCTACGGACGCAACAGCGGTGGGGATGTGCCGCCCGAGAACGTCTACGTGGAGCTGGAAGAGCACTACCACACCCGGCTACTCGCGTACGCACTCGACATCTTCGGGCTGACTTTCCAAGTCGCCCCGCCACCGTTCGTGATGCGACAGTTCGTCAAGACCAGTGTCTTCCTCCCGGAGCGGCCGAGCTTCTCATTCGTCGGAGCCGGCGAGATGGCGGGCTGCATCATGTTCGACGAACTGCGCCGCGTCGGCATAGAACTGTTCAGCGACGAGCCGGAAGTCGCCGAGCGAATCGAACTGCTGTACAGCGAGATCCTGACCGACGAGATCGGCCACGTCGGCTACTGCGCATCGCGCTGCACCGCTGCAGAGCGGGCGATCATGCGCCGCATCTATCCGCTCGTCGGACGACTGTTCGCCCGCCAGACGGCCGAGATCAGCCTTTTGATCGACCCGAAGGCGTTGCGCGCCCGGCTCGACCGACCCTTCGACGTCGACGAGCTCACTGCCGGCCTGGGCAACGAAACGTACCTCGTCACGCACCCGTGACGGAAGGTTGACGACGACCTCGTGTGCCCGGCGGAGACCCCGCCGGCTGGTTGGTGGGAGGGACTGAGGTGGGAAACCTCGAGTTACGGCCCTCTTCTTGAGCCGTAACGGTCTGGCCTCAGCTTGTTCCGTTGGGACTCCGTTCAGTCCCTTCCAGGTGATGACCCTGCCATCTGGTGGCTCGTAACTGTAGACGCTAATCGCTTTCTGGCGGGATTTTTCGCTTGGTGGCCTGCGTAAGGCGGGTCCATCGGCCGAAAGGCCCGGCCGGAGCCGACGTCAAGGCGGCAGTGTCGGCGGCGGCTGAAAATTGACCCCCTGGCGGCAGGTGAAAATTGACCCCCTGCCGGGGTGGTTGGTGATTATTCCTCAGTGGTGGCCGCTGCGGTAGGTGTGCGGCCGAGGTCGCGGTCTTTGAGTCGGTAGCTGTCTCCTTTGAGGGTGATGACTTCGGCGTGGTGGACGAGGCGGTCGATCATGGCGGCGGCCACGACGTCGTCGCCGAACACCTCGCCCCAGCGGCCGAAGGCTTTGTTGGAGGTGACGATCAGGCTGGCGCGCTCGTAGCGGGCCGAGACCAGTTGGAAGAACAGGTTGGCCGCCTCGGGTTCAAACGGGATGTAGCCGACTTCATCGATCACGATGAGCGGGTAGCGCCCGAGGCGGGTCAGTTCGGCGTGGATGCGTCCGGCGTGATGCGCTTCGGCGAGTCGGGCGACCCATTCGGCGGCGGTGGCGAACAGGACGCGGTGGCCGGCCTGACAGGCCCGTATCGCCAGCCCAATGGCCAGGTGGGTCTTGCCGGTGCCCGGTGGGCCGAGGAACACGACGTTGTCGCGGGCGGTGACGAAGTCCAGCGTGCCCAGATGCGCGATGGTGTTGTCGGCCCCGGTCGAATTTTGAGCAGTTTCTTCCGGTCGAAAACTGAGCAGGTTTGTTTACGGGGTTGAGTCTGCCTGACGGTCGGCTTCGACGGAGGGCAGGGACTCGATTGCGGTGTGTTTGATGCGGTAGCTGGCCCCTTTGAGGGCGATGACGTCGGCGTGGTGCACGATGCGGTCGATCATCGCTGAGGCGATGGTGGCCTCGCCGAAGACCTGGCCCCACCGGGAAAACGGCAGGTTAGAGGTCAAGATGATCGAGGATTTCTCGTATCGGGTGGACACCAGTTGGAAGAACAGGTTGGCCGCTTCGGTGTCGAAGGGTATGTAGCCGACTTCATCGATGACGATCAGCCCGATGCGCGAGATTTTGCGCAGCTCGGAATCGAGGCGCCCGATGCGGTGGGCTTCGGCCAGCCGGGTGACCCAGCCGGTGGCCGCCGCGAAGGCGACCCGGTGCCCGGCCTGGGCGGCTGCGATCGTTAACGCGGTCGCCAAGTGTGTTTTGCCGGTGCCCGGTGGTCCTAGCAGCACGATGTTGCGGGCTTCGGCCAGCCAGCCGCCGGCTTCTAGGCGGGCGATCTGTGCGCGGTCGACGTGGGGTTGGGCGGTGAAGTCGAAGTCGTTGATCGTTTTGATCGCCGGGAACCCCGCATAGCGGATGCGTTGCCGGGCACCAGATTCGGCCCGGGCATTGGATTCCACGGCTAGCACGGCAGCCAGGTAGTCCTCGAGTGACCAGCCCGCAGCGCGGCCTTGTTCGGCCAGCCGCCCGTAGTGGGCGGCGATCCGCGGGGCTTTGAGCAGCCGGGATTGGTGGGCGATCAGCTTGTCCGCCTCCCCGGGAACGGGAGCGCGTTTGGTGGCCATCAGGCGACCTCCCCGGTCCCAAACAGCGCGTCATAGGCCCCTAGATCGGCGACTTGGACCTCCACGTCCATGTGAGCACCCGCCGTCGGGCGGTCCCGGAAGTTCTCCCGCATGATCGCCGCCGCGGCCAGATGCTCAGGATCACCAACCAATCCCGCGGTGCCCCAGAGCCGTTGGTGGTCAGCGACCACCCGCTCACCACAGCGGGCCATCACCCGATCCAGCGATACGGACACGGTGATCATCCGACCGATCGCCTCGGGATGCACCGAATAGGCGTTGCCGCCGATGCTGACGTAGTAGTCGCGACCCAGCCGCGTGGTGATCATGGTGCCGGTGGCCGGGGCCACCGGCGGCAGCGCGGCCATCGCCTGCAGATCGGTGCCCAGCGCCTGGGCGGGGATCATCGTGGTCGTAGCGTGCCGGCGTGGGTTGGCCACCTGCGCCAGCCACTGCGCGAGCTGGGTGTTGAAGTCCGCAGGCGAGCAAAACCGCCGACCCGGCAGAAACGACGACCTCAAATAGCCGTTGACCCGCTCGACGAGCCCCTTGGTCTCCGGATCATAGGGGCGGGCCTGGATGAGCCGGGTGCCCAAGACTCCGCAGAACCCGGCCACCCCGTCGGCAAGCCGACCGCGTTGACCAATCCCGGCCTCGTTGTCCCACAACAATGTTCGCGGCACCGCGCCGATGCACCCCGAGAGCAGCTGCCACATGCCGCCCAGCAGATCCCCGGTGACCCGCGACGGGATCATCATCGCGGCGATAAACCGCGAGTAGGCGGCCACCATCACCAATACGGGAAACGATCGCAGCACTCCGGCATGGTCGGGCACCACCCGGCCGGGCAGCCACAGATCGCACTGCACCTGCTCACCGGGCAGATGCACCAGCCGGTCGCACGGATCAGCCGGGGCGTACTCCGGGCGAATCCGGGCAACGTTTTCCCCAAACCACGAGTGCCCACCCGTCCAACCCACTCGCTCGGCGATCACCGTCGCCGGCATCCTCGGATACGCGCTGAGCACCGCTCGCACGGCTGGCTCGAACTGCGCCCACGCCGAGGTCGTCACCGGCGCCCGCTCATAGCGCGGCGGACTATCCGAACCCAGCGCCTTGGCCACAGTGTTGCGTGACAGACCCAGCCGTCGGGCGATCGCAGCCTGCGACAACTTCTCCGACCGATACAGCCGGCGGATCTCAGCCCAATCCTCCACAGTGATCACTCTCCAATCGAAGGGTGCTCACTTTTCGACCGGAATCACCTGCTCACTTTTCGACCGGAACCGACAGGTGTCGCGTTTGAGTCCGCGAGCATGGTCGAAGTCGAACTCCTCCAGAGACTTTCGTGCCGGGAAGCGTGCCGCTCGGATACGTCCCTCGCCGCCGTGGGATTCGCGAGCAGAGACTTCACGTTGCAGGCACGCCGCCAAATATTCCTCGTGGGTCCAGTTCTGGGCCCGGGCCCGTTCGGCCAACCGGGCAATCGAGTCCCGCAGGGTGGGTGCCTTGAGTGCACGGGTCAGATACGCCAACTCGGTGGTCACGTCCCGCCCGGCAGTGGTGGTTTTGGTGGTGGCCATCAGGCGGCCCCGCCGTCAAGATCCACCCCGAACGCGGTGTCGTAGGACGACAGGTCTCGCACCGGCACCTCAGAGGCGAGCGGGGGTGGTGGGATCTGGATGCGTCTGCGCCGCAACACCTTCCCCACCTCCACGTGCACCGGATCGGAGATCGTCTGATGGGTGGCCCAGATCCGGTCGTGCTCGGCGACGGTCTGCCCGTCGCAGAACGCTTGCACCCGATCCAAGTCCGCCCGGACCAGGACCCGGCGACCGACCGCGCTCGGGTGCACCGAGTAGTCGTTGCTGTCCAGACGGATGTAGTGATCCCGGGGCAGCCGCAGCGACGAGCACCAGCCGACCGTCGGCGCCACAGGCGGCAGCGCGAGCATCGCGGCCCGATCCGCGGTAATCCGATCCGTCGGGGCGCAGCCCAGGGCGCGCCGGGTGCGGGTGTTGGCCACGGTCAGCCAGTCAGTCATCTGGGTGTTGAAATCCGCCGGTGAGGCGAACGCCCGGCCCGGCAGAAAGGAGCGCTCCAGATAGTCATGGGAGCGTTCGATAAGCCCTTTGGCTTCCGGGTCGGCGGGCCGGCAGACGATGACCTTGGTGGCCAGCACCCCGCGGAATGCCTGGCATTCCTTGGTCAGTTCGACCCGCCCACCCCGCCAGCGTCCGATCGCGCCTTCACCGTCCCAAACCAGTGCTCGCGGCACCGCGCCGAGCCGGCTGATCAGTTCCCACCAGCCGGCGAACAGATCCTCGGCCCGCCGCGACGGGAGCAGCATGGCCAGCAGCCAGCGGGAGTAGGCGCTGATCATGGTCAACACCGGCAGCCGGGTCGCGGTGCGGGTTTGACCGAACCCGACCGGAATCTCGACGTCGGGAAACCACAGATCACACTGGGCGATCTCCCCGGCCACGTAGGCCGTGCGTGAGGCCGGGTCCGGCGGCAGATAGACCGGCCGCAGCTCGGCCACCCGCGACGAGAGCACCCGGATGGAACGCTGCCAGCCGATCCGCTCGGCGATCACCGTGGCCGGCATCGTCGGATAGACCTGAAGCAGTTCACGGATGCGTGGTTCGACTTCGTCGACGATCGAACCGCGTGGCGGCCGTTCGTACTTCGGCGGTTCATCATCAGCCAGCGCCGACTTCACGGTGTTCTTCGAGATCTTCAACGTCCGCGCGATCACCTTGATCGGCAGGCCCTCGGCCCGGCGCAAGCGGCGGATCTCAGCCCAATCTTCCACAGACAACATTCCCTTCTGGTCCTCCTGGCTCGACTAGAGCCAGGCCACCGGACCAGGGGGTCAATTTTCAGTTGCCGCGCCGGGGTCACAATTCACGTGCCGCGGACAGGCAGCGAGCGCTCGGCCACCACGCCTGGGCCAGCGAACTCCGGAGTACACCGACTTCGGTTCTAGGGGCCGGACCAAATCGCCGCAACGGGTGGTCACACCGTGCCATCCTCTTGGGTATGTCCGAAACGCGGCATGTTGTTTTGATTCACGGCAACTGGTCACGCGGCGAACAGTTGGCCGCTGTCCGCGCCGCATTCCACGAGCGCGGTTACACGGCGCACACTCCGACACTGCGCCATCACGAGTTGCCGATCCGCGAGGGCGCCATGAAGATTGCGTCCCTAAGCCTGCGGGACTACGTCGACGACCTGGTGGCATTCGTCAATTCCCTCGAAACTCCGCCGTTGTTGGTCGGCCACTCGATGGGCGGCCTGCTTGCACAACTGGTCGCCGCACGCACCCGCCACGTCGGGTTGGTGGCGGCATGTCCAGCCCCCGCCGCCGGCATCGCCGCTTCAACTCCTGCGAACAGGCGTATGTCGGCTCCGTGGTTCTTACGATTGCGCCCTTGGACCAAGCCAATACCTCCCCCACCGTTCGAGCGATTTCGACGATGGATAGCCAACACCCAGACTGAAGACACCGCACGCGAGATATATGACGGCCTGGTTTGCGAATCCGGGCGAGCGCAATGCGAGATGCTCCTCGCGTTACTCAGACTTTCCAAAGCGACACGCGTAGATGCCGCGGCCGTGACCGCGCCCGTGTTGGTGATAGGCGGCGAATGCGACTTGATCGTGCCCGCAGGGGTAATACGCCAGACAGCGGCTCAGTATCGGCACGCCGACGTCATCCACATACCCAAGTCGGACCACATGGTCTTCTCCGGGGCTTCCCTACCGATAACCATGAGCCACATCGACGCGTGGCTGACGAAGAACAAGTTCCACGCCACCACAAGATAACGCTCGTGGCGCGCGTGCCGGTTGATCAATCGCCTCAACTAGGTCTCGACCCGCGACGCGGGCTGTCGTAATGCCGCGATCCAAAGCTGCTGCGAGGCCCTCAAGTGTGATTGGCGACTTAATGGAGCTAAGGCGATTCCAACCCCTGACCTACTCGATGCGAACGGGGCTATCTCGACGGGGCGTTCGTGTGCTTTCGCGTGCCAGAGCGGATTTCGCATCATCTAACACCTTTGGTCGCCCGGTCGACTGGTCGCGTGCCCGTCGAGCAGGCGCTGCTGATCGGCGCGCGCGGCCAAGTTCATGCCAAGTTCGGCAAGCCTCGCTAGGCCTCCCGCTACCATCCGCCCCGATGTGTCGATGCCTTAACGAGGCCCCACGCTCACGCGTGCGGTGGGCGACAAGGCCGCCTCATCTGCCCGGCAGCGTGATCTCGGCAGATGCCAGCAGTGGCCCGAGTCGATAGTCGACGAGGCGCCGCATCACCAGTCCCGTCGTCGTTTTCTCCACGCCGTCGATGTCAAGGATTTGCCCGGCGATGCGGTAAAGGTCTTCGGCGTTGCGGGCCACGATCTGGACCAGGAGATCAGTGACGCCGCTGAGCCCGTTGACCTCGATGACTTCGGGAACGCTCTCCAGGGCAGTGCCGATCTTGGCCAACTTGCGTTGGGTGACCGTCACCATGATGAAGGCGGTCAACGGATAGCCAAGCGCGACGGGGTCGATGCGGCGCTCGAACGATCGAAGTACGCCGTTTGCTTCCAGCCTGGCCAGCCGTGAGTGGATGGTGTTGCGGGCCAACCCCGTCGCGTGTGCCAACCCGACCACGGTCGCGCGGGGATCCGCGGTCAGGGCCTGCAGTATTTGCCTGTCGATGTCGTCGATGAGGTGGTTCGGCTTGCGCATATTGCCTCCTCCGGTGCCCCGCAGCGCGCCGCATGTGTGCACAATGCGCACATATGCTGGCATGACTTGCCACATTGTAGGAGCAATGCTGCACTAAATGATCTATCTGCGCAGTTCGACACTTCTAAGTAGGCACCATGAATGCGATCGCCCCGGTCGACACCAATCGCGGAGTCATCTGTCTCGACACGCTCGAGGCCATTGCCGAGCGCGTGCTGTGGCTGTCCACGTCGATGGTCCACCACGCCAACCGCGTGCGGTCCAACAGCTCGGGGCTGAAGGTCGGCGGCCATCAGGCCTCGAGTGCCTCCATGGTGACGATCATGACTTCGCTGTGGTTCCAGCAGCTGCAGTCCGGTGACCGGGTGTCGGTTAAGCCCCATGCCTCGCCGGTGTTGCACAGCATCAACTACCTCCTCGGCGAGCTGGACGAAAAGCACATGACCACGCTGCGCGAGTTTGGCGGCCTGCAGTCCTATCCGAGCCGATCGAAGGATCCGGATCCGGTGGACTACTCGACCGGGTCGGTCGGAATCGGAGCGACGGCTCCGATATGGGGGGCGATGGCGCGCCGATACGTCAACGCCCACTTGGACACTGGCGGCAGCGGGCGGCAGTACTCTCTGGTCGGCGACGCCGAACTCGACGAGGGTGCGGTGTGGGAGGCGATACTGGATCCCGGAATCGCCGAACTCGGCGAAGTCGTCTGGATCGTCGACCTCAACCGGCAGTCCTTGGATCGGGTGGTGCCCAACATCGCCGCACACCGACTCGAGACCATGTTCGACGCCGCCGGCTGGCAGGTCATCACGGTCAACTTCGGCCGACTTCTTCGTTCCCTGTTCGATCGTCCCGGAGGGGAAGCGCTTCGCCGACGCATAGTCGCGATGGAGAATGCGGAATACCAGCGCCTGCTGCGCTGCGATGCCGGCCAGATCCGCCAGCGACTTCCCGGTGACGGGCCGGACAACAGCGAAATCGCCGCACTGATCGCCGGAATCGACGACGCGACGCTGACGGCGGCGATCCGCAATTTGGGTGGTCACGACTTGGCTGCTCTGACCGAGGCGTATCAACAGATCGACGACAGCCGGCCCACGGTCATCATCGCCTACACGATCAAGGGTTTCGGGCTGCCCACGGAGGGGCACCCGCAGAACCATTCCGCGCTGCTCAGCCACGACGAATACGCCGCTCTGGCAACACGACTCGGAATGGACCCGAATCGCCCCTGGCCACGTTTCGCTCCGGACAGCCCGATGGGGCAACTTTGCGCCGAGACCGCAGAGCGGCTGCGGCGCGATTCAGTCCCGGCCGCCGCGGCCCCAACCGTCCCGACCGACATCGGTCGTACCCCCAAGGGCACGGCAACCACCCAGGCCGCGCTCGGTCGTGTCCTGCTCGACCTGATCCGTGAGGCGCCCGACGCGGCCAAACGCATCGTCACGGTCAGCCCGGACGTCAGCTCGACGACCAACCTGGCCGGATGGGTGAACAAGGTCGGGGTCTGGTCGGCGAGCGAGCGGCGCAACTGGTTCGCCGACGACGCACAGACGCTGATGCACTGGGACGAACGCCCCAGCGGTCAACACATGGAACTCGGTATCGCCGAGACCAACCTCGTTGGCCTGATCGGCGAGCTGGGCGCCACCTGGAGTCGTTGGGGCCAAACGCTCTTCCCTATCGGCGTGCTCTACGACCCATTCGTCGAGAGGGCGCTCGAACCATGGTCTTTCGGGATCTACGCCGGCGGCCAGTCCATCCTCATCGGCACGCCGTCAGGGGTCAGTCTTGCGGCCGAAGGCGGTGCGCACCAGTCCATCAAGACCCCGTCGATCGGGCTCGAACAACCCGGCTGCATCAGCTATGAGCCCGCGTTCGCGATCGACGTCGAGTGGACCCTGCTGGCCAGCATCGCCCGGCTCGGGCGGCCCGATGGAACGTCGGCTTACCTGAGGCTGTCGACCCGGCCCGTGAACCAGGCGCTGGCCGCCGTGCCGGATGACCTTGCCGCCCGGGAGCGCCGCCGCCGACAGGTGGTTGCGGGCGGCTATCCGCTACGGCGCCGCGACGGTGCCAAGGTCACCATCGCGGCGATGGGGGCCGTGATCACCGAGGCCCTTGGCGCGGCCGACCGGCTGGAACAGGCCGGCTTGCCGGCCGACGTCCTCTGCATCACCAGCCCCGGGCTGTTGTTTCAAGCGTGGCAGGCGCGTCAGGGCAGGCGGTCGGCCGACACCTGGATCCTGGATCAACTCTTTCCGGCCGAGCGCGCAACACCGATGGTCACCGTTCTCGACGGGCATCCGCACACCCTTGCGTTCCTGACAAACATCCGGCAGGTCCGGCTGACCGCGTTGGGAGTATCCGGATTCGGTCAGGCCGGGGCCCTCGACGACGTCTATCGCTACCACGGCATCGATACCGACAGCATCGTGCGAGCAGCTCTAGATATCGCTACGTAAATGCCGCGCAGCGGTTTTCACCCGCATGCATAGCCGCCGTCGACCGTGTACTCCGCGCCCGTGCAGAAGCTCGCCTGATCGGAAGCCAGGAAAGCGATGACGGCGGCCACCTCCTCGGGACGCGCCAGCCGCGGCTGAGGGAGCGCGGCGGTCATCACGTCGAGAGCTTCGCGCGGGAACCCGGTGAAGATCGGCGTCTCGGTCAACCCCGGATGAACCGAGTTCACGCGGATGCAGTACGGCGCGAGATCCAGTGCCGCGCTTCGGGTCAGGCCTCGAACGGCCCACTTCGACGCCGAATACGCGATAGCATCCTTCACCCCGACCAGGCCCGCCGACGACGAGACGTTGACGATCGAACCGCCACCGGCGGACTTCATCGACTCGACGACCGCTTTCATTCCGAGAAACACGCCAAGACAATTGACGTCGAAGGTGCGTTGAAAGTCCTTCGGCCCGAGCGCTTCAAGGCCGCCCGGTGTGAAGACACCGGCGTTGTTGACCAATACGGAAATCGGTCCGGCCTGCGACGTCACCTGAGCCACCGCGGCCGCCCAGGAATCGGCGTCGGTGACGTCTAGGCGTACGCCTTCCGCATCGCCCGCGAGCGCAGCGGCCGCGGCCTTGGCCCCCTGCTCGTTCACATCGCCGAGATAGACGTGGGCGCCGGCCGTGGCGAGTGCTCGGGCGGTGGCCTGACCGATCCCGCTCGCAGCGCCGGTGACCAACGCGACTCTTCCGTTCATTGTCATTGACAAATTCCTTTCTAGAGATGGCCTTCAAAGGCTTCGAGGACAGGCCGTGGATCCATGAACTCGAGGTGCTCGAGCAGTTCGCCGTCGCGGAACCGCAGCCGGATGATGTAGCGGTTCCGATACGGCGCACCCCACACCGTCTTGGCTTGCGAGCGGGCGGTCACGAAGACGAGATCCGGATCATCGGCGGCGGCGTGGATATCGACATCCGTGAATTCGAAGGTGTCCCAAGCACGCCAAAGCGCCTCCACCCGTGCACGATTCGCCTCCAATCCAACGGTCGGCGTATCGGCCTCACCCGGCATCAGCGGCGCATGCATGCTGAAGTCAGCATTCACCAGTCCGTCCCAGGCGGCCACGGCACCGGTGGCCAGCACGTCGAGCCACCGGCGTGCGGAGTCGGTGTTGTTTGTCATGTCGTGGTGCCTTTCTCTCGTCTCAGTTGCTTACCTGCGGCGGACCGAAGATCTATCGGTAGCATGGGCCGCCGCCCGGGGGACTACACGAGGCCGGCCCGAGTTGCATCCAGCTCAGATCCATCCAGGGCGCCGACAGCCAGGTCTTGGTGGGCTCGATGACGAAACGAAGCGGGCCACGTTCGCAGTAGGTTCTGCCGTCCGGCGTTGCCGCGCACGTTGTCCCTTCGTGGGTGACCTTGCTCCGCAGCGCCAGCTGCTGTCGCGCTTGTGTGGCAGGGAATCTGACCGCTACCGACCAGTCGTAGTGGACCGCCCGGTCTCCGTCGATCCACCCGATGTGGCTGGTCCCCGCGGGAGCTCCCGGGATGTCGCCGGCACAGCCGAAACTACCCAGACCCCAGATCCCGCAGTTTTGTCCTGTCGGGGCTATGAACCACACGCCGCCGGGAAGAGCGAAGCTGCCGGGGTCCGCCTCGTCGTAGTACCGAATGTCCGGGAATGGGTCGGGAGCGGTCAGCGGTGGCGGCGGGTCGGCCTGAGCCGATGCGGGGCTACCCAGCGCCAGGATCATCGCGCTCACGATTGCCAGTGCGCCATAGAAACGATTCATCGTCCGCACCTCCACACGACGCCGGCATCCTCTGCCGTTCCGGTCTCAGTCATCAAGCGCTACGTAATACGGGGAGTGATGCCGTAACAGGTGGCGTCACCGACGTCCAAAGTGTTTTGGCAGATGACCTTCCCCCGATAGATGATGCGAACGGACACCCATCGCGCGGGAGCTGCACTCGGACGCCAGTCCGCCCGCACCTGGCTTCCCTCCGGCGGTGCATCGCGAACGGCATGCACGATCGCGTCAGTTCGCCATGGCAGCGTCACGGCGTTGGCCGACTTTCGGCCGGTAGCGTCTTGATATTCGACGTTCACGATCCGAATATCTTGTGAGACAACTTCATATGTGACAGGCTCATCCGCCCACGCTGCCGATGGGTGGCCCAGCATGGGCATCCAGGCCGCCGCCAGGCAGGCCGTCGTTGTGGTGACGCGTCGCATACGACTTGCCATTGCCTTCCTGGGAACGTTCACGTCCCCACCAGAACGACCACGGCGAGGGTGAAATCGGACTGTTCCTCGTGCAGAACGCTGGTGCCAAAATCGGTGTAGGCACAGTCGGGGATCGCGGTGCGGCCCTCCAGCAGCACGGCCTTGATGGCATCGGCCTCGTCGCGCGCCGCGCCCTGCAGCGACCAAACCTTGCTGGCTTTCATCCCAAGGTCTTTCACGATGGCCGTGGGGTGCGGGTCGTCGGCCGGGACGTTCTCCGCGGTGTGGTTCAGGTAGGTGTAGGTCGACCGATTGACGATCTCCGCCGCGCGTTCGGCCGTCGGGTTGTAGCGCAACGGCCCGCATGCCGCGGAGCCGCGCGCTGCCACCACTGCCTGCTCGACCTCGGGGGCAGGATCGGCGGCGGTAGGCGGAGCAAGCAACGCGCCCACGCCGACGACCGGCAAAAGCGTCGCAACCACACCGCTTACCCTTGTCAGCACCGGCGCCTCCTTGAAACGGTGGTGATACTCAGCGGCATACATGCGACCGATTGATCTTGCTGCCCCAGTGCAGCACCCGTTGGTATGACGGTCCGGTGAACCAGGTCGGCTGGTGGCCCTTGATACCGGCGCTGACGTTCGACAGGTGCTGCCATAGCCGGTAGAAGCTCTCACCTTGGTAGAGAGGGAAATACACATCTCCGGCGTTGTCGGAGCTTTGGGTCAGCGCCTGGGCCCGCGGGGCGAGGAAGTCTTCCGACTGGTCGATGTTGGCGGTGACAACGTCGGCTTGCTGTTGCACACCGTCGGCGTCGTAGTGGCCGTTACTGCGGATGAGACTGTCGTTGAGTCCTTCGATCTGGTGCTTCAAGTCGTCGTATTGAGCGGTGAACCACTGACACATTTCCCGCTCGGCGTTGATGTCCGCGTCGGTCACGTATCGCCGCGTCTGGTCGAACGGGAAGGGGAACTTCGGCTGCCAATTGTTGGGAACCGCTGTCACGACCGGCAGCGGCCGCGGCTGGTCATAGTGGGTAACCGGGTCATAGTCGCCGGCCGGATCAGCGCCAGCGGGACCGCTAAGGACTACCGCGCCGCAGAACGCGACCGAGAGGACCGCGGCCGCGCGAGCGCGGCCACGCCGGATCGTGTCATTGGCCAACATGCTGACTACTTCCCGAGAGCGGAGTCGATCCCGCCGACATCGGTGATCTGCCAGTTGTTTCGACTGTCGATCGTGATGCTGTACGTTGCGGTGGACTGCAACCCGTCGGGTGCCTGCATTGTCTTGGTCAGGACGCTTACGAACGAATCGACCGTATAGATTCCGCCGGCGTTGGAGCGGACTTTGGCGGCCAAGGGCCGTGCCGTCGATTTCCATTGCAGCGGGGCGAGTACCTGCTCCATCGAGTCGGCGGCCTTCGTCAGTTTGGCCTTCAGGTCGGGCGAAGTGCCCTTGACCAACTTGACTTTCCATCCATTGAAGTCTTGGTAGTCCATCGCCGCGGCGTTGACCGCGTAGTCGGTGGCCGTCTCCTCGGCCCGGGCCCTATCGCCGGCCTCGCGCGCCTGTGCATCGAGCTTTCCCCGGGCGTCCAGGTAGAGCCACCCGAGGATCCCGGTGGCGGTGGCCAGCAGGCTTACCAGCACCGCGATGATCATCGTGCGCAAGGAGATTGATATCTGCCGGGGCTTCTTCGACGGCGTCTCTTTGGTCTCCGCCGTGGCCGCGCCCTTGGCTTCGGTGTCATCACCGGCCGGCGGCGCCGGTTCTACGACCGGGTTGGTCGTGTCGATTGCGGACATAGGATTTCCTCTTTCGGGTTGTCGGGAGCGGATCCCGGTCTAGTGGTCGGGGATGGTGACATGGAGTGTGATCGCACCCTCTTCTGGTATGTCCGATAACGCGTTGGTAAGGATCTGGGCGGTGTCGAAATTCATCAGCGCGCCGCCGATTCCCTTGAATTGAGGCAGCAGGGCCTGCGTCAGAACCCTGATATCGGGGCCCCTGGTGTCCAAGAAGTTTTGGATACGATCGAGGAATTTTTGGAACAACAACATGTTTTTGGGGTTGTTCCACGCAGTGGTTTTCATCATGCCGATCCACACCCGGGCTATGTTGTCTCCCGAAGCGCGCACCGGCGGGCCCAACTCCGCGAGCGTGGGTCCGACCCAGCCGGCGTTGCGTAGCAGTGTCTGGAAATTCGCGAGCACCTCCTGTCCCTGCCCGTGCATGCCGACGATCATGTTTCGGGTGAGCTCGCTGGCCCTGGACAGGTTGGGCAGCACGTGACCGGGATCCGGCAGTGCGGCGTCAGCCTCGCCGAGGATCTGCTTGAGCTGGACGGGATCCATTTGGTTGAGGACTCGGACCACGCTGGTGGCCAGCTGCGAGATCGACGGAGGCACGATTATCGACTCAGTCGCGATGCGCTGCCCGTCCTTCAGCATCGGGCCGTGGGCCGTCCGCGGGATGAAACCGACGAAAGCCTCGCCGAGTGCCGACAAATTGTCGAGCCGCACGTCACTGTCGATGGGAATCCGTTGATCGGCATCGATATAGAAGTCGATGGTGGCATCGCTCACCGACGATGACACCCCGGTCACCTTGCCGACGGCCGCACCGCGCAGCAGCACGCTCGACCCGACCACCAGGCCTTTGACGTCCGGAACCGCCATCGACAGATTGATGCGGTGAGCGGGCGGCCCCATCCGTAGACCGAACGAACCGATGTAGGCGGCGGCGATCGCGATGATCACTGCGAACGCCGCGAAGGACAGGATGTTCTTGGCAGTTCTCATGGCGTTGCCCCGAGTATTCGCAACACATCTCGGGTGTTTCCGATCATTTCGCGGCCGTCCGGACCGACGATCGAGGTGATGTTGATCGCCGGATTCTTGTCGACGGGAAGGAAGTCGTCGGTGAACAGCTTGCGCCATTTGGGCGCTTCGCCTTCGAAGTCCCACTTACTTTGCTGGATCGCACCGACCGCGCTGCCTAGCGAATTGAGCAGCGGCACCAGCCAGAAGCCACCGCTGTAGATGCTGCCGATCGAGGGCAGGACCGTGCCGATATAGCCGGCGACCTGCGTCGCACGGTCGAAACCCAGCATGCCGGCCGGCGAGAACCAATATTGGTACACGGGAAGGCTGCGATTCATCACATCGGCGGTCCCCGCCACACCGTCCAGCCACTTGTCGACGGTGTCGATGTTGTTGGACAGGTCCGAAAGGTCGGTTGCGACGCGACTCACCAGGGTGTGCCACTCTCCGGCTTTTGACGGGGTCACGTTGTTGATGCCGATGATGGTGTTCTGGGCCCGCTGAATGGATCCGCTGCCGACGAAGTTCGCCAGATTGGCGATGGTGTCCTCGAGCTGGGCCGGAGATGTTGTTTGCGCCAACGGTATTCTCTTGGCGATGCCCATGGTGGGGGCCGGAGCATCACCCGAGCGTGGGCGTTCGAGCGCGACGTACGTGTCGCCCAGCACCGTCGATTGTTGTAGCGTCGCGCGGGCGTTCGACGGCACGCTCACCCCGGCGTCGATCCGCGACGTAACGTCGACATGGTCGCTCTTCAGCTCGACACGCGTGACGACACCGACGGTGGTGCCGTCCTCCACCACTTTCGCCCGCTCGGGCAAATTCAGGACGTTCGCGAATTCTATGACGAGGTCGTAGCCGTCGCCGTGGCTGCCGCCCGGTTGCGGTAGCGAATTGACCGTGATCGCGGCGCACGACGAGACCAGCGTGGCTGCGACCGCGGCGACGGCCAGGGGCCATATCCTGCGACTCATGGGTGGCTCGCTTGCTGGAGCACATACTGGAGCAGCGCGACGTCGACGGCGTACGGTTGACCGTTGACGTCGGCGCAACTGCCCGGCATCTTCGCGTTCATCGCGCCGCACAGCGCCAGCCCGTCGTGTGTGCGAACCCGGAACAACGGGGGCCGGTAGGCGATGTTGAAGGTGCCGAACTGCTTTGCATTGAAATGGTTGGCCGCCGTATTGATCCACCCCGGAACGGCGTCGAACAGACTGGCGAGAGCGTTCGCGTGTGGGCTCAGTTTTCTGACTAGGAGGCTCACCGTGTCCAGCGTCAGCTGCGTCTCGTCGCCCAGCCTGGTTTCCAGAACGCCCACCGACTCGAGCAGCGGGCCGAGGGTTCCTATTCCGACCGGGCCGGCGAGTCGCGCAGTCCCGTCGAGCGCCGTCGCGAGGTCGCCGGTGGTGGTCCGCGCATCGAGCAGGATTTCCTTCATCGGCCCCCTCATCTCGTTCAGCGCCGTGGTGAGCTGAGCGACGTTCCGGACGATCGAGCCGATATCGCTGATCGCTTGGTCGGGGCTGTCGAGCAGTGCGGACGACACCGTCAACAGGTGGTTCGCTGCCGCACCGTTGTTGTGCGCCAACCGCTGCAGCCCGCGGACGGTGTCGGCGACATTCGTTGACCCGTCGGAGTTGATGTCGTTGAGAAATTTGTCAGCCGATCCGATGACTTCGGACAGCGTCTTCGGCGAAAGAGACCGATCCGGGGAGATACAGGTCGCCGACTCCAGCTTTGGGCCGCCCGCGTAGTTGCCCACCAGTTCCAGCGAACGATCGGACAGGATCGACGGCGATCGGATGATCGCTTTGACATCGTCGGGAAGCGGCCGCTGCTCGGTGATCGTGAAGTCAACTCGAACGTGGGTGGGCCCAGGCTTGATGGATGTGACTTTCCCTATGGGGTAACCCATCTGGGTGACCGGGTTGCCGACATACAGACCGATCGTGTCCGGCATCAATGCGCAGAAGGCGGCGTCATGCCGGTCTCCGAATCCGCACGAGGTATTCGCACCCATGATTGCGGCGGCCATGAGGGCCGCGGCTCCGGTGCGGAGCACTCGGCGAAACATGCTCGCGGTCACGGTCATCAGCAGGGACTTCCCGGCATCGGGATGCACAGGTCGGTGGCGAGCAGCTCTGGGCGCGCGTTTTGGGCGTCCAGGACACGCTCGATCTTGTCCCTGATACGCCGCAATCGGGGCACGATCCTGCTGTTGTTATCCGCCCACCTCCTGACGCGGTCCTGCCACTCGCGGACCTTCTGGATGAACTCCTCGCGATGGTTCACCCAGAACTTGGCGTAGGGGACGAGAAATGCGTCAGCGATGTCACCCATCCCCTTCAGCGCACCGCCAAATCCCTTGCCGTACAAGACGAGTGTCTGCTCCAGAACCGAGATCTTGGAGACAAGCTCCTTGAGCTTGTCTCGATAGTTACTCAACGATTCGATGTACTCGTCCGATAGATTCAGAATCTGGGAGATCTGGCCGCGCTGTTTGTCTATGGTGGCGGTCAGCGCGTTCCCGGCATTGATGACCGCGGTCAGGGCGTCCACGTTCGTCCCGGTGAGGCCTGCCTGCATTTCGTCCAGCGATTCCCGAATCGGCTTTGGGTTGACATGGTCGGTGACCTTCGTCGCGTCGGCGAGGGTGCGCATCAGGTTGTACGGCATCGTCACCCGTTCCAGCGGAATAGGCTTCTGCCCCAAGGGTTTGTCGCCGAGTGACACCAGATTGACGTAATAGCCGCCGACGACTGTGAGCATGCGAACCTGAACTTGCGACTGGTCGCCGACGAAGGCGTCCTGATCCAGGCTCGCACGGACCTTCACCCGACTCGGCTCGATCGACAGGTCCTTGACCTTGCCGACGGTTATTCCCGCGATCCGAACGTCGTCGCCCCGGCGGACCGATGACGCGTCATCGGTGTAGAAGACGACCGTTTTCTGCCCGGGGGGGCTGATATAGACGGCGGCCGCGGTGATCGCGAGGACCGTCAGGATGGCCAGCGCACCCACACCCCACAACTTCGGGCTCCTGAGGAGTTTCACTGGTTGCACAGGATCACCCGTTGCCCGTTGAGCAGCACGTCCATCGTCTGCGGCAGTTGCGCGCGGCCCCTTGAACACGGCAGCGGGGTGCCCGGCTGCCCCGGTGGCTCGACGTTGTCCCACATGACCGGTACGCGCTTGAAAGCGTCGGTGTAATCGTCGAACACGGTGATCGCGCGGTCGAGCCCGTCGTCGATGTCCGCAACTCCCGGTTTGAAGCCGGCGTTTTCGAGGAGCCGCACCGCAGCCGAGGTGAACACCGGCCCGTACAGCTCGGACTTGCGGAACTCATCCAGCACGGAAAGCGCGGCATCCACGGGCCGGTTCAGCCAGTCCAGCACCTGGACGAAATCCTTTGAATGCCCACCGAATGTGTCGGCAATCGCGCTGAGGTTGCGCATCAACGTCGCAACGACCTGCTGCCGGTCGGACACGAACTCGGTCAGCTTCCGGATGCCATCCAACATCTGCCCGAGGCCACCGCCGTCGCCCTGCAGGAAGGATGCGGCGTTCGCCGTGAACGTGTTGATGTCGTCGGGGCTCAGCGTCGCAAGGACCGGCTGCAGCCCGTTGAACAGGGCGGTGATGTCGAACGACGGCTGCGTCATGCTCAGCGGTATGTCACTCACGGTTGTGGCCGAAGGCTGCTCCGACGGGTTGGCCACGTCGATGTATCGCAATCCGGTGAGCGCCTGGTATTTGATCGCCAGTCGGGTCGCCGGCACCACCGCGTAGCGTCTGTCGAGGTTGAGGTCGACCTCGGCTATGCTCTGGCCCGCTTTGCGCTCGAGCCGCATCGCCTTGACCTTTCCCACCCGCACCCCTCTTACACGCACGTCGGCATCGATGTGCAGCCCCGATACGTCGGCGAATTCAGCGGTATACGAACGTGTTTGGCCGGAGACCGGCTGGCGCAGCACGTTCATGATCAGGATGAACACCACCGCGGCAAGCACGCTGCTCAACACGAATCGCCACAGGGCGGCCCTCGGTTTGATCATGGCCCCCCCATCGCGGCAACCGGACCCTGCACACCGGGAATCTGATCGAGCACGATGTGTACTTGCAGCGCGCGCTGTTCGGGTGATCCGCCGTAGAGCTTCTCGAAACGGGTTCGCAGTTGCACTAACGTGTCCGCGATACCCGCGGGCGTTATCAGGCCCGGCACCGTATCGGTAAGTGTCTGAACCAGGTTGACCGCGGGAAGCAGGTCGCGGGTATGCGATGACAGCAGCTTTCCGAGCGCGCCAAAAAACGAGTTGGCCATCACATCCAGCGTCACCACGACTCGCTGTTTCCAGTACTGTGCGGTCACCGGCTCGCCAGGGACGGTAACCATGTCCTGTCCGGGCAGGGCGTCCTTTCCGGACACGTTGGACGTCACGAACCCGGAACCCTGGTTGAAGCCGTAACCGGCAGCGGTTGCGGCCGCGACGAACGACGGAAATGCCACGCTGATCCCCGCCGTGTTCCTGAGCAGCTGCTCGGTGCTCACGGTCTGGACCTTGGCAACCGAATTCGCCACGGTCATCATCGATTCGATCAACGGGTTCAGCCCATCGGTATACCTGGTAGCCCTGTTGACGACGTCGACCAATTGGGGCGTCACCACGCCACCCGTGATCTCCCCCAGACGGGACAACAGTGCCTGCAGAGTGAAATTGCCTTTCGGCACCGTGCTGATCCGCGTGCCGTTGCGCAGCGGTTGGCCCCCGGCGCCGGGAACCAGATTGATACCGGTCACGCCGAAGTAATTGGCCGGACGGAAGTCGACACCCAGCGCGTCGGTCAGTTGCGCGGTGGGGGTCGACTCCAAATCGGCGTGAAGGCGCACATCACCGCCGGACAGGCTCGATACCGCCGTGACCTTCCCTATGGTGACGCCGTGCATCATCAGCGGGGTGCCCGCGGCCACCCCCTGGCCGACGTACGGCATGTCCATCACCACGGAGATACGATTCGCGGGGCGTTCGCCGAACGGGCCGGCGATGATGATCAACCACACCACGGCCAGACACGAAATGACCGCGAGGCCGATGATGCTCAGCCGTCGCGCCTCGGCTTCCGCCGACATCCGCAATAACAAGGCTGCCCCTACCCCTTGAACACGAACTGTGGACGAAGGCCCCACAGCATGATGGTGGTGGCGAGATCCAGGACCATGATCATGACGAGGCTGGCACGAATGGCCCGACCGGAGGCCTCGCCAACGCCGACCGGTCCTCCGGACGCGAAAAAGCCGTAGTAGCAATGGATCAATGTCACCGCCGCGCAGTAGACGGTCGCTTTCAGCAGTGAGGCCGCAATGTCGGCCGGGGTGAGAAACTCGACGAAGTAGTGATTGTAGGTGCCGCCCGGCTGGTTGTAGAGGACGCGGATCACCATGTCCGACGTCACGAAGCTCACCACCAGGGTCAGCAGGAAGCCGGGTATGACACACATCAATGCGCCGACCACGCGCGTACCGACCACGAACGGGATCGCCCTGAGCCCCATGGCTTCCGTGGCATCGATTTCGTCGGCAATGCGCATGGAGCCGATTTCGGCAGTCATTCGGCAGCCGGCCTGGGAGGCGAAGGCTACCCCGGCGACCAGCGGTGCCATCTCCCGCACATTTCCCCACCCGCCGATGATGCCGGCCAATGCCCCGAGACCGATGAGGTTCAATGTCGCGAAGGCCTCGATGGCGACGATGGCTCCGACCGTGACGCCCAGGACCGCCAGCACGCTGATAACGCCGCCGTCGACGATTATCGAGGCCCGGCCCCAGGCCAGATTGTTCATCACTTGCAGCGTTTCGCGCCGGTAGCGGCGCACGGTGATCGGTAGCAGCCATACCGTTTGAGCGATGAAGGTCGCCCACTGGCCGGCCGAGCGGAACGGCTCGCGCAGGTGCTTGGTTGGCACCAGGCGCAAATTGACCAGCAATTGCGTTGCAGCGGAAGAGTGTTGGGTTGGGGCCGCCACTACGCCACCGCCATGGGGAAAAACATCGTTTGCAATTGAGTGATCGCAAGGTTGACGACGACGATGAAGATGACGTTGAGCACCACCGACGCGTTCACGGCGTCCGCGACGCCACGTGGACCGCCCTTGGCCTCCATGCCCCGTTGCGACGAAATCACCGCGACGATCGCGGCGAAAACGAATCCCTTGCCGAGGGTGAACCAGAGATCGACCATCTTCGCGAACGATCCGAATGACAGCCAAAAGCTTCCGGGCGTGACGCCGTTGACCACCGTCGCGATGACGAAAGCCGCCCCAACCCCCATCGCAATCACGATGACGACCAGGATCGGGGTAATGAGGAGGAGCGCCAGAAAACGCGGTACGACCAGTCGCCGGACCGGGTCGATTCCCAATGTTCGCAGGGCATCGAGTTCCTCACGAATTGCCCTGGCTCCGAAGTCGGATGCGATCGCCGAGGCCGCGGCGCCGCCCATCAACAGGCCCGCCGTGACCGGTGCTCCCTGCCGAAGGACAGCCACGCCGGTCGCCGACCCGACGAGCGAGTTGGCGCCCACTTCGTTGACGAGGCCGGAAAGCTGCACGGCCACCATCGCGCCGAAGGGTATCGCCATGAGCACCGCCGGTAGCGCCGTCACCTTCAGCAATATCCAGGCCTGGACGATGAGTTCGCCGGCTGGCAGCCGCAACGAGAGCGTGTCGGTCACGGCGTATCGCACGACCGAGCCCGCGAGCATCACACCGCGTCCGGTTGTCTCCGCGCTGCGGACCGGAATGGCCAACAGGCGCGAGACCGTCTTGACGAGTCCTCGGGCCGTCGCCGAGGCGCCGGTGGGACCATCATGTCCAGTGTGACCGGCCGTGGCGCTGCCACGCTGATCCGGTGGCGTCTCCGCACCGGCAGGCTCGCGCAGAGCCCGCACCGTCGTCATCGCGGTTCACCCGCCCGCGGGGCAGTATGGAGCGCCATTGCCAGATCCCTCGTCAAGTTTCGCTTGCGGCCTAGCCGGTCAGTTTGATGGCCATGGTCGGACACCGCTTGGCCGCGAGTATGACGTTGGACTGGTCAGATTCGTCGGGGGTGTCATCGACGACCCGCACCTGCTCGTCGTCCTCGCCGAGCTCAAATACCTTGGGAACCAGGCCCACGCAGATCGCGTGGCCTTCACAGCGGCGGTAGTCGACCTCCACCCTCATCGCCGACACTCCTTCACGGTTTTGGCGTGAACGTCGCGGGCAGGGTGGTGATGGCGGCGGTCTCCGTTCCGCGAAACTCGTAGGTGACCGCTTCGGGGTCGACGAGGGTGATGTCGGGCAGCCGGCGCAGGAGCTCCTCGAGGGCAATCCGCAATTCCATCCGTGCGGTCGGCGCGCCGGGGCACGCGTGAACGCCGAACCCGAAGGTCAGGTGCCGGTTCTTGCGTCCGAACTTTCGGTCTATGTCGAACTCGTCGGGGTGCTCGTAGACCTTGGGATCACGGTTGGCCGCCGCCCAGCAGGCCTGGATGTAACTATCTTTGGGAATGTTCGCCCCGCCCAGTTCGACGTCGCGGGTGGCGCGCTTATACAGGCCGAAGAACGGTGTATGCAACCGCAGGGTCTCTTCAACGGCGCCGGGTATGAGGTTGGGATCGGCCTTGATTCGCTCGACCACCTCAGGACGGGTCAACACCTCGTAGAGCAGACTGGCCATCGCAGCCACGCTGGTTCCGTGGCCGGCGATCAGGAATGAGTTCATGATCTGACCGATCTCCAACGGGCCCAACGGTTGTCCGTTCAGTTGGGCTCGGGATAGTTCGGTCAAGAAGTCATCCCGAGGGTTCTCCGCGCGTGCCATGACCTCGGCGGCCCCGAACATGGCGAAGTCCATGAAGGCCTTGGGGCCCTTCTCGGGATCTTCGAAGTCCGCGACGAGCCGCAGCGTCATTTCTCGAACGGTGCTTCGCTTCTCGGGATCGAATCCGATCACACGGCACAGCGCGAACAGCGGAAACTCTTCGCAGAAGTCCTTGACCAGATCGCACGAGCCGTTGGCGGCGAAACTGTCGATGAGTCGGTTGATGTCCTCCCGGACACCGTCCTCGACCAGTGCCGGGGTGTCGGCGTTGAAGGCCTGCGTGATGATCTCCCGCCACGCGGTGTGCTCGGGGGGATCGAATTCCAGCGGCGGGAACCCGGGCCTGTCGACGACCGGCAACACGACCGTGGGCGTGTAGGAGAAGGTCTCCCAGTCGCTGTGCAACTTCTTGACGTCGGCGTAGTCGAGGGCCAGGTAGAAGCCGCCCATTTCGTCACTGTGGGCCACCGGGCAACCGGCCTCCCGGGCACGTTCGAACAATGCCAGTGCCCGATCGGGTGTGGAGGTATAGCTGCTGTAGCCCGACAATTCGGCCTGGAGATCCGTGTCGATCACTTCGGACACCGACAGCTCGGCCTGGACTTCCGGGTCGATCGTTTCGGACATAGGTTATTTCTCTTCCTGGTTGGAATACCGGCTCGTCGGATCAAGAACGGTTTCAGTCGCAGCGCGGGAAGCTTCGCTTGCCACGCCGAACCACACCGGCGGGAGAGGGCGTCCGGCGCAATTGTGGTGCGGCCACCGCGGAGCTCCTTCCCGACCTACGGTGCGTTGGGTCACATACTAGACATAATATTGACCGAGAATCAATGACTCAAAGTCGAGGCCGCCTCGGGTTACCACTGAGCGCCTTGCGCCAACCCACTGCGCCAGGCTTTGCTTGACATCAAGTCAACGAACCGGTACATAGGAGCCTGAGCTTGGCGGCGGCGTAGCCAGTGGGCTATCGCGCCGATAGACGAACCGTTGATCGATCCATCGCATCGGTGACGGCCGTGATATTGCGGAGATCAACATGCCACAACTCCTTCACGGCGAGGACGGGGCCGCCGTCGAAACGCTTGAGGTGACGGTGCGTGACGCCGCGCTGATAGCGGAGGGCTGCCTCGGCCTGGTGTTGCAGAAGTCCGATGGGACCGAGCTTCCGGTGTGGGCACCCGGTGCCCACATCGATCTGCTACTCGGCGACGGCCTTGTCCGGCAGTACTCGTTGTGCGGGGACCCGTCGGACAAATTGTCGTGGCGCCTGGGGATCCTGCGGGAGCCCAATAGCCGGGGCGGCAGCAGTTACCTACACGACCAGGTACACGTCGGATCCACCCTGCGGGTCGCGGGGCCGCGCAATCATTTTCACCTGGATCCGGCTGAACACTATCTTTTCGTCGCGGGGGGCATCGGCATCACGCCCATTTTGACCATGGTTCATGCCGCCGAAGCGGCTGGGGCGCAATGGCGATTGCTCTACGGCGGCCGGTCCCGGACCGCCATGGCGTTTGTTGACGAGCTCGAGAAGTTCGGGGATCGGGTCGTGATCCGCCCGCAGGACGAGTTCGGCCTGCTCGATCTAGCGGCCTTTGTCCGCGACGCCGACAAAGACACCGCCGTTTATTGCTGCGGGCCCGAGCCGTTGATCACCGCGATGGAAAACGTCTGCGCAACCGAATCACTCGCCCTGCACGTCGAACGCTTCGCGCCGAAGCCGGTCACCGACGCCGGCCCCAACGAGGAGTTCGAGCTCGTGTGCGCACAATCGGGCATAACGCTGACGGTGCCGGCGGATTCGACGATCCTCGCCGAGGTTCGCAAGGCGGGCATCGAGGTCCTGAGCTCGTGCTCGGAGGGCACCTGCGGGACCTGCGAGACGGACGTACTCGAAGGGGTACCGGATCATCGCGATTCATTTTTGACCCCCGAAGAACGCAAGGCCGGCGAGTCGATGATGATCTGCGTTTCGCGCTGCCTTGGCAAGCGCCTCGTTCTCGATCTGTGAACTGATCCGCGCCCTAACGTCGACGGCCGGTTTTTGTCGTACCCGGTTGCGATGATGTGGTTATGTCTTCGATCGCATCTCCTCCGGTGGTGGTGAGCCCTAAAGAGCGCCTGGCGGTGCTCTTTGCGGAGTTGGCGGAGTTGGCCGGTCAGCGCAACGCCATTGATGGGCGCCTCGTAGAGATCGTGGCCGAGATCGATCGCGACGGGCTGTGCGGGATGACGGGGGCACGTTCGGTGGCGGCGCTGGTGGCCTGGAAGCTGGGCTCGTCCTCGGCCAACGCCCACACCATCGCCACCGTGGCGCACCGGCTGGAGGAGTTTCCGCGCTGCGCGGCGGACATGCGGGCAGGTCGGCTGTCGCTGGATCAAATCGGGGTCATCGCCGCCCGCGCCGGGCAGGGATCTGATGAGCATTATGCGCAGTTGGCCGGGGTCGCCACGGTCAGCCAGCTGCGCACCGCGGTCAAGCTCGAACCGCGACCGGCTCCCGATCCTCGGCCGGCACCGCAGCCCTCGATCACCAAGACCCCCGGTGAGGAGTTCAGCCGTTGGCGGATCACCCTCTCAAAGCTGGATGCGGCGAAGTTCGAGGCCGCTCTGGCGGCTCATCGTGAGGCGCTGATCGCCCAGTGGAAACACGAGCGCGCCCCCGGCCAGCCCCCAGCTGAGGCCGCGGCGCCGATGCCCGGCGACCTCGAGGCGTTTATGCGCCTGATCGAGACCGGCTGGGATGTCGAGGCGGTACGGCGCCCCCACGGGCAGCACACCACAGTGGTGGCCCACCTCGACGTGGCCGCACACGCGGCTGCGCTGCACCTGGGTCCGCTGCTGTCCGACGCCGAACGCCGCTATGTGACTTGTGATGCCAGCTGTGAAGTCTGGTTCGAACGCGACGGCCAGGTCATCGGCGCCGGGCGGGCGAGCCGGGTGATCAACCGGCGGCTGCGCCGCGCTCTCGAGCACCGCCAGCCCAGCTGCGCGGTCCCCGGCTGTGAGGCCACCCGCGGCCTGCACGCCCACCACATCGTCCACTGGGAAGACGGCGGTGCCACCGAGCTGGCCAACCTGGTGCTGGTCTGCCCCTATCACCACCGGCTACACCACCAAGGCCTCATCACCATCACCGGGCCCCCAGACAATCTCACCGTCACCGACGAGGACGGACAACCACTGCACCCCGGACCGCTCGCACGCCCACCCAAACTGCCCCCGCCGGCCGTGCCGCCGTGGCCCGGGCCCCTCGGCGAACGCGCCGACTGGTGGTGGTACACACCCTTCCAACCCCAACCACCACCTAGCAACAACTAGAACAGGTTGGGACACAGAGAGTTCCGTTCGCGTCATCCGCTGCTAACGGATCGCGATAATCAACGCCGACAACCGGGCCGCAGCGGCGCTGACATGCATGCCGATTTGAGCCCAGTCGGCCTTCGGGTCACAGCATGTCCGGTTCCACGACTCCGGGTTCGATGCCCAACAAGTGGCGGCCAGCCTGCTCGTAGCTGATCTGTGCGTTGAAGATCACGTGCCGCGACCCGATAGCGAAGTCGCGCCAATAGCGTTGTGCGGCCGCAGTTGTTGCGAATCCGGAGGATCCCCCTAGATCCAGCAGCCGCTCGATGGCGTCATGCAGCAGTCGGATCACTAGAGCACCCTCGCCGCGGGCTTCGGTGCGTTCCTCAACCGACTGCACCCGGCCCTCGGATGCCGCGGCGTCGATGCGGGCGCACGAGTCCTCCACCATGCGCCGCGCCGCTTGAATCTGGGTAACGGCTTCACCGATGGAGGCGTGATACGCCGCCGAATCGCTCTTGTGCGCGTAGCTGCTATAGATGATGGGCCCCGCGCTCTTGGCGGCGATCACCTCGAGCAACCCCTCCGCGCATCCGACCAGAACGCCCAATGCCTTTGCTCGCAGGATCGGGTAGTTGACCCAGTAGTCGCTGGCAACGCGAACGGCTTCGTCGACGGTGGCCGGCGGTGAGACCGCGATGTCGGAAAAGGCGGCAATCATGCCTGCCGGCACGGTTACGTCGTTGGCTACCACGGTGTCCGACCCGGTGCCCTTCATTCCGGAGACCTGCCACGTGTAGTCCAGCGCGACGTCGGACATGGGCATCACCGCGAGCACGGGCAGCTGCTCGGGCGAGACCGCAGGCACCATCGTCCAGGCGGCGTGGTGCGACCCCGTCGCATAGCTCCACCGTCCGGTGAGTCGATAGCCGTTCCCGTCGGCCACCAGGTGGCCAATTCCGTTCTGCGGTGAACAAATAAGAGGAACGCCGTCGGCGAAGACGTGCTCCTGGATAGCCGCCGGCAACTTCGAGGCGAACCACAGGCAGGAGTTGTAGATGGTGTAAACCCAGGCGGTCGACGGACATCCCTTGGCCAGTTCCGCTGCGACCCTGGCCATCGAGCGGCTCGACTGCGCCAGCCCGCCCACCCGCCGGGGCCCGGCCATCGAGAAGACGCCGATTTCAGTGAGCTTGTCGACGACCTCGCGGCTCAACTCGCTGTTCTGTTCGTGCTCTGCCGCTTTGCTTTCCAATAGCGGGCGCACGGATTTGGCCCTGGCGATGAGTTCGTCGGCCAGCTCGTCCTGGAACGAAAAGAACTCGGCCTGTTGCCCGGGGCGAGTGTCTTGGTCGATAGACATGGACAAATACCTTTCTAGGTAAGGGAGGACCGTCGGATCAGGCCAACGGGCGGTCGCCTGCGGAACGGCATGAAGGCACGTGGAGTCGCTCTTGACTGCGAAGGCGCCGCTCCGCGAAGGGCTTTCGCGCCCGCACCTTCCTCGGTGGTCACAATTGGCATCGATTCCTGTAGCGAGCGGCTCGGCATTCCCATTGCGCCTCCCAAGTCTGTGCTTGTCGGCGAGCCGGTGTGAGGCCAGCTCTGGACGCACCACCTGACCACAGATAGTGGCCAGGTGGTGCCCGTCAAAGAGTAGCTGTCTTTGACTGATTGTCAATGACTTGAAGTCGACGAATTTGTGCGCGCCATCCCCCCGCCGCGCGCCGATCCGACGCGCAACAGTTCAGTCGAGCCGGATTTCGTGGACAAAGCCCTCGATCACCGGGCCTGTTCAGTCCCTTCGCGCAGCTGACGGATCGCTTTGTCGACCGGCTTTTTCAGCGAGGGATCAAGTTGGGCGGCACCGCGCAGAGCCGCAATCGTCTGCTCGAACAGCACATCGGTCAGCGCGGTGACATCGAAGGGCTGGTCATTTTGGTGCCAGAAGGCGGCGACAGCGTCAACGGCGGCTGTCGCCGCGCGAAGCATCATCCTCAAGGCCGGCTTTTGCGGATCCAGGCCGAGGGCGGTGCACCCGCGATCGATCTCTCGCCAACGCTGCTCCTCGAAGAAGGCCCATGCCTCCGGGTCGGCGCCCCGGCCGCCGAGGACCAATCGGGTGGCGAGGCCGCGATGCCTGGCCAGATAGGCGAACTGGTTGTAGTAGCGCTGCCGCATCTGTGCGCCCGGGGGCTGCTCGGGGTCAACCTGGTGCGCTGCGTCGAACTCTCGGGCCGCATCCTCCATCGCCGCGAGGTACAGGCCGCGCTTGTTCTTGAAGTAGTGGAAGAGCAGCCCATGAGCGACGCCGGCGGCGGTGGCGATGTCGCTGACCGCGACGTCGTCGTAGTGCTGGGCGGAGAACGCCTCGACGGCGACATCGAGAATCCGGCGGCGGGTCTCTTCAGCCTGAATCTTTCGAGGCGCTAAGTCCGACTTGGTGCTCACACGCGGCCCCTTTTTGGTTGCCCTGCATCACCCGACATCGATATACCACCACAGATTATTGCCTATCGAGGCATTTATCCGACTTCAAGTCATTGACTGGAAATCAATATGGCCCTAGTGTGAGCCTGCGCACGTCGAGTCGTCGGCGGCAGGCCTCGGCCATACCCCCGGTCTGCTGCCCGTCGGCTCGCCGCGTCGCAGGATCCGGCGATGTACGCCGAGGACCGGCCACCACCATTCGGAGAAGACGATGACCGCACGCCCCCGTCTGGCCCATTTTGTGCTGCAGACCAGTCAACTGCCGACGATGCGCGATTGGTATCTGAAAGTCCTTGGTGCACACGCTGTCTACGAAAACGCCGCAATGTGCTTTCTGACCTTCGACGATGAGCATCACCGGCTCGCCCTGCTGGGGTTGCCGCCCGGCGTGCTCGGCGAGCGGACGCCGCTGACCACCGGCATGGCGCATTCGGCGTTCACCTTTCCCTCGCTCGGCGATCTGCTCGACAAGTACCAAGAGCTCAGGGAGGTCGGCATCGAGCCGCGGGTGCCGGTCCAGCACGGCGTCACCACGTCGATCTACTACCGCGATCCCGACGGGAACATGGTCGAGCTGCAGATCGACAACTTCGCCACCCCGGGCGAGGCCACCGACTACATGAACGGCCCCGAGTATGCCGCCGACCCCATCGGCCCCAGTTTCGACGCCGACGAACTCGTCAAGGCCTACAGAGCGGGGACCCCGGTTGCCGAACTCACCACGCGCACATGGGCAAAGACGACCACCCAGGTCAACCCA
This sequence comes from Mycobacterium sp. SMC-2, assembly GCF_025263485.1. Classification (NCBI taxonomy): domain Bacteria; kingdom Bacillati; phylum Actinomycetota; class Actinomycetes; order Mycobacteriales; family Mycobacteriaceae; genus Mycobacterium; species Mycobacterium sp. SMC-2. The sequence goes on from NZ_CP079863.1 coordinate 5,152,298, forward strand.
TTCGAGCTGCTGACCACCGCCTGAACGAGGAGCTGACGCCATGCGGTTGATCAATCTCGGCGGCCGCCTTGCCCTCGAACGTGGCGGGCGGGCGGTCGACGTCGAGCGCGCCAGCGCCGGCGAGTTCTCCGGGAGTTTTCAGGAGGCCTTCGAGCGTTGGGACGACTTCCGGAGCTGGGCCGACGACCTCGGCGACATCGCTGGAGAAGAATTCGAGGCCGCCGACCTCGGCGCGCCGGTGGGAACCCCCCGGCAGATTTTCGCAATCGGGTTGAACTACCGCGGCCACGCCGCCGAGACCGGAATCGATATCCCGGACACCCCGATGGTGTTCACCAAGTTCGCGTCGTCGATCACCGGACCGTATGGCGAGATCGTCATGCCGCCTGGGTCGGTCGACTGGGAAGCGGAACTGGTCGCCGTTGTCGGCCGACGAGCCGAGAATGTCCCGACGGGGCGGGGATGGGAATATGTGGCGGGCTTGACGGTCGGCCAAGACTTGTCCGAACGCGACCTGCAGGTCAAACCGCCGGCCCCCCAACAGTTCAGCCTCGCCAAATCGTATCCGGGGTTTGCCCCGCTGGGCCCGGCCCTGGTGACTCCGGACGAACTCGCCAACCCGGACGACCTCGAGATCGGGTGCTCGATCGGTGCAGAACAGGTTCAGCACGCCCGCACCGAAGACCTGATTTTCCCCGTCCCGGAATTGATTTCGTACCTCTCGGGCATCCTGACATTGTTTCCCGGAGACCTCATCTTCACCGGCACGCCCGCCGGGGTCGGGTTCGCGCTGTCGCCCCCCCGATACCTGCAGCCGAACGACGAGTTGAGCACGTTCGTCGAAGGCATCGGAATCATGCGCCATCGGATGGTCGCCCGGCGGGAACACCGGTGAGCCTGCCGCCATCACCGGTGAGTGACAGCGAGATCCTCTGGGAACCAACGCAACATTCGCCCGGTGATTACCGAATGGCCCGGTACGTGCGTTGGCTGGCACGACAGCGACAGTTGACCTTTTCGGGGTACCACGACTTGTGGCGTTGGTCGACGCACGACTTACCGGCGTTCTGGCGGTCGGTCTGGGACTACTTCGTCGTCGTCGCCGACGGCGATCCCAGCCGGGTGCTCGTGGATGAATCGATGCCTGGCACACGGTGGTTCCCGGACGTGCGCCTCAACTACGCCGAGAACATGTTGCGCGGGGATGATGGCCAGACGGTTCTGACCGCCCTGTCCCAGACCCGGGAACCTATTAGTATGACCCGTCGCGAACTACGCGATCAGGTCGCGCGAGCGGCCGCCGGCCTGCGCCGGCTCGGTGTCGGCCCAGGCGACCGGGTCGCGGCCTTCCTACCCAACATCCCCGAAGCGTTGATCGCGATGCTGGCCACCACGAGTATCGGGGCGATCTGGGCGGTCTGCGCGCCGGAACTGGGCGTCCGCAGCGTGCTGGACCGCCTGCAGCAGCTTGAGCCCAAGGTGTTGATCGCCATCGACGGCTATCGGTACGGCGACAAAGCCATCGACCTCGCCGATCAGGTGTCTGCCATCCGGGCCGGCCTGCCGACCGTGTCCGCCACCGTCAGCCTGCCCTATCTCGGGTCTGGGGTGACCGGCGAAACCAGTTGGCGTGAGCTGTTATCGGAGCCGGCGACGCCGCGATACGAGCGGGTGGCCTTCAACCACCCGCTCTGGGTGCTCTTCTCCTCCGGGACCACCGGCCTGCCGAAGGCGATCGTTCATTCCCATGGCGGAATCGTCTTGGAGCTACAGAAAGCGCTCGGCCTGCACTCGGATCTGAGTCAGCACGACACGTATTTCGTGTACTGCACGACGACCTGGGTGATGTGGAACATCCAGGTATCCGGGTTGCTGTTGGGCGCCGCGATTGTCCTGTTTGACGGAGACCCCGCCTTCCCAGGGCCGGATGAGTTGTGGCGAATTGTGGAGCGGACCCGCGTGACGGTGTTCGGCGCCGGGGCGGCATTCCTCATGGGGTGCCGCAGGTCCGGGATGCGGCCGGGCGAGCTGTTGGACCTGAGTCGGTTGCGGGCCATGATCTCGACCGGCTCCCCGTTGCCGGCCGAAGGATTCCGGTGGGTCTACGACGCCGTCGGCTCTCACATCTATCTCCAGTCCACCAGCGGAGGAACCGACGTCTGCACCTCCTTCGTCGGCGGCACCCCCCTTCTTCCGGTGCGTGCCGGCGAGATTACCGCGCCCGCGCTGGGGGTGCTGGCCCGCGCGTTGGACGCCGACGGCAATCCTGTCGTCGGCGAACCGGGAGAACTTGTCATCTCCGCACCGATGCCGTCGATGCCCGTGTACTTCTGGAACGACCCCGACGGCAGCAAGTACCGCGCCGCATACTTCGAGCGTTATCCGGGACAGTGGCGGCACGGTGACTGGGTCGTCTTCAACCCCCGCGGTGGCTGCGTCATCAGCGGGCGATCCGACGGCACCCTGAACCGGGGAGGAGTTCGCCTGGGCACCAGTGAGTTCTACTCGGCGCTTCAAGACATCGATCAGATCCACGACGGTCTGGTCATTCACCTCGACGACCCGTCGGGCGGCGTGGGCTCACTGCTGCTCTTCGTTCAGCTCGCGCCCGGTGCGCACCTGGACGACGCACTTCGCGCACAGATCAACCGGCAACTGCGGATGCGGCTCTCACCGCGGCATACGCCCGACGACATCATCGCGATACCTGAGGTTCCCTACAACCTCACCGGCAAAAAGCTCGAGGTCCCGGTCAAACGCCTGCTCCTAGGCGCGCCACGCGCCACCGTCGTCTCCGACGGTGCGGTCAGGAATCCGCACGCCCTGGACGCTTTCGAAGAGTTGGCCGGCCGGTACGCCCCAGTGCGTTCTTGATCCACAGTTTTCCAGGAGGCGAAAAACCATGTCAGAAACCACGATTCCAGTACTCATCGTTGGTGGAGGCGCATCGGGGCTGATGACGTCAATCATCTTGTCGTGTTACGGCATCGACCACATCCTGGTCGAACGCCACGAGAGCACGTCGATACTGCCGAAGGCACACTACCTCAACCAGCGCGCCATGGAACTGTTTCGCCAGTTCGAGCTGGCCGACGACGTCTACGCAGTGGGAACACCACTGGCCAATATGTCCTCGGTTGTGTGGCAGACCACGCTGGCCGGTGATGGTCCATTGCAGCGCAAGACGTTTCATAAGATGGACTGCTTCGGTGGCGGCGCGCTCACCGAGCGCTACCAGCGCGACAGCCCGTGCCCGTCGACGAACTACCCACAGCTACGCCTGGAACCGATCATGCGCCAGCACGCCGAGAAGCGTGCCCCGGGCAGGATCCTGTTCAATCACGAGCTCACCGCGCTCGCACAGAGCGCCTCTGCGGTGACCGCGAGCATCCGAAACCGGGCCACCGGGGACGAGTTCACCGTGACCGCCGACTATCTGGTGGGTGCCGACGGCGGAAAGACCATCGGGGCGATGATCGGCGCGACCATGGTCGGCGCCCACGACTTGCTCGACATCGTCACCGCCCACCTCAAGGCCGACTTCTCCCAGTGGTGGGACGATGACGTTCTCATCGCTCATTTCATCAATCCGGAGGCGGGTTCGTACCCCTCGGGCGGCAACATGGTGCCGATGGGCCCGACCTGGGGCAAGCATTCGGAGGAATGGGCGTTTCACTTCGCTTTCCTTCCCACCGATGACTCGGACCTCGACGAGGCCGCGATGGTGGTCAAGATCCGCGAACTGCTCGGCGGCGGTGAGATTCCGATCGAGATCCTGCGGATCAGCCACTGGTCGGTGCAGGGTTCGATTGCCGACAAGTACTCCGATGGACGGGTTTTCCTGGTCGGGGACTCCGTTCACCGGCATCCGCCGACAACCGGCCTGGGCATGAACACCTGCGTGCAGGACGCGCACAACCTCGCCTGGAAGCTGGCCGCGGTCATCAAGGGCCAGGCCGACCCGGCGTTGCTGGACACCTACGCCGTCGAACGCCAGCCCGTCGGGATGCGCATCGTGGACTGGGCGTTGTTCACCATGCAGAACCACTTCGTCGTCGACGCCGGGATCGGGCTGCTGCCCGTTCCCGTTCCGCCCGAGATGCATCGCGCCGTGTTCGAGATCTTCTTCTCCGATACTCCGATGGGGGCGGCGCGCCGGGCCCGGTTCGGCGAAGTCGTCAAGACTCAGCGCACCGAGTTCCAAGCCCACGATCTCGAGATTGGCTACTCCTACCCCGCAGGGGCCTTGGTGCCGGACGAATCGCAACCGCCGCCAACGGATCCGATGGGATCGATCTATTACCCGACGACGCGGCCCGGTCATCGGTTGCCGCACGCATGGCTCGAATTCGATGGGACCCGGCTGTCCACCCACGACCTGACCTCCAACGACGGCCGATTCGTGTTGATCACCGGGCCTAACGGCCAAGCGTGGGCTGCGGCGGCGGCCGCCGCCGCGGAGAGCTTCGGGGTCGAGATCCAAGTGGCAACCATCGGGAAGGACTACCGAGACGCGGATGGCCAGTGGGCTGCGGTCAGCGAAATCGGTGACGATGGAGCGATTCTCGTCCGTCCGGACAACTACGTCGCCTGGCGCAGCATGACGTCAGCTGGCGACGCCGTCGGCACACTCACCGAGGCCGTCGCCACCGTATTGCACCGCTGAGAAGTTTCCCATCCACTAGATCACAGGAGAGCGACCGATATGAGCTCCAAAGCAAGCGCCGACTTCGCGGACCCCATCGCCCTTTTCGGCAGCGACCCCGAGGCGGTGAAAGAAATCGCCGCCATGGAAAAGGCCGTCGAATCCAACTACAACCACCAGTTCCTCGACGATCCCGACGCGCCCCTAGAGCACTACATCGAACACCCCGACGTGAGCTTTATCGACATACTGGCTCCCGGCCACTACTTCGGGCCAGATGTTCGCAACTGGTTTAACTACATCGGACCCCAATTCGTGGGCGAGCTGGGCCTGATCAACATGCGGATCTTCGCCAAGGACGGAGTCGGTTTCGTCTACATGAATCAGACTTACGAGGGCAAGTTGGACGACGGGAAGCACTTCTTCTGGAAGATGCGTCAAACCGACGTGGTGCAAAAGATCGACGGCAAGTGGAAGATCCTGCACACCCACCTGTCCTTCGGAGCCGCACCACAAGCCAAGCACCCGGACTCCTGGGAAGTCGACTTCGAGATGCCCCGGCGGCCACAGCCCTGGACGGTCAGCCCGGAGTTAGCCGGCGGCTGAACGCCTTCGGCTATCGCCGCCCAAAGCCGTCGGCAACGGCTCAGACGGTGGCCTGATCTCGGGGAGCCACCGCGCCCGCACCGCTCGCGACCACGACTGGTCCGACCACAAGCGCCTGAGCCGGAGCCTCGGGATTGGTCGCGATCCCGTCGTCAGGCCGCACGCCGCCTTCCTCACACATCTTCTGCCACATGGCCATCCGAATCCCGCGGCTCGGTGTCACCTTTCCGTAGGCGAAGATGCGCCACAAGGTCCAGTGCGGCGCCCGCAGCGACTGGGGCCGGCCGACGAGATGATGCAGCACGAACATCCAGGCGACCATCAGCGCCATCATGATTGCCGCCGCAACCCAGCGCGCGGCCGCCGGCAGGGTCGAGTTGTGCGCGAGAATGTGCACCCAGCCCACCCCGAAGTAGGCGAACATCATGCCGGTCGGTGCCACCAGCAGCAACCACAGCTTCTGCGCCCCCTTAAGGCGCGGCACTGCCGATTACCAGCAGCGGGGTGTAATTCCTGCTTCGCACGGCCGCCCTAATCGCCCACGGCAGCGCGAAGATGACCACAGCGGCGCCGGCGATGAAGAAAAACGTGATCTGCGCGGGGGCGCTGGCGACGAAGTCGCCGGGGCTGGGCTTGATATTGGGCGGCCACCCTTGATCGTCGACCAGCGGCCACCAACTGGGAGTGACCATCGAACTCATCGAGTACCGACCTTTCTGTCGACTCAACGCCTTGCATCGGATGCCGCGGCTCGCATCAGCCAGGCCACATGTAGGTCGGCAGGTGCGCCGTCGACGCGCCGACAATGCCAAGCCAGTTGAAGGGCAGATGATAGATCAATATCGTTGCCGCGCAGCAAAATCCGATAGCTGCCAAGGTGCGCACGGTCGGCTGTAACGCCGGGTGCCAGCGTTCGAATCCACGCTCCACCGGCGATAGGCCGTCGGTCGACCAAATGGACTGCAGCCGCATCCACGTGTAGAACAGCCCGAGCGCGGCCACCAAAAACGACTCATAGAGCGGGAACTGGAATTGACTGCCCGCCCACAGCGTCAGCGGCCCGTACGTTCGGGCATACGCATAACCGTGCGTCAGTCGGATCGCCAGATTCTCGACGACGAAGTCGAAAACGAATTCGCCGAGAAACACAATCGCGAACAACGATACGTTGGACAGCCGTGCCCAGCGCGACCGCAGCGCGGAATAGGCATAGCAGCCCACGATCGCGACGCCCGCGCAGAAGTACACATACATCGGTGGTCCCCACAGCAGGGACTCGCCGTAGCGCGACGAGGCGGCCGGGTTGTGGAACGGCAAGAACGCCGTCCAGACACCCAGATTGACGTTGTGTGCATTCCAAGCGAACAAGTACGTGTAGCAGTTGAGGAATGCGTCGGCGACGAAAGCCGCCAGTCCCCCGATGACGAATTTGCCGTCCAGGCTCAACACACCCGTCCTGCGCCACGGCTTGATGACGCAGAACCAGACCAGGAAGGCTAGTAACGTCGTACTGATGCCCTCAAAGACCCTCAGCGCCACCAAATTCCACACGGGCATCCGGTCGGTGCCGATCAGCGGCGCGGGCCCGAAATCGTCTGAGGCGATCCAGCGCAACAGCGCTTGCACCGCGATAACCAACCACACCAACGCGATTGCGGCCCATACCGTCACCGCGCCCGAACGTGCGGGGCCTGTCATCATTTCCCGCCGCGGCCGGGCGGGGCGCAGGATCGATTCGCTCGTCACCGTCAACTCCTTCGGTTGTGCAGACTCATGCATGCGGCGGGAGGCCATCGGCCTCACTGGTTATCCGGCATCGCTGCGAACTTCGTCGGCAAACACGCCCGGTGAAGATGTCAGGCAGCTGTGCCGGCTCATTCGGGCCCGCTGTCGACAGTCCGGTTTGAATGGCGCCCTGAGCCATCACGATTCCCTTCGCTCGGGTTGTGGACGGCTGCTACGGGCCGTCTTCACGGTGCCGACGAAAAAATTGAGAGCCGGTTCGAATTCGTAATCGCCGCTCAGGGTATACCGAGTGCTGACTGAATATCAATGACCGAAAGTCAATTTGTAATCCCTCGCGGCCGCTGACAGCGACCTGCCGAGCCCATGCCGTTCCGGCCCAGTCGATGTCGAGTGTTCGGCCGGCAAGCCGCAGGAGAACGGCGGCGACACCTCACGAAAGTGGCTTCACAGGCGTCGCTCGGGGCGAATGATCCAGCCGGTCGGGCCTGCCCCGCACGCCTGTTGTCGCCGGCGTCGCGGCGTATTCCCGCTCCCATGCCAGGGCGTGCCTCGTCAGACGCTGGAATGCGATGACCGCAACCCGCCGCAGTCAGGTTCAGCAACATTTTCTCGGGTGGAGCTAAGGGGATTCGAACCCCTGACCTACTCGATGCGAACGAGTCGCGCTACCAACTGCGCCATAGCCCCTGATCGCTAGCAGGCTACCAGCCGCGGGCCGGACCGCCGAAATGCGAGCACTACTCGCCGACGGCGCGCGGCAAGTCCCTGGGCCAACCGTAGTTGCGCATCGGCATCGCATAGTCCAGGTGCTCGAAGATCGGGTCCTCGTCGTCGATCTCCAGGACCACCGCTCCCGGGCGCCGCAGCCGCGAGGGGACGACGTCGTAGTCGCGGTCGTAGGCGTTCTCGACGCCCATGCGCGCCCGCGCCATCCGCTGCATCCGGCGGCGACGCACCTTCTCCTCGATGCGGGTCTGGCGCCGCAGGTATGCCAGGTACAGCAGCGTCACGGCGGTGGCGCCGCCGCACGCCCACCACGCGGTTGGCGAAATCTTGAACGCGGCAGTGGCCGTGCCGACCAGCACGACCGCCATCACCATCAACACGCGCTTGCGGAAGGCGTACTTGCGGGCGCTGACCGCGGCGGCGGTCTTGGTGTCGAACCGGCGCCGTCGCGACGCGTTCCGCGGGACGGGCGCCGGCTCGTCGTCGGCTTCGGCTTCCGGCTCCAAACCGGAAGAGTCCTCGACGTATTCGAAGCCCTCGTCGTCTTCGTCGCCCTGTTTGGCGACCACGTCGGTGTCGGAATCGTCGTCGGCGTCGGCTTCCTCCTCGACCGCCGCTTCGACGCCCGCCGGCAGCGCCTGGGAATCCTCGACGACGTCGACGTCGAGATAGTCCGGCTCGGCGCGCTCGGGTGTCGCGATCTTCATGACGACGGGGCGCGCGGCCCGTAGCTCCTCGGTGTCGTGCTCTTCGTCCTCATCCTCGGCAACGTCCAACTCGCTGTCGGCCGACTCTTCCGGCGGCGTCCAGTCGGGGTCGCTGCGGTGACCGGCGGCCGGGCCGCTGCGCTTGACCAGGCGGGAATTCGCGCCGCCGTTGAGGACGCGGGTCGCCAGCGCGACGTCGCTGGTGCGGCGCACGGCATCGCGTTTGCTGACGAGCATCGGCACCAAGACGAACAGCCAGAGCACTACGAGCGAAATCCACAACAGTGACTGCGGAATGCTTGGCATGACTGACCTGCTCTCTTCGGTTCCGATCCCCGCGAGGCCCACCCGCGGCCGAGTCTTAGCGACCAGGACAATTACACACCTGTAATTTGCCTCTCACAAGCACCACGAGTCACTCGTGTCGCGATAGCCACACCCCAATCGGGCCCTCAGGGCCGGGCGGGGGCATCGATAGGCGGTCGGTCAGACCCAGCTGGCGTGCCCGCCACGGACCAGGGTCGATGCCACCGATCCGGACACCTCTTCCGCCGTGATCGCCATCAACAGGTGGTCCCGCCACGCCCTGTCGACCTCGAGGTAGCGCTTCAACAACCCCTCCTGGCGGAAGCCGACTTTTGCCAATACGGCCCGGCTGGCGGCGTTCTCGGGCCGCACGGTGGCCTCCACGCGATGCAGCATCACCGGCCCGAAGCAGTGGTCCAGGCCCAGCGCCAACGCCGCCGTGGCCACCCCGCCGCCGGTCGCCGACTGCGGCACCCAGTAGCCGATCCATGCCGACCGCAGCGCCCCGTGGGTGACGTTGCCGATGGTCAACTGGCCGCAGAACTGCCCGTCGAGTTCGATGACATAGGGCAGCATGCGGCCCGCGCGGGCCTCGGCGCGCAGGCCGGAGCACAGAGCCGGCCACGCGGCGACCGTGTGCCGACTCACCCAATCGCCTTCCGCGCTGGGTTCCCACGGCTCGAGGTGCGCGCGGTCGGCCAGCCGGATGCGGCTCCACTGGGCGCCGTCGCGCATCCGCACCGCACGCAACCGGACAACCCCCGCGGTCACCCGCAACGGCCCGACGTCCAGCGGCCAACCCGGATGACGGGCGTTGGTACGCAACAGGTTCACGAGCTTGCGGAGTTGTCGCACTTAACCGCGCTGAGCCAGGAAGGCGACGTCGACGATCTCGCCGGTGCGTATCTGTTCGGCGCCGCTGGGCACCACCACGAGGCAGTTCGCTTCGGCGAGGGTGGCCAGCAGGTGCGAGGACGCTCCGGGGGCCCCGCCCAGCGCCTGCACCAGGTATTCGCCGGTCTCCTGGTCGCGCATCAACTGGCCGCGCAGGTAGCCCTTGCGCCCGACGACCGACGTGATCGGCGACAGCGTGCGGGCCTGCACGATCCGGCGCATCGGCTGGCGCTTGCCCAGCGAAAGCCGGATCAACGGGCGCACCATCACCTCGAACACCACCAGCGCGCTGACCGGGTTGGCGGGCAGCAGGAACGTCGGGACGGCGTCGCGGCCCAGCTGTCCGAAGCCTTGGACGGAGCCGGGGTGCATGGCGACGCGGACGACCTCCATCTCCCCGAGCTCCGAAAGCACCGACCGCACCCTCTCGGCCGCGGCGCCCCCGACACTGCCGGCGATCACCACCACCTCGGCCCGGTTGATCTGGCCCTCGACGGTTTCCCGGAATTCCTGGGGGTCGTTGCTGACGATGCCGACGCGGTTGACCTCCGCGCCGGCGTCCCGCGCCGCCGCCGCCAACGCGTAGGAGTTGACGTCATACACTTGGCCGTTTCCCGGGGTGCGCGAGATGTCGACCAGTTCGCCGCCGACGGCCATCACCGTCACCCGGGGCCGCGGATGCACCAGCACCCGTTCGCGGCCGACCGCCGCCAGCAGGCCTACCTGCGCCGCGCCGATGACCGTGCCGGCGCGCACCGCGACGTCACCGGGCTGCACGTCGTCGCCGGTGCGGCGCACATACGCACCCGACGGCGCCCCCCGCAGGATCCGCACCCTCGTGCTTCCGCCGTCGGTCCAGCGCAACGGGATGACGGCGTCGGCCAGCGTCGGTAACGGAGCTCCCGTATGCACCCGGGCCGCCTGGCGGGGCTGCAGGCGGCTGGGCGTGCGCGCGCCGGCCTCGATGGTTCCCATCACGGGCAGGACCAGGCCGTCGCGGCGGTCTTCGTCGAGCTCCGCGTCGCCGCGCGGCGGCTCACCCAGGCTTTCTGCACCCACTTCGCCGACGCCGAGCACGTCGACGCTGCGCACCGCATAGCCGTCGATCGCGGCTTGATCGAAGCCGGGCATGGGGCGTTCGGTGACTACTTCCTCGGCACACATCAGGCCCTGCGCCTCGGCGATGGCCACCCGGATGGGCCGCGGGGCGACCGCGGCAGCGGTTATCCGGGCCTGCTGCTCTTCCACAGAACGCACAGCGCGCCTCTCTGCCCTCTAATCGGCCGCTACCCCTCGGCCAGGCCTAACCGCGCCACCAACCATCGCCGCAAATCGGGGCCGTAGTCGTCACGATCCAATGCAAAGTCAACCGCAGCCTTGAGGTAGCCGCCGGGATTTCCCAAGTCGTGTCGAGATCCGCGATGCACGACGACATGCACGGGGTGGCCCTCGGCGATGAGCAATGCGATCGCATCCGTGAGCTGTAGTTCGCCGCCCACCCCGCGCTCGACGCGGCGCAGCGCGTCGAAGACGGCGCGGTCGAGCACGTAACGGCCCGCCGCGGCCAGCCTCGACGGAGCCTCCTCGCGCTTGGGCTTCTCGACCATGCCCTTGACCCTCAGCACGTCGGGGTCCTCGCCGGGCACCGGCTCGACATCGAAAACCCCGTAGGCGCTGACCTCTTCGGGCGCCACCTCGATGGCGCACAGCACCGTGCCACCGTGCTTCGCCCGCACCTTCGACATCGTCTCCAGGACGCCGGTCGGCAGCACCAGGTCGTCGGGCAGCAGCACCATCACGGCGTCGTCGTCGGGCGTGAGAGTGGGCTCCACGCAGCTGATCGCGTGTCCCAGGCCGAGCGGTTCGGCCTGCACCACGGACTCGACCTTGATCAGCTGCGGCGCGCGCCGCACCTTGTCGAGCATTGCCTTTTTGCCGCGGGCCTCCAGCGTTCCCTCGAGGACCAGGTCCTCGACGAAATGCGCGACGACGCCGTCCTTGCCCTCGGAGGTGATGATCACCAGGCGATCGGCGCCCGCCTCAGCCGCTTCGGCGGCGACCAGCTCGATGCCGGGGGTATCGACTACCGGCAGCAGCTCCTTGGGCACCGTTTTCGTCGCGGGCAAGAAGCGAGTACCAAGACCGGCAGCGGGCACGATCGCCGTGTGTGGGACCACCACTTTTGGGCCTGACATCGTTCACACGATAACCCGAACGCGGCGCGCCGAGTCGATCTGGCGCGGGCAATAACCCTGCTGTCATGGCCTGCTGTCATGGTTGTCTCATGGCGACCACCAGCAAGGCCGCGTTGCGGGCGCAGCTGCAGGCGGCGCGGCGCCGCGTTGCCGACACCGTTCGGGCCGACGAGGCGCGAATGTTGTGCGAGCAACTACGGGCCGCGGAAAGCATCCTGAGCAGCGACAACACGGTATGCGCCTACGTGCCGGTGGGCGCCGAACCCGGCTCGATCGAGATCGTGGATATGTTGCTGCGGCGGGCCCGCCGAGTGCTGCTGCCGGTTGCACGCACCACCGCCCACAACGCGCCGCTGCCGTTGCGCTGGGGCGAATACCGGCCCGGCACATTGAGATCCGCACGATGGGGATTGCTGGAGCCGCCGGAGCCGTGGCTGCCGGCGTCGGCGATCGCGGAGGCGAGCCTGATCCTGGTGCCCTCACTGGCCGTCGACCGCTCCGGCGTGCGACTGGGCCGCGGCAGCGGTTTCTACGATCGCTCGCTGGGCGGCCGGGACCCCCGTGCGCGGCTGGTGGCGGTGGTGCGCGACGCGGAACTGGTGGACAAGCTGCCCGCCGAGCCGCACGACATCCTGATGACCGACGCGCTCACACCGCGGGCGGGACTGGTCGCCCTCAATCCGCGGTAACAGATCGGGAATGAGTGACGCCACGTGGCGGTTCTAGCACTTGAGACGCTAGAGTGCTAACAGGCTTCGCAATCATCCGGAGGTTTTCGTGCCGACTTACAGCTATCAGTGCACCGAGTGCGACGATCGCTTCGACATCGTGCAGGCCTTCACCGACGACGCGCTGACCACCTGCAAGCGCTGCACCGGCCGGTTGCGCAAGCGCTTCAACTCCGTCGGCGTGGTGTTCAAGGGCAGCGGCTTCTACCGCACCGACAGCCGCGAGTCCGGTAAGAAGTCGACGAGTTCGACCAATGGGTCGTCGTCGAGCGACTCGGGATCAAGCTCGGGCTCGAGCGAGAAGTCCGCGCCGAGCGAGAAGTCCGGATCGGGCGAGAAGTCCAACAGCAGCGCCACGGCGTCCACCGCGGCGGCCTCGAGCTAACGGGCTATCCACAGACACCTGCGCCGCCGGCATTACCGCTGACGCCGCTGCGCTTACCGTTGCGGCGTGGGCGAATCGTCGCTGAATCCAAGCCTGTACGGCCGCCTGTCGATGCTGCGTCCGGATTGGACCCGGACCGTGCTGGCGCGACGGGTCGTCGCGGGCGGGCTTGTCGTGCTGGCCGGCTTCGCGGCGCTGCGCTCCAACCCGGCCGGTGACTACGCCGAGGTGCTGGTCGCCGACCACGACCTGCGGCCCGGCGCCGCATTGACTCCAGATGATGTTCGCCTCGAAAAGCGTTTGGCTGCAACCATTCCCGACGGATCATTAACCGACGTGAGCGCCGTGGCCGGTTCGACGCTGGCCGGCCCGACCAGGCGCGGCGAAGTGCTTACCGACGTGCGGTTGCTCGGCAGCCGGCTGGCCGAGTCGACCGCGGGACCCGGCGCGCGGATCGTGCCGCTGCGTCTGGCCGACGGCGCCCTGATCGACCTGGTCCGCGTCGGCGACGTCGTCGACGTGCTGGCCGCACCGGCAACCCCGTCACCGGAGACTCCCCTGCCCGCCCCCAAAGTGGTGGCCACCGACGCCGTGGTGGTGCTCGTGTCGGCCAAGCCGAAGGTCCAGGCCGGCGACGGCGACCGCGTAGTGCTGGTGGCGCTGCCGGCTCGCGTGGCGAACGCGGCGGCGGGCTCGGCGCTGGGTCAGGCGGTGACGCTCACCCTGCACTGAGTCACGATCAGGCGGACGTCTGGAGGCTGGCGCAGTATTTGCACTTGCGCGCGGCCTCGGGGATGTCGGACTTGCACTCCGGGCAAGCCTTCGTCGCCGGCTCCTCGCCGAACACGGTGACCCCGCGGCGGGCCTGGATGTGCTTGTAGGGCAGCACGATCATGAAGTAGACGGCCGCCATGAAGACGACGAAATAGATGATCGCCGAGATGAACGATCCGATGTCGAGGAAGGTCGCCTTGTTGCCGGCATCGCCGAGCTGCCAACCCAATCCGAACTGGGTGCCGGGCTGCGCGGCCGCGACCAGCGGGTTGATCACGCTATCGGTGAAGGCCTTGACGAGGTTCGAGAAGGCCAGGGCCACGACCAGACCGATGGCGACGGTGATCACGTCACCGCGCATCACAAAACTCTTGAATCCCTTGAACATGCGCAGACCTCCCGTAGCGCCGACTTTCAGGGCAACGCGCCGCCGCCCGAGAAAACGCTATGCCAGGTTTGTGCGCTAGCCCACATTCCGCGGGCAATTAGCCACCAAAAGTTGACCGCGTCGTGACGCCGCAAAACAGAAAGGTCTGGTCACAGCCAGACCCCGCGGGCGGTCAGATCTCCAGGCTCGACAGCTGCCCGATGATCTGAGCGGCCAGCGGGTTGAGCGTCGCCATCCCGTCGCGCACCGCATAACGGGAGCCGGCCAGGTTGACCACCAGCGTGCTTCCGGACACCCCGGCCAGGCCGCGTGACAATCCGGCGTCGATGATCCCGGCGGAAAGCCCCGAGGCCCGGATGGCTTCGGCGATGCCGAGGATTTCGCGGTCCAGGATCTCCCGGGTGGCTTCGGGGGTGACGTCGCGCGGCGTGACCCCAGTCCCCCCGACGGAGACCACCAGGTCCACCCCGCCGATCACCGCGGTGTTGAGCGCGTTGCGGATCTCGACCTCGTCCGCCGCGACCGCGACCACGCCGTCGACGACGAAGCCCGCCTCGGTCAGCAGCTCGGTGACCAGCGGCCCGCTGTGGTCCTCATCCCCGTGGGCGGTGCGATCGTCGACCACCACCACCAGGGCCCGGCCAACCACCAACTCCGCACCCGTTTCCATGGGTGCCACCGTATAACCGAGCTCCGACAACCCCGCTGCGGAGGGTTCTTCGACTCGCATTACTGATCCGCCTTCCCCAGGGTCACCGGCACGGTTCGGCTGCCACCACCAGCGGGATCGGAGAAGGTCAGCGAAATCTTGTCGCCGGGCGCCTTGGAGCGCACCGCGGCGACCAAGGCGTCGGCGCTGTTGATCGGGCGGTCATCGACCTTGGTGACGATCACGTTCTTGGGCACTCCGGCGGCAGCGGCCGCACCGCCCGCCACCACGTCGACGACCTTGGCGCCCGGGGTGCCCTTGTCATTGGTCACCTGGACGCCGAGCGAGGCGTGGGACGCCTTGCCACTGCTGATCAGCTCGTCGGCGATGCGCTTGGCCTGATCGACCGGGATCGCGAAACCCAGGCCGATCGAACCGGTCTGGGCGTCCGGCGAGTCCGCACCCAAGGTGGCGATCGCCGAGTTCACGCCGACCAGCTGGCCATTCATGTTGACCAACGCGCCGCCGGAGTTACCGGGGTTGATGGCGGCGTCGGTCTGAATCGCGTCCAGCACCGTGTTCTGGTTGCCCGACTCACCGGTGGTGGACACCGGCCGGTTCAGCGCGCTGACGATCCCGGTGGTGACCGTGCCCGACAGACCCAGCGGCGACCCGATGGCCACCACCGGCTGGCCGACGCGCAGATCCGCCGAGGAGCCCAGGGAAATCGGGGTGAGGCCGGAGACGCCCTGCACGCGGATCACGGCGATGTCACTGGTGGGATCGGTACCGACGACCGTGAACGGTGCGGTGCGGCCGTCGGCGAAGGTCACCGTCGTCTTCGGAGCCGGACTGCCCGGTCCGCCGGGAGCTCCCGGCGGGCCGCCGGGGGGCAGCCCGGGCGCGCCGGGCGCCTTCGGCGGCCCCGCGGCCGCCGCGACCACGTGATTGTTGGTCAGGATGAGCCCGTCGGCGGAAAGGATGATGCCAGAGCCCTCCTCGGACTGGCGGCCCAGATCCGTCTCCAGCATGACGACGCTGGGCACCACCTTGGAGGCGACCTGTTCAACGCTGCCCGGCGGCATGTTCGCCGCGGGGACGCTCGGCGCCCCGCCGCTGATGACGCTGTGCCCATTGCCATTGCTGGTGTGCGTGCCCAGCTCGACCGCCGTCGCCGCGACCCCGCCGATACCGGCCGACACCACCGCGATGGTCACTGCGCCGACGGCCAACAGGCCTGCGCGGGGTCGTTTTTGGTGCCCCGGCGGCGGCATCGGCGGCAACATGCCCGGGATCGGGCCCGTCCCGGAGCCCCCGGGCACGGGGCCTACCCCGGTGCCCCCCGGTATCCGGCCCGGACCGGTGCCGCCGAATGGGTCATAGGGCTGGCGGAATTGGTTCGTCTGCGATTGATGCCGCCAATCGAATGGCTGGCCGTACGCCTGCTGAGGCCCCTGGCCGTAAGCAGAGGTCCCGGGCGCAGGCTGACTCGGCGCGGGACGGTATCCCGGCTGCTGCGGCGGTGGCGAATACCTCGGGTCATTCGTCATGTCGCTAGGTCGCTCTTCCTCTATCTCAGTGTTCGGCTCGTCGACTCGACTGGGTGCTTCAACAGTAGCTGCACACCTACGTTGCCCGCGTGGACTGAGAGTCCACTGAGATAACGTTCGCCGGTTCCCGTGAGTTCGCCTGATCGCCGGTCACGGGAACATTCGGGTCGGTCACGGATTCTTCCTCGGGATTGCCCGCGGTGGCTGTCGGAAACGCCGACGGCGGCATGGGCCGGCCGGGCAGCAGTACGTAGAACGAGGTTCCCGGCGGCTGCCCGCCGGGAACCGTGTCCTCGACACGAAGCAATCCACCGTGATTGAGCACGACCTTTTTGACAATCGCCAGGCCAAGTCCCGAACCCGGCATAGCGCGTGCGGTCGTCGAACGGTAGAACCGCTCGAACACCAGGCGGCGTTCGTGCGGCGGAATGCCCGGGCCATAGTCGGACACCACCAACTCTGCGTGCGACGGGTCGAGTTGGCGCATCCTGACGCCGACGTGGCCGCCCGGCGGGCTCCACTTGGCCGCGTTGTCCAACAGGTTCAGCACCGCGCGCGAAAGCCCCGCGGCGTCGCCGTACATCTGCCAAGGGATTACGTCGACGTCGAAGTGAATGTCGTTGCGGCGCCGCCGGACTCGCTCGAGGCTGCGGTCGAGCACGTCGGACATGTCGACGGGTTCGTGCACCACCTGGCCGGCGTCGTCCCGGGTGAGGTCCACCAGGTCGCCCACCAGCGTGGACAATTCCTCGATCTGCGCCAGCACGTCGGCGCGGAGCTCGACCATCTCCTGCTCGGGCAGCCGCGGCGCGCCCGGCTCCATCGAAGCCATCAGCAGCTCGACGTTGGTGCGCAGCGACGTCAGCGGGGTGCGCAATTCGTGTCCGGCGTCCGTGACCAGCCGCGCCTGCCGCTCGCGGGACTCGGCCAACGCCCGCAGCATCAAGTTGAATGCCTCGGTGAGCCTGGCCAATTCGTCGCTACCGAACACCGGAATGGGCCGCAGGTCATCGGTGCGGGCCACCCGTTCGGCCGCCTCGGTGAGGCGAGCCACCGGACGTAGCCCCGCCCTGGTGACCATGCCACCCGCCACCGCGGCGACCGCGACGCCGATCCCACCGACGATCAGCAGCACCCAGCGCAGCTTGGTCATCACCGCCTCGGTCGGCTTGAGGCTTTTGGAGATCAACAGCGTGCAGCCGTTGGGCAGGTGGATGGCCAGGACTCGTTGGTCCAGGGCGGTGCGCCGGGACATGAACAGGTCACCGCGGATCACCGCCTTTTCCGGGGCGCCGACCGGCAGCGTCTGGCCCGGCTGCTGGGCGGTGTAGATCGCGTGGCCCGGGTTCACCAGCATCGCGTTGACGTCCGAATAGGCAGTGCCTTCGATGGCCTTTCCGGGGTCGGCCGCCAGTGAACCGCTGGCGATCAGCAGCTGCGCCCGGCTTTGCAGCTGGTTGTCGATATCGCTATACAGCGCAGCCGAAATCACCGCATACACGGCGAATGCCATCAGCACGACGACCATCGCCACCATCGACATCGCCAGCAGCATGACGCGCCACCGCAGGGACAACGAGCTGGTGGCATGCAGCGGCACGCGTTGGGGCCGTTGGGGCCGGATCATCGTGGAATGCGACTCGTCACGGCGGCGTCTCCCGAAGGACGTAGCCCACGCCGCGCACCGTGTGGATCAGTCGTGGCTCACCGCCGGCCTCGGTCTTGCGGCGCAGGTAGCCGACGTAGACCTCCAGCGCGTTGCCGGAGGTGGGAAAGTCGAATCCCCATACCTCTTCCAGGATCCGGCTGCGGGTGAGCACGCGGCGCGGATTGGCGATCAGCATTTCCAGCAAGGCGAATTCGGTGCGGGTGAGGCTGATTTGGCGTTGCCCGCGAGTGACTTCGCGGGTCACCGGGTCCAACGTCAGGTCGGAGAACGTCATGGCCACCGACTCGGCCTCATCGTCGTCCGGCTTGGTGCGCCGCAGCAGCGCGCGCATCCGGGCCAACAGTTCCTCCAGCGCGAACGGCTTCGGCAGGTAGTCGTCCGCGCCGGCGTCCAGCCCGGCGACCCGCTCGGAGACCGAATCGCGGGCGGTGAGCACAAGGATCGGCAGGTCGTCGCCGGTGCTGCGGAGCTGACGGCAAACCTCGAGGCCGTCCAGCCGCGGCATCATCACATCGAGCACGAGCGCGTCGGGACGGTCGCTGGCGATCATGTCGAGCGCCTCCACCCCGTCGTGGGCCAACTCGACCGAGTATCCATTGAAGGACAGCGACCGGCGCAGCGATTCACGCACTGCGCGGTCGTCGTCGACGACCAGTATCCGCACGGCCTTAGTGTCGTCCGAACGCCTGAGAGCGGGCTGAGAGGCGCGCCGGGTATTTGCCGAGATTAACTAACGCCGGTCCAGGTCGATGAGACCGAGCCGGGCCGCCTTGAGCAGCCGGCGGGGCACCTTGTGCTTCTGGCCGGCGACCGTCACACCGACGAGCTCGGTCTTGGTGGCCTTCCACTGCGCGCGACGGCTACGGGTGTTCGCGCGCGACATCCTGCGCTTGGGTACGGCCATGGTCGGGCCTAACTCCTCGTGTCGGGGGCTTGACGCGACGTGGCCGATGGGGCCGAACGTGCGACGATTGCTACCAGGATAGTCGGTGGC
This sequence comes from Mycobacterium sp. SMC-2, assembly GCF_025263485.1. Lineage (NCBI taxonomy): Bacteria > Bacillati > Actinomycetota > Actinomycetes > Mycobacteriales > Mycobacteriaceae > Mycobacterium > Mycobacterium sp. SMC-2. The sequence goes on from NZ_CP079863.1 coordinate 5,171,260, forward strand.
CTGCTGGGCACCAAAACGACGCCCGCTGCCGCCGAGATTGCCGTGACGGCTGGGATCCGGGCACCGCCGTCGACGACCATGGCGGCAATCTCGGCGCGGGACCCGGGCGGGCGTCCTTGACGGGGCACCGGCGCGACCCGCTAACCTACCGGTTGGTTGGTTGGTTGGTTTGCGCTCACCGGTGAATCGCAGATTGGAGGACTGCATGGCCTCTGCACCTGGTCGCGAGCCGGTCCGGATCGCGAACTGCTCGGGGTTCTACGGCGACCGGCTGTCGGCGATGCGCGAGATGCTCACCGGCGGCGACGTCGACTTCCTCACCGGCGACTACCTGGCCGAACTGACCATGCTGATCCTGGGCCGCGACCGCATGAAGCATCCCGAGCGCGGCTACGCCAAGACCTTCTTGACCCAGCTCGAGGACTGCCTGGGCGAGGCCCGCGACCGCGGCGTCCGCATCGTCGCCAACGCCGGCGGCCTCAACCCGGCCGGGCTGGCCGAGGCGATCCGCGCCCTGGCCGAGCGCCTCGGCATCCCGGCAAGGATCGCCCACGTCGAAGGTGATGACCTGCTGGGGCGCGCCGCCGAACTCGGGCTGGGCACGCCCCTGACCGCGAACGCCTACCTGGGGGCCTGGGGCATCGTCGATTGCCTGGGTGACGGCGCCGACGTCGTCGTCACCGGACGGGTCACCGACGCCTCGGTGATCGTGGGGGCGGCCGCGGCGCACTTCGGCTGGGGCCGCACCGACTACGACCGGCTCGCCGGCGCCGTGGTCGCCGGCCACGTCATCGAGTGCGGGGTGCAGGCCACCGGCGGCAACTACTCCTTCTTCACGGAAATCCCGGACCTGACCCACGCCGGGTTCCCGCTGGCCGAGGTGTACGCCGACGGGTCCTCGGTGATCACCAAGCACCCCGGCACCGGCGGCCTGGTCAGCGTCGATACCGTCACCGCGCAGCTGCTCTACGAGATCACCGGCGCCCGCTACGCCAACCCCGACGTCACCACCCGGATGGACACCATCGAGCTGTCCGCCGAGGGGCCCGACCGGGTGCGCATCAGCGGCGTGCGCGGCGAACCGCCGCCGCCCACCTACAAGGTGTCGCTGAACAGCATCGGCGGCTTCCGCAACTCCATGACCTTCGTGCTGACCGGGCTGGACATCGAGGCCAAGGCCGGCCTGGTGCGCCGGCAGCTCGAGGCCGCGTTGACCGTCAAGCCGGCGGAGCTGCAGTGGTCACTCGCCCGCACCGACCACACCGACGCCGACACCGAGGAGGCCGCCAGCGCGCTGCTGCACTGCGTGGTCCGCGACCCCGATCCCGCCAACGTCGGGCGCCAGTTCTCCTCGGCCGCAGTGGAATTGGCACTGGCCAGTTATCCGGGTTTTCACGTGACCGCCCCGCCGGGCGACGGCCAAGTCTACGGCGTGTTCACCGCGGGTTACGTCGACGCCGCCGAGGTGCCGCACGTCGCGGTACACGCCGACGGCACACGCACCGAGATTCCCTGCCCCACCGAGACTTTGGTGCTGTCGCCCGCCGACCCCCCGCCCTTGCCCGAGCCGCTTCCGGGAGGCCCGACGCGCCGTGTTCCGCTGGGCCGCATCGCCGGCGCCCGCAGCGGTGACAAGGGCGGCTCGGCCAACGTCGGGGTCTGGGTCCGCACCGACGAACAATGGCGCTGGCTGGCCAACACGCTGACCGTCGAGCTGCTCACCGAGCTGCTGCCCGAAGCGGCCGAGTTCGACGTCACCCGCCACGTGCTGCCGAACCTGCGCGCGGTCAACTTCGTCATCGACGGCATCCTGGGCCAGGGCGTCGCCTACCAGGCGCGGTTCGATCCGCAGGCCAAAGGGCTGGGCGAATGGTTGCGCGGCCGTCACGTCGACATCCCCGAAAGGCTGCTATGAATCTGTGGACGACGCCCGAGCGCGAACAATTGCGAAAGACGGTGCGCTCCTTCACCGAACGCGAGATCCTGCCCCACGCTGACGAGTGGGAGCGCATCGGTGAGCTGCCGCGCGACCTGCACCGGCGCGCCGGGGATGCCGGCCTGCTCGGAGCCGGCTTTCCCGAGGCGGTCGGCGGGGGCGGCGGCGACGGCGCCGACGCGGTGATCATCTGCGAGGAGGTACACCAGGCCGGCGCTCCGGGAGGGGTCTTCGCGTCGCTGTTCACCTGCGGCATCGCGGTGCCGCACATGATCGCCTCCGGCGACCGGCGGCTGATCGACGAGTTCGTCCGGCCGACGCTGGCGGGCGACAAGATCGGGGCGCTGGCCATCACCGAACCCGGCGGCGGTTCGGACGTCGGGCACCTGCGGACCTCGGCGGTGCGGGACGGGGATCACTACGTGGTCAACGGCGCCAAGACCTATATCACCTCGGGGGTCCGCGCCGACTACGTCGTCACGGCGGTGCGCACCGGTGGTCCCGGCGCGGCGGGCGTGTCACTCTTGGTGGTCGAGAAGGGCACGCCGGGTTTCGAGGTGAGCCGCAAGCTGGCCAAGATGGGGTGGCGGTCCTCGGACACCGCCGAGCTGTCCTTCGTCGACGCGCGGGTGCCGGCGGCCAACCTGGTCGGCGCCGAGAACAGCGGATTCGCCCAGATCGCCCAGGCCTTTGTTTCGGAGCGCATCGGCCTTGCCGCGCAGGCCTATTCGAGCGCCCAGCGCTGCCTGGACCTGACGGTGCAGTGGTGCCGCGACCGGGAAACCTTTGGCCGGCCGCTGATCTCGCGGCAGTCGGTGCAGAACACGCTGGCCGAGATGGCCCGGCGCATCGAAGTCGCCCGGGTCTACTCCCGCAGCGTGGTCGAGCGCCAGCTGGCCGGCGAGACCAACCTGATCGCCGAGGTGTGTTTCGCCAAGAACACCGCCGTCGAGGCCGGCGAGTGGGTGGCCAACCAGGCCGTCCAGTTGTTCGGCGGCATGGGCTACATGGCCGAATCCGAAGTCGAACGCCAGTACCGGGACATGCGGATCCTCGGCATCGGCGGCGGCACGACCGAAATCCTGACCGCGCTGGCCGCGAAATCCCTCGGATTCCAGTCATGATGGCACCGCCTCTCCCCCGCTCGCGGGAGGTACCCCCACCTCATCGCTCCCCTCTGCATCGTCGGCGGTGGTCATGACCGTCCTGCAGTCCACGCTGGACCCGCGATCCGCCGCCTACACCGACGCGGCGTCGACGGCGATCTCGCGGCTCTCCGAGATCGACGCCGAGCTCGCCAAAGCGCTTGCGGGCGGCGGGCCCAAGTACGTCGAACGCCACCACGGCCGCGGCAAACTCACCGCCCGGGAACGCATCGAACTGCTCGTCGACCCCGACTCCCCGTTCCTCGAACTCAGCCCGCTGGCGGCGTACGGCAGCGCGTTCACCGTCGGCGCCAGCACGGTCGCCGGCATCGGGGTGGTGTCGGGCGTGGAATGCCTGATCGTCGCCAACGACCCGACGGTCAAGGGCGGCACCAGCAACCCGTGGACCCTGAAAAAGATACTGCGGGCCAACCAGATCGCATTCGAAAACCGGCTTCCCGTCATTTCGCTGGTGGAATCCGGCGGTGCGGACCTGCCCACCCAGAAGGAGATCTTCATCCCCGGTGGGCGGATGTTCCGCGACCTGACCCGCCTGTCGGCGGCCGGGATCCCCACGATCGCCCTCGTTTTCGGCAACTCCACCGCCGGCGGCGCCTACATTCCCGGCATGTCCGATCACGTCGTGATGATCAAGGAACGTTCGAAGGTGTTCCTGGCCGGTCCCCCGCTGGTCAAGATGGCCACCGGGGAGGAATCCGACGACGAGTCGCTGGGTGGCGCCGAAATGCACGCCCGCATATCGGGTTTGGCGGACTACTTCGCCGTCGACGAACTCGACGCCATCCGGATCGGGCGCCGCATCGTGGCCCGGCTGAACTGGGTCAAGCAGGGGCCGGTCCCCGGACCCGTGACCGAGCCGCTGTTCGACGCCGAGGAGCTGATCGGCATCGTGCCCGCGGACCTGCGCATCCCGTTCGACCCGCGAGAAGTCATCGCCCGCATCGTCGACGGCTCCGAATTCGACGAATTCAAGGCCATGTACGGCTCGTCGCTGGTGACCGGGTGGGCCCGGCTGCACGGCTACCCGCTCGGCATCCTGGCCAACTCGCGCGGGGTGCTGTTCAGCGAGGAGTCGCAGAAGGCGACCCAGTTCATCCAGCTGGCGAACCGTTCCAACACGCCACTGTTGTTCCTGCACAACACCACCGGCTACATGGTGGGCAAGGACTACGAGGAAGGCGGAATGATCAAGCACGGCTCGATGATGATCAACGCCGTCTCCAACTCGACCGTCCCGCACATCTCGCTGTTGATCGGCGCCTCCTACGGCGCCGGCCACTACGGGATGTGCGGTCGGGCCTACGACCCCAGGTTCCTGTTCGCCTGGCCCAGCGCCAAGTCCGCGGTGATGGGCGGCGCTCAGCTCGCGGGCGTCTTGTCGATCGTGGCCCGTGCCGCCGCCGAGGCCCGCGGCCAGCAGGTCGACGAGGAGGCCGACGCCGCGATGCGCGCGGCGGTCGAGGGGCAGATCGAGGCCGAGTCGCTGCCGTTGGTCCTGTCCGGGATGCTCTACGACGACGGGGTGATCGACCCGCGCGACACCCGTACGGTGTTGGGAATGTGTTTGTCCGCCATCGCCAATGGCCCGATCAAGGGGACGTCGAACTTCGGCGTCTTCCGGATGTGAGCCCCATGGTCACTCGAGTGCTGGTCGCCAACCGGGGCGAGATCGCCCGACGGGTGTTCGCCACCTGCCGGCGGCTGGGCCTGGGCACCGTCGCCGTCTACACCGACCCCGACGCCACTGCGCCGCACGTGGCCGAGGCCGACGCCCGGGTGCGGCTGCCCAAGACCATCGACTACCTCAACGCCGAGGCCATCATCGCCGCCGCCCGCGCCGCCGGCGCCGACGCGGTGCATCCCGGATACGGATTCCTCTCGGAGAACCCCGATTTCGCGGCGGCCGTGCAGGGCGCGGGCCTGGCCTGGATCGGGCCGCCGGTGGACGCGGTGCGGGCGATGGGTTCCAAGATCGAATCGAAGAAGCTGATGGCCGCCGCCGGAGTCCCGGTGCTCGACGAGCTCGACCCCGAGACGGTCACCCAGGCGCAGCTTCCGGTGCTGGTCAAGGCCTCCGCCGGCGGCGGTGGTCGCGGGATGCGGGTGGTGCGCGAATTGCCCGCTCTCGCCCGCGAAGTGGAAGCGGCCCGCCGCGAGGCGCAGTCCGCATTCGGCGACCCGACCGTGTTTTGCGAACGCTACCTGCCCACCGGGCACCACATCGAAGTGCAGGTCCTGGCCGACACCCACGGCACCGTGTGGGCCGTCGGGGAACGCGAATGCTCCATTCAGCGCCGACACCAGAAGATCATCGAGGAGGCCCCCTCCCCGCTGGTCGAGCGCACACCGGGCATGCGCGACAAGCTATTCGACGCGGCCCGGCTGGCCGCCGCGGCGATCGGCTACACCGGCGCCGGGACCGTCGAATTCCTCGCCGACGATCACGGCGAGTTCTACTTCCTGGAGATGAACACCCGGCTGCAGGTCGAGCACCCGGTGACCGAGGAGACCACCGGGCTCGACCTCGTCGAGCTGCAGATCGCCGTCGCCGACGGCGACCGGCTCGACGCCGAACCGCCCGTCGCGCAGGGGCATTCGATCGAGGCCCGCCTCTACGCGGAGGACCCCGCCCAGGGCTGGCAGCCGCAGGCCGGGCGCGTGCACCGCGTCGAGGTGCCGGCGGTCCAGGCGCAGTTCACCACGCTGGGCCACCGGACCGGCATCCGGCTCGATTCGGGCATCCTCGCCGGTTCCACCGTATCGATTCACTACGACCCGATGCTGGCCAAGGTCATCTCCTACGCGCCGACGCGCCGCCGGGCCGCGCTGGTGCTCGCCGACGCGCTCGCCCGCACCCGGCTGCACGGCGTTCGCACCAACCGCGAGCTGCTGGTCAACGTGCTGCGCCACCCCGCATTTCTCGACGGTGCCACCGACACGGCGTTTTTCGACACGCACGGCCTGCCGGAACTGGCGGCGCCCCTGGCCGACACCGCCACCGTCCGGCTCTCCGCGATCGCCGCCGCGCTCGCCGACGCCGCGGGCAACCGCGCGGCCGCCCCCGTCCTGGGCTCAATCCCCAACGGTTGGCGCAACCTGCCGTCCGGCTACCAGGTGAAGAGCTACCGCGACGCCGACGGCGTGGAGCACCGGGTCGAATACCGTTTTGCCAGAACGGGATTGCTGATGGCCGACGACGAGCAGGTCCGGTTGGTCTCGGCCACACCGGATGAGGTCGTGCTGGCCGACGGCTCCGGGGTGTCGTGCGGATTCGCGGTCGCGCGATACGGCCCCGACACTCAAGACGTCTACGTCGACTCGGCGCGCGGGCCCGTTCACCTGGTCGCGCTGCCGCGCTTCCCGGAGCCGGGTTCGGCCGTCGAACAGGGTTCGCTGGTAGCGCCCATGCCCGGCAACGTGATCCGGATCGGCGCCGCGGTCGGCGACACCGTCGACGCGGGCCAGGCGTTGATCTGGCTCGAGGCGATGAAGATGGAACACACCCTCACCGCGCCGACCGACGGCGTGCTCGTCGAACTCAATGTCACCACCGGCCAGCAAGTCGAAGTGGGCACCGTCCTAGCGCGCGTGGAAGCGCCCCAAGCAGAAGGAGATTCGCAATGACCGACACCAGCTTCATCGAGAGCGAGGAGCGGCAGGCCCTGCGCAAGTCGGTGGCCGCGTGGGCCGCCAACTACGGCAGCGAGTATTACCTGAAGAAGGCCCGCGCGCACGAGCACACCGACGAATTGTGGTCGGAAGCGGGCAAACTCGGCTTTCTGGGGGTGAACCTGCCCGAGGAGTACGGCGGCGGCGGCGCCGGCATGTACGAGCTGTCACTGGTGATGGAGGAAATGGCGGCGGCGGGCAGCGCGCTGCTGCTGATGGTGGTGTCGCCGGCGATCAACGGCACCATCATCAGCAAGTTCGGCACCGAGGAGCAGAAGAAGCGCTGGATTCCCGGCATCGCCGACGGGACGCTGACGATGGCCTTCGCGATCACCGAGCCGGACGCCGGCTCCAACTCGCACAAGATCACCACGACCGCGCGCCGCGACGGCAACGACTGGATCCTCAAGGGCCAGAAGGTCTACATCTCCGGCATCGACCAGGCGCAGGCCGTCCTGGTGGTGGGCCGCACCGAGGAGGCAAAGACCGGAAAGCTGCGCCCGGCACTGTTCGTGGTGCCCACCGATGCCCCCGGATTCACCTACACCCCAATCGAAATGGAGCTCGTCAGCCCCGAACGGCAGTTCCAGGTCTTCCTGGACGACGTCCGGCTTCCCGCCGACGCGCTGGTCGGTTCCGAGGACGCCGCCATCGCCCAGCTGTTCGCGGGCCTGAACCCTGAGCGAATCATGGGCGCCGCCAGCTCGGTCGGGATGGGACGGTTCGCTCTGCAAAAGGCCGCCGACTACGTCAAGACACGCCAGGTGTGGGGCACGCCGATCGGCGCGCATCACGGGCTCTCACATCCGTTGGCGCAGTGCCACATCGAAGTGCAACTGGCCAAGCTGATGATGCAGAAGGCCGCCACGCTCTACGACAGCGGTGACGACGCCGGTGCGGCGGAGGCCGCCAACATGGCCAAATACGCTGCGGCCGAGGCGGCTACCCGCTCGGTCGACCAGGCCGTGCAGTCGATGGGCGGCAACGGGCTGACCAAGGAGTACGGCGTCGCCGCCATGCTCGCCTCGGCCAGGCTCGGGCGGATCGCCCCGGTCAGCCGGGAGATGGTGCTCAACTTCGTGGCGCAGACATCACTGGGCCTCCCCCGGTCTTACTGATGGAAACGCTGGTCGAATACGCCGGCGCCGCCGATACCGGCGGCCCGTTCGCGCGGCTGACGCTGAACTCGCCACACAACCGCAACGCGCTTTCGACCGCGCTCGTCGAGCAGTTGCATCAAGGGCTGCGTGACGCCGCGGCGGACCCGGCCGTGCGAGCGGTGGTGTTGGCGCATACCGGCAACACCTTCTGCGCCGGCGCGGACCTCGGCGAGGCAGGCGCGGGCGACCCCTACGACATGGCCGTCGCCCGGGGCCGCGAACTGACGACGGTGTTGCGGGCCATCGTCTCCTCGCCGCTGCCGGTGATCGCCGCCATCGACGGGCACGTCCGCGCGGGCGGGTTCGGACTCGTCGGCGCATGCGATATCGCCGTCGCCGGTCCGCGCAGCAGCTTCGCGCTGACCGAGGCCCGGATCGGCGTCGCACCGGCGATCATCTCGCTGACGCTGCTGCCGAAACTGTCGCCCCGCGCCGCGGCGCGCTACTACCTGACCGGCGAGACTTTCGGTGCCGGCGAAGCGGCGAACATCGGGCTGATCACGATGGCAGCCGATGACGTGGACACGGCCGTGGCAGCACTGCTCGCCGACCTGGGCCGCGGTTCGCCCCAGGGCCTCGCGGCCTCCAAGGCGCTGACCACGGCCGCGGTGCTGGAAGGGTTCGACCGCGACGCCGAGCGGCTCGCCGAAGAATCGGCCCGGCTCTTCGTATCCGACGAAGCGCGTGAAGGGATGCTGGCGTTCCTGCAGAAGCGCGCACCCAGCTGGGTGAGTTAGCCAGATGTCAAACAACAGCTATCGACTCAACCACCCGGCGCGGCGCAACGTTGCGGTTTGACCAATCCTTTTGCAGCAAAAGCTGGACGTCGTAGGCTCGTGGGTAATGAGTAACTCTGCGCAACGCGACGCGAAGGACACGAGCGACGAATCGTCGCGCGCCGCCGACACCGATCGCATACAGCTCGCACAGTTGCTGGCCTACGCGGTCGAGCAGGGCCGCCTGCAGCTGAAGGACTACGAAGACCGCCTGGCCAGGGCCTACGCGGCGACGACGTACGAAGAGTTGGACCAGCTACGGGCCGATCTGCCGGGTTCGCCGATCAACCCGCGCCGCGGCGGCACGCCGAACCCGGCCCCGTCCACACTGCTGCTGGCTCTGTTGAGCGGCTTCGAGCGGCGGGGCCGCTGGAACGTGCCCAAGAAGCTGACCACGTTCACGTTGTGGGGCAACGGGGTGGTGGATCTGCGTTACGCCGACTTCACCTCGACCGAGGTCGACATCCACGCGATGTCGATCATGGGGATGACAAACATTTTGCTGCCGCCGGAAGTCAACGTCGAAATTCACGGCCGCGGCGTCATGGGCAACTTCGACCGCAGCGTCCTCGGCCAGGGCACCCCGGGCGCACCGAAGGTGAGAATTCACGGCTGGTCACTATGGGGCGGTGTGGGGATCAAGCGCCGGGCGCGCAGGCGATCGGGATAGCCGCGGCGCGAGCGTCAGCCGGGCACGTAGTCGAAGGTCTCCGGGTTGGGCCCGTTCCTTCCCGCCTCACCCTTGTCCAGGCCTGAGATCGCGGCCATGTCCGAGTCGTCCAATTCGAAGTCGAATAGCTCGAAGTTTTCTTTGACCCGCTGCGGGGTCACCGACTTGGGGAAGACGATGTCGCCCCGCTGAATGTGCCAGCGCAGCACCACCTGCGCCGCGGACTTGCCCCGTGCATCGGCGACGCGGTTGATCACCGGATCATCGAGCACCTTGCCCTGTGCGATGGGTGCCCACGCCTCGGTGGCGATGCCGTGCCCGCGTCCGTACGACCGGACCTGCTCGTTGCCGAAGAAAGGATGAACCTCGATCTGGTTGACCGACGGGACGGTGTCCGTCTCATTGGCGAGCCGATCCAGGTGTGCTACTTGGAAATTCGAGACGCCGATGCTGCGGGCGCGCCCGTCGCGGGCGAACTCTTCGAAGACCTTCCAGGTCGAGACGAAGTCGCCGTCGTAGAGCGTGGGCAGCGGCCAGTGGATGAGAAACAGGTCGACGTAGTCGGAGTCCAAGGCCTTCAGTGTTTGGTCGAAGGCGCGGCGCGCGTCGTCGGGTTTGTGAAAGCCGTTGTTGAGCTTGCTGGTGACGAACACGTCGGCGCGGTCCAGTCCGGCGTCCCGAATGCCCTGTCCGACTTCCTTTTCGTTGCCATACATCTCGGCGGTGTCGATGTGCCGGTAGCCGATCTGAAGTGCGGTCTTGACCGCCGCCGCGGTCTCGTCGGGCTTGATCTGGAAGACACCGAAGCCCAGTTGCGGAATGCTGACACCATCGTTGAGCTCGATCGTCGGAACCTTGCTCATGCGTCTCCTTTCTCGTCTAACGGCGGCGCCGGGACCGCAGGTAGTCTCCCACCACGGCCGCGCCCAGCCCGTCGACGTCGGGCACCACGACCCGTCCCTCGACGCGCCGGGCGACCTGGTCGATGAACCGGGCCAGACCGCGGTCGCTGCCGAGCCGGAAGATGGTGATCTGCGCACCGAGGCGGGCCATGTCGTCGAACCCGCGCACGGTGTGGGCGATGGTCCGCGGATGCGGGGGGTAGTCGAAAAACACCGTGGAACCGCCTTCGCCGTCGAAGTCTTCCAGGTGTGCGGTGGGCTCGCCGTCGGTCACCACCAACACGACGGGCTGCGCGTTGGGGTGCCGCCGCAGGTGCCGGCCGGCCAGCGCCAGGGCGTGATGCAGGTTGGTGCCCTGCTCGTAGACGCCCTCCAGACCGGTGAGCTCGGCGGCGGTCACTGTGCGCGCGTAGCGGCCGAACGCGATGATCTGCAAGGCATCCGAGCGAAACCGGGTGCGCACCAGGTGATTCAGCGCGAGCGCCGTCTGCTTCATCGGCAGCCAGCGGTTCTCCATCACCATGGAGAACGACGTGTCGACCAGCAAGGCCACCGCCGCCTGGGTGCGCGTTTCGGTTTCGGACACCTCGACGTCGTCCACGGTGATCTTCAGTGGGCCGACCCCACCGTGCAGCGTGGCCGTTCCCGACTGTCGCAGCACCGCGTTGGTCAGCGTCCGGGAGATGTTCCACGGCTCGGTGTCACCGAACTGCCAGGGCCGGGTCGCGCCGGTCAGCTCACCGGCCGCTCCCGCGCGCCGATGGTCTCGCTCGCCGCGGCGACCGGAAAGCTGTTGCGCCACATCGCGTAGCGCCGTCTCGCCCAGCCGGCGCATGGCCTTCGGCGAGAGCCGCCACTGCCCGTCGGAACCGCGGTCAAGGAATCCCTGATTGACCAGTGCGCGTTCCAATTCGGCGAGGGTGCGGGCGTCGACGGCGGCCTGGTCGCCGAGCTGGCGCGCCAGCGCGTCGAGGTCGACGTCGTCCATCGTGGCGCCCGGATAGCTCTGCGACAGCTGCTCGGCGAGCTGCTCGAGTTCGGCGATGTCGGCCAGCGCCTGGGTGCCCTCGCCCATGCCGAACGGGTTGTCGCCGGAGAACTGTTCGGAGCCCGTCCAGTCCTCCCCCGGCCGGGCGGCCTGCAGATGCGCGTCGAGCCGGTTCAGCGCCTGCATCAGCGAAGGCGACCCGAATGCCTGCTGCGCCAACGCATCCAGCTCGGCGCGCTGGTCCGGGCTCAGGCTGTTGCGGAAGCGTTGCGCGGCGGCGGCGCGCTTGGCCAGCGAGTCCAGCAGCTCGTCGACGTTGCGCGGGTTCTCCGGGAAGAACTCGCCGTGCTTATTCATGAAGTCTTGAAAGTCCTGCTGCGTGTCCTCACCGCGGGCATGCTTGTCCAGCAGCTCGTTGAGGTCGTTCAACATGTCGTTGACGCGCTGGCGGTCCTCGTCGGTGGCGCCTTCGAGTGCCTGCTTCATGCCCGCGAAACGCTGATCCAGCATCTCGCGGCCGAGCAGATCCTTGATCTGGTCGTACTTTTCGCGGGCCTCGTTGCTGCGCCAGTTGTAGTCGGAGAGTTCCTGGACGGCCTTGGCCGGCGACGCCGGCAAAGCGTCGAGCTGCAGTTCACCGAAGCGGGCGTCGTCGTCGAGCGCGCGGGCCAGCTCTTTACGTTCGGCCAGCACCGCCTCGTCCAGTAGCTTCTTGATTTCCTGCAGGGTTCCATCTAAGTTATTGCGGCGCAATAATTCTCGTCGGCGCTTGTTGGCCTCGGCCGCCAGCCGGTCGGCTCCCCTCATGTTATTGGTGCCGCGGCGCAGCAGCTCGGACAGCGCGCGGCGCGGCGACGTGCCGGCCATGACGTCCTGCCCGATCTGCTCGAGAGCCTCGCGCAGATCCACCGGCGGGGCCAGCGGGTCGGGCCCGCCGGTATACGCCGAGTAGCGCGACGAATGCCCTCTAGCCATAAACGGTTTGGCCTTCCCCGGACACCTTGTCGATCCGCTTCGCCAGATACAAGGCCTCCAGCGCGAGTTCCAGCGCCGCGGCGCGCTCACCCTCCGACCGGGCGTTGAGCTTGTCGGCGATCTTGTCCACCACCGGTAGGGCGGGAATTGCGGCCAGCACGTCCTTGGCCGACACCCGCTCGCCCGTCGTGACCGCCGAACCGCCCTCGACCGCGGCCACCAGCGACCCCACGTCGATGCCGCCCAGCACCCGCGACGCGGTATCGGCCGTCGCGCGGCGCAGCAGGTGTTCGAGCACGGCCTGCTCGCGGCCCTCCTCGCCCGACTCGAATTCCAGCTTGCCGCGCAGCACGTCGATCACCGTGCCGAGGTCCACCACGCGGGCCACCGGATCGGTCTCGCCCAAGACCGCGCCGCGGTGCCGGGCCGCGGCCGCCACGGTTTCGGCCGCGGCGATCGCGAACCGCGCCGACACCCCGGAGCGTTGGTCGACCGAACTCGACTCCCGCAGGTAACGGGCGAACCGGGCGATGACCTGCATCAGGTAGTCGGGCACCTGCGCGGAAAGGTGCGCCTCCTGGACGATGACGCCCACCTCCGCGTCCAGCTCCAGCGGGTAGTGCGTGCGGATCTCCGCACCGAACCGGTCCTTGAGCGGGGTGATGATGCGGCCCCGGTTGGTGTAGTCCTCGGGGTTGGCGCTGGCGACCACCAACACGTCCAGCGGCAGGCGCAGGGTATATCCACGGACCTGGATGTCGCGCTCCTCCATGACGTTGAGCATCGACACCTGGATGCGCTCGGCCAGGTCGGGAAGCTCGTTGACCGCGACGATGCCGCGGTGTGCGCGCGGGATCAGGCCGTAGGCGATGGTTTCCGGGTCACCGAGGCTGCGGCCCTCCGCGACCTTGATCGGGTCGATGTCGCCGACGAGGTCGGCGACGCTGGTGTCGGGGGTAGCCAGCTTCTCGGTGTAGCGCTCGCTGCGGTGCTTCCATTCCACCGGCAGGTCGTCGCCCAGGGTGGCGGCCTTGCGGATCGACTCCGGCGTGATCGGCGAGTACGGGTGCTCGCCCAATTCCGCCCCGGCGATCACCGGCGTCCATTCGTCGAGCAACCCGACCAGGGCGCGCAGCAGCCGCGTCTTGCCCTGACCACGCTCGCCGAGCAGAACGAAGTCATGCCCGGCGATCAGCGCCCGCTCCAGCTGGGGCAGGACGGTTTCCTCGAAGCCCAGGATCCCCGGCCAAACCTCGTCGCCCTCGGCCAACGCGGTCAGCAGGTTTTCCCGGATTTCTTGTTTGACTCCCCGTTCACGGTGGCCGGCGGCGCGCAGTTCGCCGACGGTGCGGGGCAGATTGCTGGGTGATGGCACCACTCCACGCTACGCGTTGCGCAAAGGCCCCACGCGCTGAGCTTCAGTGAGCGAAGTGGCGGGCCCCGGTGAGGTACAACGTGACACCGGCGTTGGCCGCCGCCGCGGTCACCTCCTCGTCGCGCACGGAACCTCCGGGGTGCACTATCGCCTTCACCCCGGCGGCGGTCAGCGTTTCCAGCCCGTCGGGGAACGGGAAGAAGGCGTCCGAGGCGGCGACCGCGCCGCGGACCCGGTCGCCACCACGTTCGACGGCCAGCCGAGCGGCGTCGACCCGGTTCACCTGCCCCATGCCGACGCCGATGGTCGCGCCGCCGCCCGCGATCACGATGGCGTTCGACTTGACCGCCCGGCACGCCCGCCACGCGAAGACCAGGTCGCTCAGCGTCGCCGGGTCGGCCGGTGATCCCGTCGCCAGCGTCCAGTTGGCCGGGTTGTCGCCGTGCGCGTCGAACTCGTCACGTTGCTGGACCAGCAGCCCACCGCTGATCGGCCGCAGCTCGGTGCCTCCGGTCAGCGGCTCGGAGGCCACCAGGACCCGGATGTTCTTCTTGCGCGTCAGGGCTGTTAAAGCCTCCGGCGCGTACGCGGGCGCGACGATGACTTCGGTGAAGATGGTGCTCACGTATTCGGCCATCTCGAGGCTGACCTCGGTGTTGGTCGCGATGACGCCGCCGAAGGCGCTCAGCGGATCGCATTCGTGGGCCTTGCGGTGCGCGTCGGCCACCGATTCCGACGAGACGGCGATCCCACAGGGGTTGGCGTGCTTGATGATGGCGACGCAGATCTGTTCGTGGTCGAAGGCGGCCCGCCAGGCCGCGTCCGCGTCGGTGAAGTTGTTGTAGGACATCTCTTTTCCGTGCAGCTGCTCGGCTTGCGCCAGTCCCGGCCAGGCGCCGGGGTCGCTGTAGAGCGCCGCCTGCTGATGCGGGTTCTCGCCGTAGCGCAGCATCGTCGAGCGGCTCCAGCTGCGCCCCAGCCACTTGGGGAACGCCGTCGGCGGATGCTCGGGCGCCAGCGTCGACTCCATCCAGCCCGCCACGGCGATGTCGTATTCCGCGGTGTGCTGAAACGCCAGCGCGGCCAGCTTCTTGCGCTCGGCGAGCGTGAATCCGCCGTGGCGCACCGCGGCCAGCACGCCGTCATAGCCGCGCGGGTCGGTGATCACCGCCACGCTCGGGTGGTTCTTCGCGGCCGCGCGGACCATCGACGGCCCGCCGATGTCGATCTGCTCGACGCAGTCGTCGATGCTGGCGCCGGAATCAACGGTCTCGCTGAACGGATACAGGTTGACGACGACGAGTTCGAACGCCGCGATGCCGAGTTCCTCGAGCGCCGCGGCGTGCTCGCGTTTGCGAAGATCCGCCAGCAGGCCGGCATGCACCCGCGGGTGCAGCGTCTTGACCCGGCCGTCGAGCACCTCGGGAAAGCCGGTCAGCTCCTCCACCCGGGTGACCGGAATCCCTTTTTCGGCAATGGTCTTCGCGGTCGATCCGGTCGAGACGATCTCCACGCCCGCCTCCGCCAGTCCCCGGGCGAGTTCGACGAGTCCGGTCTTGTCGTAGACGCTGATCAACGCGCGGCGGATCGGCCTTTTCGCCGTCTCCGGCCAGTCGTCGGTGCTCATCGCTGGGTCGCCTTTCGTCCGATCGTCGCTGTTCTCCCGACCAGGGTCAGGCCGCCGGTCGCGATCTCGGCCACCACGTCCACCAGGAGCTTCCGTTCGGTGACCTTGATGCGTTCGTGCAGGGTCTCTACGCTGTCGCCGTCGAGCACCGGCACGGATTGCTGCGCCAGAATCGGCCCGGTGTCCGTGCCGGCGTCCACCAGGTGCACCGTACAACCTGTGACCTTGACGCCGTAGGCCAACGCGTCGGCCACCCCGTGTGCCCCCGGGAAGGCGGGCAACAATGCCGGATGCGTATTGATGATCCGCCCGTAGAACCGCGAAAGGAATTGGGGCCCAAGTATTTTCATAAACCCCGCCGACACCACCAGATCGGGCGAGTAAGCGGCGGCGGCTTCGGTGATGGCCGCGTCCCAGGCGGCGCGGTCGGGGTGGTCGCCGAGCCGGGCCATGAACGTCGGGACTGCCGCCCGCGCGGCGATCTCGGTGGCCAGGCAGTCGCGATCGGCGCCCACCGCCACCACCCGGGCGGGGTACTCGCCGACGGCGGCGTCGAGCAGGGAGCTCAGCAGCGACCCGGTACCCGATGCCAGCACCACTACCCGCGCCGGCGCACTCGGGGGCACATGGAGCGGTTCGGCCACAAGCAGAGAGCCTAGTGGGAGCTACTCGCCGGACTCGCGGTCGGTCGCGGTCGGCCCCGCCTCCTCGGGGGGTGGCGCGTCGCCGCCGTCGCTCACCGGCGCGTCGTGCCCGGGGAAGTCGTCCGGCTCGGCCGGCGGTTCGTCGTCTGGCCCGTCGGAGACCTCCGCAAAGTCCGCGGGTTCTTCCGCCGCGGCCGGCACGGGCTTGGGCCGCCGGGGCCTGGCCCTGACGCCGCCGCTCATCAATACCGTGATGCCGCCCACGACCGAGAACCAGAAGAACACCCCGATCAGCAGAGCGCCCTGGTCGACGCCGACGTCGCCGAAGTTGCCCAGCCGTCCGCTGCCGCCGTACGCGAGCAGGGACATCGCCAACGCCCCGGCGACGGAAGCGACCAGAAGCTTGGCCATCGCCGGGATCAGCGGCAGCGCGCGCCGGGCGCATTGTTGTCCGACCGCCACTCCGGACGACGCGCCGATGATGAGCAGCGCCACCCATACCGGCCCGAGCGGCGGTCGGGGGGCCGCGGCCAGGATCGGCAGCGCCGGAATGTCGCCGCCGAAGACGGTGAACGAACTGAAGGTCGCGAAGCCCAGGTGGGCGCTGGACCCGACCGCCATAGCCGAGGTGCCGACGATGACGTTGGGGGCGTAAAGCACCGACAGCACCGTCAGGCTGAACTGCCCGAATATCGAATCGGTGATCCCGTAGAGGTCCTGCATCGTCGCCCAATGCACCACCAACGAGGCCGCCGTGACCATGCCGGAGAGCCCGACCAACGCCAGCACACCGGCGGACGCCGCACGCAGCGCATCGCCCAGCCATAACGGCAGCGACGACGCCGCCAACGCCCGTCGTCCCACCCGGGACCACACACCGATGGCGGCGCCGACGGCGTGCACAACCAGCACGCTGGCGAACGCGCGCAGGGCGCTGGGCGTCTGCAGCTCGGTGATCACCGACGACGCGTCATGGATGACCGCCAGGGCGATCGCCGCGATCAGCAGGGGGCCGCCCAGCGCCGACGCGACAACCCAGCGGACCACCAGCCACGAGGAATACGCAGAGGTGGCCCGGGCCGTGCCGCGCGCGGTAGCCCAGATCATCAACAGCACCGGCAGCAACGGCAGCACGCCCAGCTCGCGGCCGCCGATCGAAATCGGCACCTGGTGCACGGCGAGCCACATGCTGGCGATTGCGCCCAGCGCCCCGGTCATGTCGCTGTTGGCGATCAGCAACTGCAGCAGCGTGACCGCGGCGATGATCACCAGGGCCACCAGCGCCGGGCCGAACGCGACCCGGACCAGGTCACGCGCCTGGCGAGCGCCCGCTGGCCGGCTGTCCGCGCCTTCCGACACCCTTTTCACTCTTTGGCGCACGTCCCGACTAGGCGCGAGGGCGCACGATCAGGACGGCGCTGGACCAGACGGCGACGAAGGCGGCTGCTGCTCCTGGCCGTAGGACTGCTGGCCCCCGGAGTAATTGGGCGCCGAACCCTCGGAGCCCGCACCGGCCGCGGGCGGCGGGCTGAAGCTGGGGAAGCCCGTGGGCGGTGTGGACGGTCCTTGCTGCGCGGCCTGCTGGGGCCCCGACTGCGGCGCGGACTGGGCGCCGAAACCGCCGGTCGAAACTGCGCTTTGGGTCGGGGCTTGGCTGGGATAACCGCCGTACTGCGAGCCGTACCCCGGGTGCTGCTGGCCCGGCTGACCGTAGTAGGGCTGCTGGCCGTACTGGCCGTATTGCCCGTACTGGCCGTACTGGGCATAGGGGTCGTACTTCGGCCGCGGCGCCGGCGCAGTGATCACGCCCGCGTCCAACAGAACGACGACGACGGCGGCGACCGCCTGGAGCACGCTGCACGCCACCAGGGGCCACATCGCCCAGCCGATCGAGAAGCCGGCGGGCAGGTTGACCGTCTCGGTGATGGCCAGCAACGCGCCCAGAACCGCGATGACGGCGACGATTCCGGCATAGCCCTTGGCCTTGGGCACCAGGCTCAGCCCCGCGAGCAGTGCAGCCAGGACCGCGACGATGACCGCGGTGCCCGCGTCGCCGGCGCGTCCCCCGACGCCCGCGCCGAGATCGGCACCGACGGTGAACGTGGGACCGAAGTTCAGTAGATACACCCCCAGGCCGAGCACCACCACCGCGATGTTCAGGTAGAGCGGGAGCTTCGTCGCGCCGTCGTCGTCCTTGGTGAACGACGGAGTGGCGCCCGCGTAGGAGCCGCCCTGGGGCGCAGGCGGGTATCCGGGGCTACCAGGCGAGTAGGTCATTGGCTCCTCCTGTTGCTTCCAGTGCCGTTGAAGTGCCTGTGCGGGCGCCACGGTTGCATCGCGACGCTGTGCTTGCGGCGCGCCGTTCCATAAACGCCGTGCCCGGCGGTTGCGTTGCGACGCGATCGATCAACCACGCTAGCGCACTTCGGAAGGCCCGTGCGGTGGCGACCGGCTTGGACACGAGACCGGCTCCAATCCGGGCCGCCGCGACCGCAGCTTGCCCAGCGGAGGTAGAACACGTTCTAATTCTCCCCATGGATTACGGCCTTGTGCTTTTTACCAGCGACCGTGGCATCTCTCCGGCGTCGGCCGCGAAGCTTGCCGACGAACACGGCTTCACGACCTTTTACGTTCCCGAACACACCCACATCCCGATCAAGCGCGAGGCGGCGCACCCCACGACGGGCGACGCGTCGCTTCCCGACGACCGCTACATGCGGACGCTGGACCCATGGGTAAGTCTGGGCGCGGCGTGCGCCGTCACGTCGCGAGTGCGGCTGTCGACGGCGGTCGCGCTGCCCGTCGAACACGATCCGATCACGTTGGCCAAAAGCATTGCCACCCTTGACCATTTGTCCGGTGGACGGGTCAGCCTCGGCGTCGGGTTCGGCTGGAACACCGACGAGCTGGCCGACCACGGCGTGCCGCCCGCGCGCCGCCGCACCATGCTGCGCGAGTACATCGAAGCCATGCGGGAGCTGTGGACCAAAGAGGAAGCCGCCTACGACGGCGAGTTCGTCAAGTTCGGTCCGAGCTGGGCATGGCCCAAGCCCGTGCAGCCACATATTCCCGTGCTGGTGGGTGCCGCCGGGAACGAGAAGAACTTCAAGTGGATCGCCCGCAGCGCCGACGGCTGGATCACCACCCCGCGCGACTTCGACATCGAGGAGCCGGTGAAGTTGCTGCAGGACACCTGGGCGGCCGCCGGCCGTGACGGTGCCCCGCAGATCGTGGCGCTGGACCTCAAGCCGATCCCCGAGAAACTCGCCAAATGGGCCGAGCTGGGGGTGACCGAGGTGCTGTTCGGCCTGCCGGACCGCGCCGAGGACGAGGTCGTCGCCTACGTCGAGCGGCTGGCGGGCAAGCTGGCCGCCCTCGTCTGACAAGACTGCGCATCCGCAGACATAACCCACCACGGCCCGCACACCGCGGCGTGTCGTGTGTGTGGTTTGCGTGTCGCGGAACGACGGTGCGTCAGGCCAACGTGCAGCGGTTGCCGTAGTCGAAGGAGCGCACCCGCACCGATTGACCCAGCGGGTCGCCATCGATCAGCAGCGCGATCAGTTCGTCGTCCTCGGTGGTGGACAAAAACCGGCTGCCGTCGTCCAGCCGGCCGATGATGATCCCGGTCGGGCGGCCGTCGTCGCGCCGCACCGTATAGGTCTCGACGGTGCCGACGCCGTCGGCCCGCTCGATCACCGACTCGGTCGGCCAATCGGCGACCTGCTGCTGCGCCTGCGCGCTGCGGGCGGGCTTCCATTCCGCCGGAGTGGTGGAGTACACGCCGACCGAGTACTTGCTCAGGATGCCGCCGTTGGCGCCCACGAGGCCGAATTCGCCCGGCGTCCTTCGCATTTGCCCGACGGTCTCGGCGACGGCATGCATCGAGTAGTTGTTGCCGGCGCCGCCGAAGAACGGCAGCCCGCCCGTCAGCGTCAGGCCGCGCGGATCGTCGGGCGCGATGCCCATGCCGTCGCAGATGTTGAACACCGGCACCGGAAAGCAGCTGTACAGATCGAAGGTGGCGACGTCGTCGACGCCGATGCCGGCCATCGCCAGCGCCTCTCGGACGGCCAGGACGTGCGACGGCGCATGCCCGAGATCGGGGCGCTGCAGCAGCGCCTGCTCTTCGAGGTCGGCGTGGCCGTGCAGGTACACCCAGTTCTCCTCGGGCACCCCGAGGCGACGCGCCGCGCCGACCGACATCAGCAGCGCGGCCGCGCCCTGGTTCACCTGGTCGCGGGCGACCATCAGCCGCGGGTACGGCTCCGCGATCATCCGGTTGCGCTCGGTCACGGTGATCAGCTCCTCGACCGTGCGCTCCACCGGCGCGGCGGCGAACGGATTGCTGGCGGCGATCTTGGTGAAGGGCGCGAAGAGCTCGCCCATCCGCCGGCGGTACTCCGCCGGCCCCAACCCGGTCCCGGCCCGGCGGGCATTCTCCAACAGCGCGTACTGGATCGGC
Source organism: Mycobacterium sp. SMC-2 (assembly GCF_025263485.1). Lineage (NCBI taxonomy): Bacteria > Bacillati > Actinomycetota > Actinomycetes > Mycobacteriales > Mycobacteriaceae > Mycobacterium > Mycobacterium sp. SMC-2. The sequence goes on from NZ_CP079863.1 coordinate 5,191,613, forward strand.
GCGCTGGTCAGCCCGTGCATGACGGTGTAGCGCGACACGAGCTTCTCGATGCCCTGGCCCCGGTCTTCGAGGTCACCGTCGACCGTCTCGGTGAAGTCGGGCCTGGCTTCGGCTTTGGCGAAGTAGCGCAGCGTCGACGTCGCGTCCGAACCGAACACCATCGCGGCCTGGGAGCGGCCCGCCGCGATCTCCCCGGCCAGCTCGCTGATCAGGTGCTGAGGCCCCTGGCCGCCGACGATCTCGAGGATCGCGCGGGCGGGCGAGGCGCCGATGCGGTTGGCCACGGATCGCGGGTAGTTGTTCGAACGCCCCAGCGGCGCATTGATAATGCCGGAGATCTCGAACTGCCTGACACCGGCCACGGTGTCGATCACCGCCGCGACGTCCCCGGCACCACAGTCGTCGACGGCGGCCCGAGCCGCCGCCGCGGCAAGTTCGACGGGCGACATCCCGCGGTAGGTCGGGTCGTCGATGCGCTCGGCGGCCTGCCCCACGCCGACGACGACGGGGGTGTTCGGGTCCAGATTCATAGACCAACTATCTACCGCAGGCCCGTCCCCGGGCCTAATCGGGGGCCCGCTCGGCAACCCCTACAGGCTCTGCAGGATCTCCCGGGCCAATGCCGCGGTCGCCGACGGAGTCTTGCCGACCTTGACGCCGGCGGCCTCCAGGGCCTCCTTCTTGGCGGCCGCGGTTCCCGACGAGCCGGACACGATGGCACCGGCGTGGCCCATCGTCTTGCCTTCGGGCGCAGTGAATCCCGCGACATAGCCGACGACCGGTTTGGAGACGTTCGCCTTGATGTAGTCGGCCGCACGCTCCTCGGCGTCGCCGCCGATCTCACCGATCATCACGATGACCTTGGTGTCGGGGTCCTTCTCGAAGGCCTCGATGGCGTCGATGTGGGTGGTGCCGATCACCGGGTCACCGCCGATGCCGATCGAGGTGGAGAACCCGAAATCGCGCAGCTCGTACATCATCTGGTAGGTCAGCGTGCCTGACTTGGACACCAGCCCGACGGGGCCGGGTCCACTGATGTTGGCGGGGGTGATGCCGGCCAGCGCCTCGCCCGGCGTGATGATGCCCGGGCAGTTGGGCCCGATGATGCGCGTCTTCTGGCCCTGGTCGACGTTGTAGGCCCACGCATAAGCGGTGTCCTGCACCGGAATTCCCTCGGTGATGACGACCAGCAGCGGAATCTCGGCGTCAATGGCCTCGATCATGGCGTCCTTGGCGAATTTCGGCGGCACGAAGCCGACCGACACGTTGGCGCCGGTCTCCTTCATCGCTTCCGCGACGGTGCCGAACACCGGCAGCTCGACGTCCCTGCCTTTCGCGTCGACGTGCGAGACGGTGGTGCCCGCCTTGCGGGCGTTGACGCCGCCCACCACCTGGGTGCCCGCCTTCAGCATCAGCGCGGTGTGCTTGGTGCCCTCGCCGCCGGTGATGCCCTGGACGATGACTTTGGAGTCCTTGTTCAGAAAGATCGACATCGCTTGGCTCCCTTACTTGCTCGCCAGCTCGGCGGCTTTGTCGGCGCCGGCGTCCATGGTGTCGGCCTGGATCACCAGCGGGTGGTTGGCTTGGGCCAGGATGCGTCGGCCTTCGTCGACGTTGTTGCCGTCGAGGCGGACCACGAGCGGCTTGTTGGCCTCGTCACCGAGCATCTTCAGCGCGGTCACGATTCCGTTGGCGACGGCGTCGCACGAGGTGATACCCCCGAACACGTTGACGAACACGCTCTTGACCTGCTTGTCGTTCAGGATGACGTCGAGGCCGGCGGCCATCACCTCGGCCGACGCGCCGCCGCCGATGTCCAGGAAGTTGGCCGGCTTGACGCCGCCGTGCTTTTCGCCGGCGTAGGCGACCACGTCGAGCGTGGACATGACCAGGCCCGCGCCGTTCCCGATGATGCCGACCGCGCCGTCCAGCTTCACGTAGTTGAGGTCGTGTTCCTTGGCCTTGAGCTCGAGCGGGTCGGTGGAGTCGCGGTCCTCGAATTCGGCGTGGCCGGGCTGGCGGAAGTCGGCGTTGGCGTCCAGGGTGACCTTTCCGTCCAGCGCGAGGATCTGGTCGTCGGGGGTGCGCACCAGCGGGTTGACCTCGACCAGGGTGGCATCCTCGGCGACGAAGAGCTCCCACAGCTTGCTGATGGTCACCGCGGCGGCGTCGAGCACCTCGGCCGGCAGGTGCCCCTTCTCGGCGATGGACCGCGCGGTTGCCAGGTCGACACCTTTGACGGCGTTCACCGGGACCTTGGCCAGCCGCTCGGGCTTGGTGGCGGCGACCTCTTCGATTTCCATGCCGCCCTCGACCGAGCACATCGCGAGGTACGTGCGGTTGGCGCGGTCGAGCAGGAAGGAGATGTAGTACTCCTCGGCGATGTCGCTGGCCTCGGCGACCAGCAGCTTCTTGACGATGTGTCCCTTGATGTCGAGACCGAGGATGTTCTTGGCGTGTTGGTAGGCGTCTTCCGGTGTCGCCGCGTACTTGACGCCACCCGCCTTGCCGCGGCCGCCGACCTTGACCTGCGCCTTGACCATCACCGGCGCGCCGACCTCGGTCGCGATTTCCCTTGCGCCCTCGGCGGTGTCGGTCACCCGCCCCGGCGTGGTCGGTACGTTGTGCTTGACGAACAATTCTTTGGCTTGATACTCGAAAAGGTCCATGGACTCTCTGTCTTCGCTCGACTCAACTACTAGGCCTCTTGGTGGGCGGTGCCGCATTCCGCAACTCGCACGGACGAACTGTATCCACCGTCCAACCGGCTGTTTCCGGCGCGTCCGGCGATGTGGCACAGCTCACGGCGTAGCTGCATACCCGGTCCGTGACCCAAATCACAATTTCGGGTCGGATAGCGCGACGAGGTTGCCAGCTCCGCGAGTCAGCGGATACCTTCCTAGGGTCCAGATAACGTTATGGTCACGATACGAGGGCATTTCAGCTTGTCCCAGCACCGTTTAGCTCCTTCTACTGCTGATACAGCAGGCGTGGTGAGGGTTGGTCGCGCGGCAGGCGGCCGGGGGACGGAACCGCATCGCAACGAAGTCACCGAAATCCTCCCACTCGACGGCTTCAACTTCGACGACCTGGATTGGCGCGACGAGGTCAGCGACCTCGGCGACCTCGACTACAGCAACGACTCCACCTTCGACAACGAAGCGCAGGTGTTGCTGGCGCCCGAGCTCGATGACCTGAACGAGGCCGACGACCCGGCACCGCTGTGGCTGGCCGCACCCGTGACCGAGCTGCTGCCGCGTGTGGTTGTCGGACCCGAGCCGCGACGGGGTCGCCCGCACGCCACCGACGTCGTTGGTGTGGCCCGACACCGCGGGCAGCATCGCAAGCAACCGACCAGCGCGGCCAGGGGCCGCCTGCTCATCTCGGCGATGGCCGCCGGCGCGGCCGCCGCGGCGGCGCACACGGCCACCAGCCACGCCGATTCGCCCAAGACCGAGGCCGTGCTCACCGCGAACGCGTCGGCGCTCATCGGTGGATCGGGCACCAACACCATCCGCGGCCCCCAGGTGGTCGCCCTCGAGCCGGCGGCGAGCGCCGCGCTGCACAACCAGGAGCTCGCCAAGGGCATCGCGTTCGCTAACGACCGAGCCCAACGTGAGGCGCGGCTGCAGCAGCCGCTCTACGTGATGCCGACGAAGGGCATCTTCACCTCCAACTTCGGTTACCGCTGGGGCGTGCTGCACGCCGGCATCGACCTGGCCAACTCGATCGGGACACCCATTTACGCCGTGTCCGACGGCGTCGTCATCGATGCCGGCCCGGCCGCCGGCTACGGGGCACTGGTCAAGCTGCGCCACGCCGACGGTACGGTCACCCTCTACGGCCACGTCAACACCACGCTGGTCAGCGTCGGCCAGCGCGTGATGGCCGGCGACCAGATCGCCACCATGGGCAACCGCGGCAACTCCACCGGCCCGCACCTGCATTTCGAGGTGCTCCAGGGCGGCACCGAACGAATCGACCCCGTGCCGTGGCTGGCTAAGCGAGGTCTTATGGTCGGCAACTACGCTGGTTGAGGTGACCGCGCCGAATCAACCATCCCCCGGTCCGCAGCCGTCCGAGTCGACGCCATCGGACTCGCAAACTCGCATCATCCGCCGGGCACCCACCGGAGCGATCCCCATAACGCCGGAATTCCCGACCACCCACATCCCCACCCAGCCACCGCCGTACCAGGGCGCTCCCCGCGCGGGACGCCAACCAACTCCGGGTGCGCCGGCCACTGAGCCCAGCGACCGGACGGCCGTCGCCGCCTGCGCCGTCAGCATCGTCAGTGGTTGGGCCACGTCGGTGGTCGCGACCGACCTGATCGCCGGCTGGTGGCGAAGCGACCGGCTGTTCTGCATCGCGATCGCATTCCTGGCCCTGGTGTTCGCCGCGGCCACGGTGTCGGGCGTGATCCTGTTGCTGCAGCACCGCCCCTTCGGGCGCTACCTCATCGTGACCGGCGCCCTCGTCGCGGTGCTGACCTACCTGGGTGTTTTCATCGCCGGTGCCCGTGTCGCGTGGGTCGTGCACCTGCTGCCGCTGCTGCCGATCGCCAGCGTGGTGCTGGCGATGCACCCGCGAACCAAACGCTGGGTGGAGGCTTGACCCGCCCCGCGGGTGAGACCATTAGGCGACTTTCAAATCCGATATCACCGGCGATATCAAGTTCCGGAATCGTCTGATGGTCCGCAGCCGCGCCTCCTTAGAGCTTGCTGATCGGCGCGTGGTTGTGCATCAGCTTGACCCGTCCCGCGCTGCCGAAATCGATGAGCGACATGGCCGATTCGCCGACGCCGGAAACCTCTTCGACGCGGCCCAGCCCGTACTTGTCGTGCGTCACCCGGTCGCCGGGCTCGAGCACCAGCAGCGGTCGCTTGCCCGCGCCCGAACGCGTCGGCGCCGCGCGCGGCGTACCGAACCGGCCCGCGCCACTCACCGGAGCGCTGAATGACGGGGCCGGCGCCGTGCGCCGCCACTCGATGAGTTCCTGCGGAATCTCCCGCAGGAAGCGGGATTCCGGGTTGAGCATCGGCTGCCCCCAGGAGGACCGGACGATGGCCCTGCTCAGATACAGCCGCTGACGGGCGCGGGTGATGCCGACGTAGGCCAGCCGCCGCTCCTCGGACAGCTCCGTCGAGTCGTCCAGCGCACGCATGTGCGGGAACATCCCGTCCTCCCAGCCCGTGACGAACACCACCGGGAACTCCAGCCCCTTGGCGGTGTGCAGCGTCATCAGGGTGACCATGCCGGCTCCGTCGTCGGGGATGTCGTCGCTGTCGGAAACCAGCGATACCCGTTCCAGGAATTCCGCCAGCACGCCGGTGTCCGGCACGTCCTCATCGTCCGGGGCCTGCAACGACTCGTCCAACGCGGCCGCGTTGGCCCGGTCGGTGCTGAATTCGTGTGCCACGCTCACGAGTTCGTTGAGGTTGTCCAGGCGGGCCAGATCCTGGGGATCGGTCGAGGACTCCAACTCGCGGCGGTAGCCGGTACGTTCGAGCACCGACTCGACCAGATCGCCGAGATCCTCGTCGAGGCGGCCCCGGAGCTCGTCGAGCAGTTCAACGAAACCGGTGATCGCCTTCTCCGCGCGCGAATTGAGCATGGGCACTTTGCCTTGGGCGGCGGCCACCAGCGCGTCGGCGAAACTCGCGCCGGTGTTCTCCGCGTACACCGCCACGCAGGCCTCGGCACGATCACCGATGCCACGGCGTGGGGTGTTGAGGATGCGCCGCATACTGACCGCGTCACCGGGGTTGTCCAGCACCCGCAGATAGGCCACGATGTCGCGAATCTCTTTGCGCTCGTAAAACCGCACGCCCCCAACGACTTTGTAGGGAATGCCGGCGCGGATGAACACCTCTTCGAAGGACCGCGACGAGTTGTTGGTGCGATAGAACACGGCCACGTCGTTATAGGTGATCTCGCCCCGGTCGGCGAGCGCGTCGATTTCCTCGGCGACGAACCGGGCCTCGTCGTGCTCGTTGTCCGCGACGTAGCCGACGATCAACTCACCGGCACCCGCGTCGGTCCACAGCCGTTTGTCCCGGCGCCCGGAGTTGCGGGCGATCACGGAGTTGGCCGCCGACAGGATGTTTTGCGTCGAACGGTAATTCTGTTCCAGCAGAATGGTTGTCGCGTCCGGATAGTCGCGTTCGAAGTCCTCGATGTTGCGAATCGTGGCGCCGCGGAAGGCATAGATCGACTGATCGGCGTCGCCGACGACGCACAATTCGGCCGGCGGCACGTCGTCGGGAGATTCGGTGGCGCCGTGACCGACCAGTTCCCGCACCAGCACGTACTGCGCATGGTTGGTGTCCTGATACTCGTCGACCAGGACGTGACGGAATCGCCGGCGGTAGTGCTGGGCGATCTGCGGGAAGGCCCGCAGCACCGCGACCGTTTCGCCGATCAGGTCGTCGAAGTCCAGCGCGTTGGCAGCCCGCAGCCGTCGCTGGTATTCGCCGTAGACAGAGGCCACGGTGCGAACCAGGTCGTCGGAGTCATCCGTCAGCCTGGCCACCGCGTCGGCGGGGTCGATCAATTCGTTCTTCAGGTTGGATATGGCGTTGGCCAGCAGCCGAGGCGAATAGCGCTTGATGTCGAGCCCCATGTCGCGCCCGATCATCTGCAGCAGGCGGCGGGAATCGTCGGCGTCGTAGATCGAGAAGTTGGAATTGAGGCCCTCGATCAACGACGCCTGGTTGCGCAGGATGCGGACACACGTCGAGTGGAAGGTGGACACCCACATGGCGCGGGCGCGGTTGCCGACTAGCCGCACCACGCGTTCGCGCATCTCGGCCGCGGCCTTGTTGGTGAACGTGATGGCCAAAATCTGGCCGACCCCTACGCCGCGCGCCGCGATCAGATAGGCGATGCGGCGCGTCAACACCGCGGTCTTGCCCGAGCCGGCGCCCGCCACGATCAGCAGCGGCGAGCCCTCGTGCACCACCGCCTTGCGCTGTTGCGGGTTGAGACCTTCGAGCAGCTGGTCTGCTTCGGAGGCCAGATTGGCATCGGTTACATACACACTCATGTTGGTCCAAACTTACCGCCGCCCACCGACACACGCGGCCAGGCATCAGACCAGGCTAGTGCCCCGAACGCCCTTCGCCCGGAAAATCCGCACCTGCAAAATTGGGTGTTTCGCGGTCCAATACGCGACCTGGCCGGAAATGGCCGCTTATTACACCCGGGTCGAAAAGCGCCCATAAATGCGTCCGAGTTTGCGTCGCCGCCAATCTCGCGCAATCCGCCATAAGCGCCGAATTCGGCCCCGCGTTAACGGAATCCACACCCGCGGGCGATCCCCGCACGGGCACCGGCGCAACCAAACACACCGACAGTCCCGCCGGGCCACGGACGGGCTAATGGCCAGTTCAAGCACGCCTTTTTGCGCGGGAGCCGTTTTTAGTGGCACACTCGTTTGGTGCTCAACGCGCAGTGCCATCGGCAGCCTGGCGTCCCGAACAGCCGCCGATTTTTTTACGGGTACCGGTTCGCGGTCCCCGTGGTCTAGCTGCTTCAAAAGAGCCCCGTGGTCCGCTTCCGGAGATCGGGGCTCCTCTCTTTTGTGAGGCCCGAAACCGGATGAGACCACAACCCCCACATCCCGAGAATGCGGAGTTAGCAGAGATGAAGGTTGAGACGGTGCAAACCCCACAAAAGGTCGACGCCGAAGAGTTGAGCATCGACGACTTGCGCCATGAGATCGACCGGCTCGACGCCGAGATCCTCGCCGCGGTGAAGCGGCGCACCGAGGTGTCGCAGGCGATCGGCAAGGTACGGATGGCCTCCGGCGGCACGCGGCTCGTCCACAGCCGCGAAATGAAGGTGATCGAACGCTACAGCGAGCTCGGTCCCGACGGTAAGGACCTCGCGATCCTGCTGCTGCGGTTGGGCCGGGGCCGGCTCGGCCACTGAGTCGGCCGTCGCGCCGGACTGCGTCGCGCTTGCGACCGCTAGACCCCATGGTGACGGCCCGCCGCGCCCGGCTACGCCGCGCTTGCGACCGTCATTAGGGTCGAACTATGACCTCCGCGCGAAGCCTCCCCGACATCACCGCCACCGCAGCGTGGGACGCCCTGCGCAGGCATCACGACCGAATCGGCGCGACCCATCTGCGCCAGTTCTTCGACGAGGATCCCGACCGCGGGCGTGAGCTCACCGTCTCGGTCGGCGACCTCTACATCGACTACAGCAAACACCGCATCACCCGAGAGACACTGCGGCTACTGGTCGATCTGGCGCGGACGGCTAACCTCGAAGAGCGTCGCGACCAGATGTTCGCCGGCGCCCACATCAACGTCTCGGAGGATCGGGCGGTTTTGCACACCGCGCTGCGTCTGCCCCGGGACGCCGAACTGATCGTCGACGGCCACAACGTCGTCGAGGACGTACACGCCGTGCTGGACCGGATGGGCGACTTCACCGACCGGTTACGCAGCGGTGAATGGACCGGGGCCACCGGAAAAAGAATCAGCACCGTGGTCAACATCGGCATCGGCGGGTCGGACCTGGGTCCGGTGATGGTCTACCAGGCGCTGCGCCACTACGCCGACGCCGGGATTTCGGCCCGCTTCGTCTCCAACGTCGACCCGGCCGACCTCATCGCCACCCTGGCCGACTTGGACCCCGCCACAACGCTTTTCATCGTCGCGTCGAAAACGTTCTCCACGCTGGAGACCCTGACCAACGCGACCGCGGCGCGCCGCTGGCTGACCGATGCGCTCGGTGACGCCGCGGTGTCCAAGCATTTCGTGGCGGTCTCCACCAACAAGCGCCTGGTCGACGACTTCGGCATCAACACCGACAACATGTTCGGGTTCTGGGACTGGGTCGGCGGACGGTACTCCGTCGACTCGGCGATCGGCCTCTCGGTGATGGCAGCGATCGGCAAGGAGGCCTTCGCCGATTTCCTGTCCGGATTCCACATCGTGGACCGGCATTTCAAGACCGCGCCGCTGGAGGCCAACGCGCCGGTGCTGCTCGGGCTGATCGGGCTGTGGTACTCCAACTTCATGGGCGCCCAATCGCGCGCGGTACTGCCCTATTCCAACGACTTGGCGCGATTCGCCGCCTACCTACAGCAGCTGACCATGGAATCGAACGGCAAGTCGACGCGCGCCGACGGCACTCCGGTCACCACCGACACCGGCGAAATCTTTTGGGGCGAGCCGGGAACCAACGGCCAGCATGCCTTCTACCAATTACTGCATCAGGGCACCCGGCTGGTGCCGGCCGACTTCATCGGCTTCAGCCAGCCCATCGACGACCTGCCCACCGCCGACGGCACCGGCAGCATGCACGACTTGCTGATGAGCAACTTCTTCGCCCAGACCCAAGTGCTGGCGTTCGGTAAGACCGCCGAGGAGATCGCCGCGGAAGGCACGCCGGCCGACATCGTGTCGCACAAGGTGATGCCCGGCAATCGGCCGTCGACGTCGATCCTGGCCGATCGGCTCACCCCGTCAGTGCTGGGCCAATTAATCGCGCTCTACGAGCATCAGGTCTTCACCGAGGGCGTCATCTGGGGCATCGACTCGTTCGACCAGTGGGGCGTGGAACTGGGCAAAACGCAGGCGAAAGCGCTGCTCCCGGTGATCACGTCGGACGGCTCGCCGCCACCGCAGTCGGACAGCTCGACCGACGCGCTGGTCCGCCGCTACCGGACCGAACGCGGGCGCACCAGCTAGTAGCCCTCACCCGGTTCGGCTCATGACGTCGGAGCCGAGTCGCCGTACGAAGGTGCGCAAGCGTTCCACCGTCGCGGTCTGCGGGTCACTGAGGTGGAGCTGCAGCAGTTCGCGTCCGGCGGCGTGCAGGATCCGCGCGGTGTATTCGGGATCGTGCACGTACGGATTGATGCGCAGCAGCTCGGTGACGAAGAACTCCAGCACGACGGCCTGGGATTGAGCCAGCCGCGCATACAACTCCGGCGGAGCGCCCTGCGGTGGGAACAAGAACAGCCGCCAGGTTGCCGGGTGGGCGTCGACCGCGGCCAGCACGCCGTCGAACGCGACCACGAGCGACTGATTCTCGGCGACGGCATCCAAGCCGGAGACCGCCTCGGCGAACTGGGCGCCGGCCCGGGCGGCCTCGCGGTCGATTAGTGCGACGAAGAGTCCCGCCGGGTCCCCGAACAGCTGATAGATCAACGACCGATTGATGCCGGCCGCCTCGGCGATGCGGTTCGGTGTGGCCGCGTAAAACCCCTCGGCGTCGACGATCGCGTGCGTGACGTCGAGGATCTGCTCGCGCCGCCCTTCGGCGGTCATCCGCCGCTTCGGGTTGCCCGCGCTCATGCTTGACAGCATAACTAACAACTTGTGAGTATTGCTCACTAAGTGTTAGTAACGGGAGGCAGCGATGGTCACGTACTACCCCGAACTCGCCAGGCGAGTCCACAGCCAGCGCGATTTGCAGCCCGATCTCTACGGTGACTTCGACTTCGACCAGCGACCGGATCGCCTCGCCACGGAGCCCGGCGCGGACTCGGCCCTGCCCACCTGGGTCGCCGACCGCGCGCCGATCCTGGAAGACGAGCGCGTCATGGAATTGATCAGCACGGCCACCCTGCTCGGCGACGTCGTCGCCGATCCCTATGCGGCACTGATGGCCTCGCATAGCGTCGCGGAGCTGATCGACATGCTCAAGACGGCCTGCCGAGAGGGAATCGAGGCGGCGCCCGACGCGCCCCCGGAGCTGGGTTCGTTCATCGCCGCTATGGAGGCCACCCCGGCGTGGATCGACTTCGACCTGGTGCGCGAGGGCGCCCGCCAGGAGCGGATCCCCGCGGCCCTGCTGGCCCCCTTCATCACGCGAGGAGCCTTCATCGCGACCTTCACCAACACCTACGCCGCGCTGCCGATGGCCCTGACCGGCGCGCTCTCGGGCAAGCGGGCCGCCCGGCGGGTCAACGAGACGGCCAGTTTCTTCGCCGTCACCACCCTGCCCGGTGCGCTGGACCGTTACGGCCCGGGCTTCGAGGCCGCCGCCATGGTCCGGCTGATGCACTCGATGGTGCGCTACAACGCGCTGAAGAAATCCGACAAGTGGGATGCCGCCGTGTACGGCATGCCCGTGCCGCAGGTCGACCAGATGCCGGCCGGCATGATCGGCCAGTACCTGCTGGCCCGCAAGGCGCGCCAGCAGGGCCGGACAAAGTTCACCAAAGAAGAGCGCGCCGTCGTCGAATTCGCCAGGTACCGCTGCTTTCTGCTCGGCCTGCCCGAGGAACTCCTGCCGTCCGAACCCGCGGACATCATGCACGTCATGCACGCGCGCTCGGCGCTGCTGCGGGACGGATTCGACGACGTCTGCCGCGAACTCGTCCGCGGGACGATGGCGGCCTATCTGCGGCCCGACACCACCCTGTTCGACCGTTGCGCCGAGGCGGTCGAGAAGAGTTTTTCCAAGCTCACCTTCGTCCGCACGTTCTGCGGCGGCGACCGTGACGTCGCCGAGGCAATGGGCGTCTCAATGGGCCCGACGGACCTCATCCGCGTCGCCCTCACCGCGCCGTTCATCATCGGACGTTTCACCGCCGTGAGCCAGGCCAGCCGCGTCCCCGTGCTGCGGGACATCACCGACGCCTACGTCATCGGGCTGCTCAAGCTACGGCTGGCGACCTACGGCAAGCCCGAATTCACCAGCGACGCAGCGCATTACACACCGGTCCCGCACTGACCTTGGCGCGCGAGCGTCCACAGTTGTACGTGATCGCGCGGCGTTTCGTGTACAGACACGGACGCTCGCGGCCAACGCTTTACAGCTAGGCGAACCACTTGGTGAGCGGCGGTGGCAACACCCGCATCACCTGCACCAGCGGCGCCCACGGCCACCACGGCACCGCCGCCCGGCCGGGCTCGCGTTCGATGGCGGCGACGAGCGCGTTGACGCCGGTCTCGTTGTCAACCATCAACATTGTGCTGTTCGACTTGGCGGTCATCTCCGACTCGATGTAGCCGGGCTCGATCACCGAAACCTTGATGGGGCCCTTGGCGTATTCGGCGCGCAGTGATTCACCCAGCGAGCTCAAGCCGGCCTTGCTCGCGGCGTAGGCGGCCTTGACGCCCGGCACGCCCTTGTTGCCGAGCACCGAGGAGATCAGCACCAGATGGCCCGAACCGCTGTTGTGGAACATCTCCAGCGCGGTCTCGATCTGCACCAGGGCGGCCACCAGGTTGGTCTCGATGGTCGCCTTGTTGGCCCACAGCTTGCCCGAGCCGAGCTTCGCGCCCTTGCCGATGCCGGCGTTGACGATGACTCGGTCGATCCCGCCAAGCTCGTCGCTCAGTTCGCCGAAGACCTTCGGCACCTGCTCGTGGTCGTTGACGTCCAGGGCGGCCACGGCGACCTTGATACCCGGATACCGTTGCAACAGCTCGGCTTTCAGCTCATCGAGCCGGTCGGTGCGCCGGGCGCACAGCGCCAGGTCGCGGCCCTTGGCGGCGAACGCGCGCGCCATGCCCGCGCCCAGGCCGGAACTGGCGCCCGTGATGAGGATCTTCTGACGAGTCACCCGGGCAGCATATCCAGTGCCGGTCCAACGTCGGGTTGTCGGGCTGGAAAGGCGGTTCTCGGCACAACAAGTCGACGCTCGAGCGCCTACTTGAGCAGCCGTGACAGCCGCCGGTCGGCCAGCACCTTGCCGCCGGTCTGGCAGGTCGGGCAGTACTGAAAAGACTTGTCCGCGAACGACACTTCGCGAACGTTGTCCCCGCACACCGGGCAGGGCAGGCCGGTGCGGGCATGCACCCTCAGCCCGGAGCGCTTCTCGCCTTTGAGCGTGGCCGCGCCCTGGCCCACGGATCGGCTCACCGCGTCCCGCAGGACGGTGACCATCGCGTCGTGCAGCGTGGTGAGCTGCTCATCGGTCAGCTTGCCCGCGGTGGCGAACGGCGAGATCTTCGCGACGTGCAGGATTTCGTCGCTGTAGGCGTTGCCGATGCCGGCGATCACCTTCTGGTCTGTGATGACCGTCTTGATCCGCCCGGTATTGCCGGCCAACAGGCCGGCGAGATCCTCGACGCCGAGGTCCAGCGCGTCCGGGCCGAGCGCGGCGATGCCGGGCACCGACTGCGGATCGCCGACCAGCCACACGGCCAGCCGCTTCTGGGTGCCGGCCTCGGTGAGGTCGAACCCCGGCGCCTCGCCGGGCGTGCCCAGGTGCACTCGCAGGGCGATCGGGCTCTTGCCGGGGCGCAGCGGCGCCGCGGCAAGCTTGTCCGACCACCGCAACCACCCCGCCCGCGACAGGTGGGCGATCAAGTAGAGCTCCGCCGCCTGTAGCCCGAGGTACTTGCCCCAGCGGTGGGCCCCCGTCACGGGCTTTCCGTGCAGCGCGCTGATTGGCGGGTCGAAGGTTTTCAGCACGGATAGCGCGCCGACGTCGACGCGACCGATCGTCAAGCCGACGGCATGGCGGCGCAGATGGTCGGCCAGGGCTTCGACCTCGGGCAGTTCGGGCACGCCCTTCAGTCTGCCGGTCGCAGTAAATAGGTGTCCATGATCCAGCCGTGCCGCGCGCGGGCGTCAGCCCGCAGCGCCGCGATGCGCGTTCCGACCTCGCCGACGATGCCCGACACCAGCAACTCGTCGGCGGTGCCCAGGTAGGCGCCCCACCAGATCCGGGTGTCGGCCGGGCACGACTGGAAGGAACACTCGGCGTCGAGCATGACGACCGCCGACCCGGCCAGACCGTGCGCGCGCAGCTGCCGACCGGTGGTGATGAGCACCGATTCGCCGACCTCGTTGAGCGGGATACGGTGTCGGGCGGTCAGCGCCTGCACCGCGGTGATGCCCGGAATCACGTCGAAGGTGAACTCGACCTCGGCCGCTTCTGCCTTGATGGCGTCCAGGATGCGCAGCGTGCTGTCGTACAGCGACGGGTCGCCCCAGGCCAGGAAGGCGCCGACGCCGTCGGGGCCCAGCTCGGCGGCGATCGCCGCCGCCCAGACCCGCGCCCGCGCCGCATGCCAGTCGGACACGGCCCCGCGGTAGTCGGCGTCGGTCGCCCGCTTGGGATCCGGCAGCTCGACGAAGCGGTAGCCGGGCTCGCGGATGAATCGGGCGCAGATCTCGCGTCGCAGCGCCACCAGGTCGCTTTTCGCCTCGCCCTTGTCCATCGCGAAGAACACCTGGGTGTCGTTGAGGGCGTCGACCGCCTGGACGGTCAGGTAGTCGGGGTCACCCGCGCCGATGCCGATCACGTGAATATGCCGACCCAAGAGACCTCCTCCTTGCTTAAATCAGATTGCCGAATCGAGACCTCGAAGGCCTAGTCGGGACCAAAAGTACCCGGTACCATGGGTACCGTCTGAAGCACCCAATGAAGGGACGCCAGGGATGACGACCTCTGCGGTGAAGCCAGGTGGGCCGAGTCGTGAAGAGTTCTCGGAGCGTCTGCTCAAGGGCTCGGTGAGAAAGTCCTACGAGCCGGTCGTCGACATCGACTGGGACGCCCCGCTGGACCCGGACAAGTTCTACCTGCCGCCGCGTCTGGTTTCGCTGTACGGCACGCCGATGTGGGACGAGATGACCCGCGAGCAACAGATCGAGCTGTCGCGCCAGGAGCTGGTCAACACGCTCTCGGCCGGCATCTGGTTCGAGAACATGCTCAATCAATCGTTGCTGCGGACGATCCTGCACGAGGACCCAACCAGCCGGTCGACCCACTACAAGCTGACCGAACTGGGCGACGAGACGCGTCACATGGTCATGTTCGGCAAGGCCATCGAACGCATCGGCGCAAAGCCGGTGCGGCCGAGACTGTTTCACCGGATGATCATCAACGCTCTTCCGCTGGCTTTTCAGCGCGGCTCGATGCTGTGGGTGGCCGCGCTGATCGGTGAAGAGATCTTCGACTCGCTGCAACGGCAGATGATGGACGATCCGGAGTTGCAGCCAATCATCCAGCGGCTCATGCGGATTCACGTCACCGAGGAAGCGCGCCACATCCAGTTCGCCCGCGACGGCGCCCGCAAACGCGTGGCCGAAATGCCCCGGTTCAACCGCTGGTTCATGGCCAACATCAACGGGCTGGGCGGGTACTTCTTCAACTACCTGTTCAGCAATCCGATCCCGTATGCGCGCACGGGTCTTGATCCCAAGCGGGCGCGACACGTCGCGCGGACCAGCCCGCATCGCCGCGAGATGCAGGTGGCCGGTTTCGCCCCGCTGGCGGCTTTCCTCACCGAAGTGGGTTTGCTGGGCCCGATCGCGCGCCGCGGCTGGAAGCGCAGCAGGTTTTTGTGACGCGGCCGCGCGGCCCCGGCGAGCGCCCCCACCGGTTAGCCGTCCTCGGCGCGCACGCCGACGCCCGGTCGGCATTGCGCGCGGCCGGCGTCACCGACTACATAGTCCTCGACAAGCCCCGGGTTCAGGCGACGTTCGACGGCGGCACCGATACCTGGCTGTTGACGACGGCCGGCGGCGAGGTTGTGCGGGCGCGGGCCGTCATCGCCGCCGACCGGCCGCCCTTCGTGCCCTGGCTGCCGGACATCGCCGGCCGCGACGACTTCCCGGGCCCGTCGTTTCACGCGGCCGCCTGGGCCCCCGACTTCGATCCGTCCGGCAAGCACATCGCGGTCGTCGGCACCGACGCCACCGCCGGCCACCACATCGGCCGGCTGATCGGGGCGGCGGCGTCGGTCACCGCCTTCGCCCACGCACCGCGCCGCGTAGTGACCGAGATACCGCTGTGGTCAACCCGGGCCAAACGCTGGCTGCGCGACCGCATCCGACCGACCGCCGAGCGCTCTTCGGTGAAGCTGGCCGGGTCGCCCATAGCGGCGGTGACCGCCTCGGGCATCCGCACTCGCGATGGCGTCGGCCACCGCGTCGACGCCATCATCTACGGCACCGGGTTCTCAGTCGCCGAAGAGGTAGCCGATGAAACGCTCGTCGGCGCCGGCGGGCTGACCCTCCGGCAGGCCTGGCACGACGGCATGGAGCCGTTCTACGGTGTGGCGGCTCGCGGCTTCCCCAACTACTTCTTCATCACCGGGCCCGACGCCGGCGCGCAGGCGCGCTACATCGCCGAGTGCCTGCGCCTGATGGAGCGCACGGCCAGCAGCCGCATCGAGGTGCGCGAGAGCAGCCTGCGGGTGTTCAACGAGCGCGCCCAGCTGACACCCGACCAGGCTCCTCCGGTGGCCTCCGCCTTCGACCTGTCGTCCAGCGCACCCGAGCGCGACGGCACCTACGACGGCGCGGCGACGCTGGAGATTGCCGGTGCCAGCCATCCGGTGCGGGTCCGGCTCACCGGGCACCTCGACCCGATCGACGGGCGCTACCACTGGCAGGGGACGGTCTTCGATTCGCCGTCGCAGCCCCTGCCCGATGAGGCACTCGGGCAAGCGCAGACCGCGACGTTGACGGTGGGCGAGCGCAGCGCCGCCGCCCGCATCGTCGAACGAACGCCGTGGGGCACGCACTCTGTCGCCGGGGTGGGCGCACCGCCGTACCCGTCGAGCTGACCGCCGCTTGGACAGGTGGTTTTCGGGCCGCCATTCCGGCGTTTGGGGGAACCCGGAACGTGGTAGCCCCGGGGGATGCGCGTGCTGCGCAGCGCACACGAACAATATGTTCGGCGCGGTAGAGGCGGGGGGCCTCGAACGGGTGGGGACGGGCACGCTCCTTACTCACGCCGCGCCGCGCAACACGACGCCCGTGGGCTGCGCTTTCCGGTGGCGTCCAGCTTCTCGACCCGAATTAGACTTTTGCCGCTGAGGGCGGATACTCAAGCAGTTGGCCCGGCAGTGATTCGAGGAGCGGTGATGGAACCGGACGACAGGCACGCGCTGGGAAGCCGGATTGCGGCATCCCATCCGTCGTCGATCCAGCAGGGCATCCGGGTGCCTCGACACCTTGGGCCGCCGCAGGGAAAGGGGTCGCTGTGGTGAGCTCGGTAGCTGAGTCCCCCAGCTCGCTGGCCGTCGCGACGCGGACGGATCAATCGGTGACCATCCTGACCGTCGACGGTGTGCTCGACACCACCAACTCCGCGACGCTCCGCGACCACATCCTGCAGGCCACGCTCGACAAGCCCGCCGCCGTCATCGTCAATATCTCCGCGCTCAAGGTCCTCGCCGAATTGGCATGGTCGACGTTCATCGGCGCGCACTGGCAAGTTCGCAGCAATCCCAACGTTCCGGTCGTGTTGGTCTGCGCGCACCGCGGGACACGCGAGGCGATCGCCCGCAGCGGCGTCGCCTATTTCATGCCGGTGTACTCGACCGAGAAGGCGGCGATGAAGGCGCTCGGTCAGCAGAGCCGGCGCGCCGTGCGTCGCGCCGATGCGGAGCTGCCCGCCGACCTGACCAGCCTGCGCGAGTCGCGTCGCCTGGTCCGCGAGTGGCTCACGGCTTGGTCGCAATCCGCGTTGATCCCGGTCGCCTTGGTGGTGGTCAACGTGTTCGTCGAGAACGTGCTGGAACACACCGCGAGTGTTCCCGTGATACGGATCGAGAGCCACGGCGCGGCGGCGACCATCGCAGTGTCCGACGGCAGCCGCGCGCCGGCCGTGCGGCTGCCGTCGCCCGCGACCGGCATCGACGTCTCCGGCCTGGCGATCGTCGATGCGTTGTCACGCGCATGGGGCAGCACCCCCACCGCGACCGGCAAGACGGTGTGGGCGGTCATCGGCCCCGAAAACCAGCTCTGACGCCTTGTTGTGCTGGGAACCCGGGCGCGGGTAGAACTAGAACACGTTCTAATCTCGTGTGACGACCCGTTTCCAGGAAGGCAGATGACGTGCGGTTCACCTACGCGGAGGCGATGACCGACCACAGGTACTACATCCCGCTGGCCAAGGCGGCCGAGGCCGCCGGGTACCACGCGATGACGATCGCCGACAGCATCGCCTACCCCTACGAGTCCGACTCGAAGTACCCTTACACGCCCGACGGCAATCGCGAATTCCTGGACGGCAAGGAGTTCATCGAAACCTTCGTGCTGACTGCGGCATTGGGTGCGGTGACGACGAAGCTGCACTTCAACTTCTTCGTCCTCAAGCTGCCCATCCGCCCGCCGGCACTGGTGGCCAAGCAGATCGGCTCGTTGGCCGCGCTGACCAATAACCGGGTGGGCTTCGGCGTGGGCACCAGCCCATGGCCGGAGGACTACGAACTCCTCGGCGTCCCATTCGCCAAGCGCGGCAAGCGCATGGACGAATGCATCGAGATCATCCAGGGGCTGACCAGCGGCGACTACTTCGAATTCCACGGCGAGTTCTACGACATCCCGAAGACCAAGATGACCCCGGCGCCCACCGAGCCGATCCCGATCCTGATCGGCGGGCACGCCGACGCGGCGCTGCGCCGCGCTGCCCGCCTGGACGGCTGGATGCACGGGGGCGGCGACCCGGAGGAACTCGACGGGCTCATCGCCAAGCTCAAGCGGTATCGCGAGGAAGCCGGCAAGACCGGCCGGTTCCAGATTCACGTCATCTCAGCCGACGCGTACACCGTGGACGGCATCAAACGCCTCGAGGACAAGGGCGTCACCGACGCCATCGTCGGCTTCCGCATTCCCTACATCAAGGGCAAGGACACCGAGCCGCTGGAGAACAAGATCCGCAACCTGGAGATGTTCGCGGAGAACGTGATCGCGAAGGTCTAGCGGCGGTCCGATATCGGGCCTGGCGTTGCCTCAAAGCGGATCCCACTTCGGAGCCCGCTTCTCCATGTGCGCGGTGGCCGCCTCGGCCGGGTTGTTGGTGAAACCGCTGAGGATCTGCGTGCGGTTCTCGATCTCGATGGCATGGCGCAAGCTGGGCGCGTCGAGCGCCGCGTTGAGGCCGATCTTGGTCTGCCACACGCCGTAGGCGTTGTTCTCGACGATCGAACGGGCCACCTTCAGCGCGGCCGGCATCAGGTCGTCGGCCGGCACCACCTCGTGTACCAGCTTGATGCGGTAGGCCTCGGCCGCGTCGATGATGCGGCCGGACAGCATGAGTTCGCGCGCCACTCCCGCACCGACGATTTTCGGCAGCAAATAGCTGGTGCCCATGTCCATGGACGAGAAGCCCGCCTTGATGAACACGGACCCGAACCGGGCCTGCTCGGAGGCGACCCGGACATCCGACACCAGCGCGAACGCCAGCCCTCCCCCGACGGCCACGCCGTTGACCGCGGCGATCATCGGAATGGGCAGCTCGTAGATCCGGGTGAACAGGTCGGCCAGGCGAACCTGGGAGTCATAGCTGACCTTGAAGCGCGGGGTCGTCGGTTTGGGCTTGGTCCACGGCTGCCCGGTGCCGCTCAAGTCGGCCCCGGCGCAGAATCCGCGGCCCGCCCCGGTCAGGATCGCGGCCCTGAACTCGCCGCCGCTGAGCACGTCCAGGGCATGTTCCACGCCGTCGATCAGCGATCCGTCGATGGCGTTGAGGCGCTCGGGCCGGTTCAGCGTGATGCGGGCGATGTCGTCTTCGAGGGTGTCCAATTCGACTGCGGGCATAGCAGGAACCGTAGGCGACGCCGATGTTCACCGACGGGGCATACCGTTGTTTTGCCCCCCGTCGAAGGAGATTCTCAATGACGTTGTCAAGCCGCCGCAGTAGTGGTTGCGGGTTGGTAGACGGCGTGGTCGCGCAGCATGGCCCACAGGACGTTGAGTCGGCGACGGGCCAGGGCCAAGACGGCTTGGGTGTGGCGTTTCCCTTCGGCGCGTTTGCGGTCGTAGTAGGTGCGCGAGGCGGGATCGGTGCGGATGCTGACCAGAGCGGACAGGTAGCAGGCGCGCAGCAGGCGCCGGTCGTAGCGGCGGGGGCGTTTGAGGTTGCCGCTGATGCGGCCCGAATCTCGCGGTACTGGGGCCAGACCCGAGACGCCGGCGAGGCGGTCGACGGAGGGGAAGGCGCTCATGTCGCCGCCGGTGGCGGCGAGGAACTCGGCGCCGAGGATGACGCCGAAGCCGGGCATGCTCAGGATGATTTCGGCGTGGCGGTGGCGGCGAAATCGGTCCTCGATCATCGCGTCGGTGTCGCCGATTTCGGTGTCGAGGGCCATCACCTCCTTAGCCAAGCGGGCGACCACGCCCGCGGCAAGCTGTTGTCCGGGCACGATGGTGTGTTGGGCGTTGGCTGCCTCGATGGCGGCGGTTGCGACCGCATCGGCGTTGCGGGCCTTGCGTTTATGCAAAAAGGCTGCCACCCGGGCGGCACCGGCCCGGCGCAGCCCGTCGGGGGTTTGATAGCCGGTGAGCAGGATCAGCGCGGCCTTGCTTTTGCTGTAGTCAAAGCCACGTTCCAGGGCCGGGAAGTATTCCAGCAGCTGGGCGCGCAGCCGATTGATCGCGCGGGTGCGATCGGCCACCAGATCGGCGCGCCGACTGGTCAGGATGCGCAGTTCGACGGCGATGTCGTCGCCGGGGCGCAACGGTTGCAGGTCGCGGCGCATCCGGGCCTGATCGGCAATCACCGCAGCGTCTTTGGCGTCGGTCTTGCCGTCGCCGCGGTAGCCACCCGAGGCGTGGTGAACAGTGCGGCCGGGAATGTAGAGCAGCCGCTGCTGGGCAGCGATCAGCAGCGTGATCAGCAATGCAGCGCCGCCGGCGTTGAGGTCAATCGCCCAAGTGACTTCTCCGCCATCAGCCAGCGCCGCGACCATGTCGATCAACTCCAGCAGCGCGGCCTCGTCATTAGCGACGCGCCGCGACAGCAACGACTTGCCCTCAGCGTCGATGACCACGCCGTAATGGTCCGCTTTCCCGGCGTCCACACCAGCCCACACAGGTTGTGCCACAACCACCTCCGTTCCCGTCTCGGTTTCTATCAACCCAGCAGACGACCACGCCGGCGTGTCCTTACACAGCGATCACATCGCATCTCTCAATTAGCGGTCGAGTCGTCGCGGGACCCCGGGCGGCCAATCTCCTTCGGCCATCGAAGACAGCAAAACCATGAAAGCCATACCCGACGTCCCTGGGCAGTTGAAAGCCTACGGCCGAGCGCAACAACCACCCTCCAAGAAAGGTAAGGAAACCATGGCACGAACCGAAGGCGACAGCTGGGACCTTGCCAACAGCGTGGGGGCAACCGCCACCATGGTTGCCGCCGCCCGGGCCGCCGCGAGCAAGCGTCCGCAGCCGGTCGTCACGGACGACTTCGCCGAGCCGCTGGTGCGTGCCGTGGGATTGGACGTGTTCACCAGGCTGGCCAGCGGCGAACTGGATGCGGCCGACCTCGAGCGGGATGTCGGGTTTCCGCGGATGGTCGACACGTTCGCGGCTCGCTCCCGGTATTTCGACGACTACTTCGCCACGGCCGGCCAAGTCGGGCTGCGCCAGGTGGTGATCGTCGCATCGGGGCTGGATTCCCGCGCCTACCGGCTGCGCTGGCCGATCGGGACGACGGTGTACGAGATCGATCAGCCCGAGGTGATCGCGTTCAAGATGGCGACGATGTCCGAGATCGGGGCGGCCCCCACCGCCCAGCTCCGCACCGTGGGAATCGATCTGCGCGAGGATTGGCCGGCGGCGCTACAGGAGGCGGGCTTCGATCCGGCCCATCCCACGGCCTGGCTCGCCGAGGGCGTGCTCATCGGATGGCTCCCGCCGGAGGCCGAGGTTCGGCTGCTGGACTCCATCATCCCGCTGTCCGCCGAGGGCAGCCGGTTCGCCGCCGATTACGGAACGGTGGCCGGGGATTCGCAAGGCGCCCGGGAACAAGCCCGGCACATGACCGAGGGGTGGCGGCGACGGGGACTCGAGATGGATCTCACCGCCCTGGCGTATCCGGGCGAGCGCACCGACGTCGCCGCACTTCTGCGGGCCAACGGGTGGGAAACCACCGAATCCCGGCTCACCGATCTGTTCTCCGAAGCCGGGCTCCCGGAGCTCGGGCAGGCCGCGCAACAGGTTCCGGCCACCACGATCCGCTTTGTGCGGGCCGTGCGGGTTTAGCCCGACTCGTCGACCGTGGGCCCTATGGACGAATTCAAGAGGCATTAACCGTGCTTAGGGCCCACAGTCGGCGCCCCGCCTGGCCAGCCACTCGGCCTGCATCACCAGTAGGGCCATGACCTCCAGCTGCGGGGTCTCGGGGTCCAGTTCGCGGTAACGCTGATAGACGTTGACGACGACGCGCTCCGCATCCAGCAAGGTCGCATACTCGCCGAGGTCGATCGTGTCGGCCGCCTCCGACCACGACAGCCCCCGGCGGTAAGCCGCCTCGGCCTGCTCGGAAACATGCGCGAGATACCCACGGACAGCACGGATTCCGTCCGGATCGCTGACGGGGCCATGGCCGGGCACCACCGTCGGCGCGTCGAGCGCGAGCATCGCGTCGCACGCGGCGATCCAGTTGGCGATCGGGCCGGCCCACACGATCGGGGTGCAGCCGATGAACAGCAGATCGCCGCCGAACAGCACTCCCGCGTCCGGCACGTGCACCACCGAGTCCGCGGCGGTGTGCGCGGGACCCAGGTTCATCAGGTCGACGCGGCGCCCTCCCACCTCGATGGTCAGCTCGCGGTCGAACGTCTGATCGGCGTTGCGCACCGTGATGCCGCTGAAGTCGAAGTGCCCGAAGCGGTCTCGCGTGTAGGGGGTGGCCACCGGGCCGAGGTTCGCGGTCTGCACCATCGCCAGCATCTCTGGTGCCATCCCGTGCGCGATCTCGTCGGCGGTGCCCCGCGCGGCGATGATCCGCACCGAGGCCCCGAGCAGTTGGTTGCCGTGCGTGTGGTCGCCGTTGGAGTGGGTGATCAGCGCGTCGGTGATGGGCGCCGACGAGGTGATATCCCGCATCGCGGTGAGCATTTCGCGGGTCAGCGCCAGGTCGAACAGGGTGTCGACGAGCAGGGACGCCCCGTCGCCGGCGACCAGCCCGGCGTTGCTCCACCCGTAGCCCCCGTCCGGCAGCGTCCACGCCCACACCCGGTCGGCAACCTCATGCAGGCCACGGGTGTAGGGCACCTTGGCGGGCGCACGGTTCACCCGCCGCGCGGCGGGCGAGGCGTCCGGATTGGGTCGGGGCGCCAACGGGTGCGGCGCGCCGCTGGCACGCACGGTCTGCCGGGTCTCGCCGAGGCCCTGGACCTGGAGCGTGACGACGTCGCCGTCGTGCAGCCAGCCGGGAAACGAGTCCAGCGCCGTCGGGTTCAGGTGCTCGACCAGCGTGCAGGTCGGCACGGTACCGGAGCCGATGACGTCGCCGGGGGCCAGCGTCACGCCGCGCGAGGCGTAGGAGATGACTTCGCCGAAGGTCCAATCCATTTGGGCGATTGACCCCGACCCGATCACGGCGTCGTTGACCAGAGCGGTCACCCGCAGGTCCAGCCTGCCGTCCCGGCGGTAGGGCTCGAGCTCGTCGGGCGTCACCAGGTACGGGCCCAGCGTGACCCCGCTGTCTTTGCCCTTGCCCTGCCCGATGCCCAGTTGGCTTTCCATCTGCTGCAGGTCGCGAGCGGACCAGTCGTTGAAGATGGTGTAGCCGATGATGGCCCGTTCGGCTTCGGCAACCGTCAGGTCGCGGCCACCGGTTCCGATGATCGCGGCGATCTCCAATTCGAAGTCCTGCCAAGCGCTTCCGGGTGCGGTGGGGACCTCGTCGTACGGGCCGAAAACCGTTGCGGGGCAGGCGAAGTAAAACGCCGGTATGCGATACCACGTGTCCGCGAGCGTGCGGCCGGCGCCGAGCGCGGCCTGGCAGTTGCGCAGGTGATCCAAAAAGCACAGCGAGTCGCGGATGGACGGCGGGCGCGGGATCGGCGCCAACAGCCGCACCGCGGCCAAGGGCACCGTGGCCGCCGGGGTGCGCAGCACCTCTTCGCCGGCGGCGCGCAAACCGTCGGCGCCACGACCGATCAGCTGAAGCAGCGTCGCGCCCGAGGGCATCGCATAGATGTCGTCACCGGAGAGCACCCCGGTGCGTTCACCATCTGCGTCAAGGTAGGTCACCCATTTCATTCGCGCACCACCTCACTCGGTTCCTTGTCCGGCCGCAGCCCACGCCAACTCGATTGGCGTAACCGGTCATCGGGGGTCCACTCGCTGTAGCGCACCTCCCCCACCAGCACCGGCTCCACGAACGTCACGCCCTTGGCCTCGCCGCGGGGAAGCGGGGGGTGGAAGGGCGATTGGTCCGTGTGCAGCGGCGCCAGGGTCTTCTTCAGGCTCGCGAGGTCGCGCTCGGTGAACCCGGTGCCTACCCGCCCGGCGAAGTGCAGGCCGCCGTCGGTGGGGATGCCCATCAGCAGTGAGCCGATGCCGCTGCTGCGTCCGCCCTCCCCGGCCTTCCAGCCTCCGATGACGACTTCCTGGGTGTTCCAATGCTTGTCCTTGATCCACGATGCCGAGCGCCGCCCGGGCTGGTAGGTGGAGTCGCGTTTCTTGGCGACCACGCCCTCCCAGCCATGCTCGCGGGAGTGCTTCAGCGCCTGCTTCCCGTCACCCGGCAGCAACTCCGGGACGATGAGATCGCTGCCACCGGCCAGCGTTTCCAACAACTTTCGGCGGTCTTGGTAGCGGGCCCGCAACAGCGAACGGCCGTCGAGATACAGCAGGTCGAATGCCCAGAACTGCACGCGGCTGCCGCGGCCCCGGTTTTGCATCGCGTGAAAGCTCGGCACCCCGGACGAGTCCAACACGACGGCCTCACCATCAAGCACCACGTGATGGTCGGCCAGATCGGCCGCCAGTGCGCGCAATTGGGGGTATTCGTTGGTGACCTCGCGTCCGCGCCGGGACCGTACCCGCAAGTCGCCGTGGTCGATCTCGACCAACAGCCGATAGCCGTCCCATTTGCCTTCGAAAGCCCACTGGCTCGCCTTGCACGCCGCGACCGAACCGTGAGTGGCGAGCATGGGCGCGATCCCGTCGAAGTCGAAAGTCTTCTGGTCTTTCATCCGGTGCGCCAGCCATTGATCACCGTTGGTTTGGATCAGCGCGTAGCGGCCGGAGACCTTGCTGCCGTGCAGGTTGACGATGACCTCGTCATCGCGAAACTTCTCCGCCTCATAGGTTCCGGCGTCCCAGATGACCACCTTTCCGGCGCCGTATTCCCCTTGGGGGATGTTGCCCTCGAAGGTGGCGTATTCCAGCGGATGATCCTCGGTGTGCACCGCCAGGTGGTTCACCGACGTGGTTTCGGGGAGGTTCTTCGGTACCGCCCATGACACCAGGACGCCGTCTCGCTCCAACCGGAAGTCGTAGTGCAGCCGACGGGCGTGATGTTCCTGGATGACAAATGAATTGCCCCGGCCCGTAACAGGTTTTGACCGTGGGACCGGCTCTGGGGTCTTTGATGCGTCCCGCATGCTGCGGTACTTGGTGAGCCGGTCGGGAACAGCGACGCCGTCGTCCAGCGCCGCCAGCAGGTCGCCGTAGCGCGCGACCCGGGCCAGCACCTCGTCGTAGCGCAACTGGCGCAGCGACGCCGGGTCGTCGATCTCGGCCCAGGTGCGGGGCGCCGCGACCGTCGGGTGCTCGCGTCCACGCATCGAATACGGTGCGATCGTCGTTTTGGATCCGTTGTTCTGGCTCCAGTCCAGGAACACCTTTCCGGCGCGTAGGCTGCGGGTCATGGTCGACGTGACCAGCTTGGGCATCGACTTCTCCAGTTGCTGGGCAACGCGTTTCGCCAATACCGTGGCGCCCCTGCTGCTCACCGGCTCCGTCAGCGGCGCATACAGGTGCAGGCCCTTACTGCCGCTGGTGAGCGGAAACAGCGTCAGCCCGATCCCGTCCATGAGCTCACGCACGGCGTGAGCCACCTCGGCCAGCTGGGCCATCGTCACGCCCTCACCGGGGTCGAGGTCGAACACCAACCGGGTCGCCGGGCCCGGCTTGAGTTCCTCGGCCTTGCTCCGGGTCCACTGCGCGACGAACCGCCACTGCGGCACGTGCACCTCCAGCGCCGCCTGTTGCGCGATCCAGGCCAGCCCGTCGATGCTGTCGATGATCGGGTATGTCGTCGTCCCGGACCGGTGCGAAACGCTGGCGCGGGGCAACCAACCGGGGGCCGAGGAAGCCAGCTGCTTTTCGAAAAACGAAGGCTGGTCAACGCCATTCGGCCACCGCTTGCGGGTGGCCGCACGCCCCGCGATGTGCGGAATCATCGCCTCCGCGATTTGGGTGTAGTAGTCGAAGACGTCCCGCTTCGTGGTGCCGGTGGCCGGGTACAGCACCTTGTCGGGATTCGTCAGCTTCACCCGTGGCGCCATGAGAGTCAACCTACGCGTTTCAATCGTGTTAATCGCGTTGACCACCCAATATCATCCGTGCCGCCGATTTCTTTTGTGACATCAACCACGGAGGGGTTAAAACCGGGGACGGCCCCGGGGCACAGTGGGGGGAATGTTTAATGTCATTCCCTCCCCCTGGCGTCCAGAAAACGGCGTCCCACTGAGCGACGCGACATTACGACTGCATTCGAAACGGGTTGACGTGCCCACCTACGACAGGTCGGCTCTTGCGCGGGGTGTCGTTCATATCGGTGCGGGCAACTTCCACCGCGCACACCAGGCCGTCTACTTCGACGACCTTGCCCGGTCGGGCATTTCAGATCGCTGGGGGGTTACCGGCGTCAGTCTGCACTCCCCCGGCGCCAAAGGATTGCTGTCGGCGCAAGATGGGCTTTACACCGTTGTGCAGCGCGGCCATGACCGCCAAACCGCCCGCGTGGTCGGCTCGATCGGCTCCGTTCATTACGCACCGAACGATGGCGCAGCGGTCCGCGCCGCCCTGGCCGATCCCCAAACCCGCATCGTCAGCCTGACGATCACCGACAACGGATACTTCCTGAATCCGGTCACCGGCGAGTTTGACGCCGACCACCCCGACGTGGGCGCCGACGTCATCGCGTCCGATGGCTACGCCACCGCGTGGGGATATCTGGCCGAAGCGCTCGACCGACGCCGCCGCGCAGGCGTCGCCCCGTTCACCGTGCTCTGCTGCGACAACATTCCCGGCGACATCCAGCCGGCGAGAATCGCGCTGGTGTCGTTCGCCGCCTTGAAGGACCCCAGGCTTGCCCGCTGGATCGACACGCATGTCGCGTTCCCGTCGACCATGGTCGATCGCATCACCCCGCAAACCTCGAAGTCGGAGCGCAAGTTCGTCGAGCAGGCATTCGGCGTCGCTGACAATTGCCCGATCGTGACCGAGCCGTACTGCCAATGGGTGATCGAGGATTCCTTCAGCGACGGGCGGCCGCCGCTCGAGGAGGTCGGTGCCGAATTCGTCGCCGACGTCAGCGACCACAAGCTGATCAAGACCCGTCTTCTCAACGGAACTCACATCGCCCTCGCGTGTTTGGCCATTCTGGCCGGCTACCAGCGCACCGACGAGGCGATGCGGGACCACACCATCTCCGACTACGTCGAGACGCTCCTGCGCGATGAGATTCAGCCACTGCTGCCCGCCGTCCCCGGGATGAACACGCCCGAGTACCGGGCCACCCTGCTCGACCGGCTGAGCAATCCCCGGATGAGTGACCAATTGACGCGGCTGGCACGACGGGGCACGAGCAAAATAGCGTCGTTCGTGCTGCCCTCCCTGCAGGAAGCGATCTCACGGGGTAGGCCGCACACGCTGTTGACATTGGCCGTTGCCGGATGGGCCCGCTATATGCGCGGCCACGACCTCGAGGGGCGCAAGCTTCAGCTCGAAGACTCGCAGGCGATACCGGTGGCTAGGTTGGCCAACATGGCGGCCAAAAACCCCGACCCCCTGCTGGGGCATGAGATGTTCGCCGAGGTACGCGGGGTTCCCGGTTTTGCGCAGCGCCTGGGCGACATGATCGCGGACATCGACGCGCGCGGTGTGGTTCCCACGCTGCGCGGCGCTATGCGCAACGACGAGCAGGAGTTGGTGTCGCGATGAATTCCGGCCTGACGTTTGTGCGCGCCTTCGACCACGCGCCGATCACGACGCTGCTCTGCGACGCCGATGACAACCTGTTCGGATCGGAGAGGCCGGCGTTCGACGCGTCGGCCGAGGTGACGAGTCGTTTCCTGGCAAGGTTCGGCGTGACCGCTCCGCTCAGCTCCGAGGAGTTGCGCAGACGGGCCGTCGGGAAAAACTTCCGCACCACGGCCCTGGACCTGGCGGTGCAGTGCGAAGTGCCGCTCGATGAGGCGTTGGCACGGGGCCGTCCGGCAGCGGTGGTCGCCTCAGCCGGCGATGTGGCGAGCGGCAATGCCTTGTGCTCGGACGAACTCGAGCGGTGGGTGCGTGACGAACGCGAACGGGTCACCGCCCATCTGGCCGTCACGCTGACACCCGATCCGCAGGTGCTGGAACCGTTGCGCGACCTCGCGGCGCGCTACGCGCTGGCGGCCGTGAGTTCCAGCGCGACCAAGCGTCTGCGCGCCTGCTTCGCCGCCACCGGCCTCGGCTCGCTGATACCGGAGGCGGTGACCTTCAGCGCGGAGGACTCTCTCCCGGTGCCGACGAGCAAACCCGACCCGGCGGTGTATCTGCACACCGGCCAGGCGCTGGGGGTCGCGGCCGAACAAGGGCTGGCCATCGAGGATTCCGTGGCCGGCGTGCGTTCCGCGGTCGCTGCCGGCTACGCCGCCGTCGGTAACCTGATGTTCGTGTCCCCTGACGAACGGGATTGCCGCCGTGGCGAATTGATCGATGCCGGCGCAGTCGCGATAACCGATTCGTGGCGTGCTCTTGCCGATGTCCTGCTGTCGTCGGCCGTGCCGACCGGGGGTTCCCGAGCTCGGTAAAGATCAGGGCTGTGGCCCGAGGAGGAGGTAGCCGACGGTGGCTAACCCGATCGATCTGAACAACGCGTCGCTCTCCACGCTGCCGATCGAGGCGCCGGACTACGACCGCGGCAGCGTCAGCGTCGGAATCGCACACATCGGAGCCGGCCACTTCCACCGGGCGCACCAAGCCGCGTGCATCAACCTGCTGCTGCAGCAGGGCTTGGCGCGCGAGTGGGGCATCTGCGGGGTGGGCGTGATGCCCGCCGACTGGACCATGCGCGACGTCCTCGATGGCCAGGACGGGCTCTACACGCTGATCCTGGAACACCCCGACGGCAGCCGGGATGCGCAGGTGATCGGCTCGATCATCGACTACCGTTACGCGCCCGACGATCCCGAGTCCGCCCTTGAGGTGCTCGCTGCGGCGTCTACCAGAATCATTTCGCTGACCATCACCGAGGGCGGGTACCGCGATCCCGATGGGCCGGCGTTCGCGCTGATCACCGAGGCGCTCGCCAGGCGGCGCGATCGAGGGATCCCCGCGCCGACCATCGTCTCCTGCGACAACATCGAGAACAACGGTGAGGTGGCCAGACGCGCTGTGCTCGCAAGTGCCGAACACGCAGATCCCGAGTTGGCCGGGTGGGTGGCCGTACACGCCCGGTTCCCGAGTTCGATGGTCGACCGCATCACTCCGGCAACGACTTTGGAGATGGCCGCGGAGGTGCGGAGCGACTTCGGCGTCAACGACCGGTGGCCGGTGGTGGCCGAGCCGTTCAGCGCCTGGGTGCTCGAAGACGACTTCGCCGACGGCAGGCCGCCGCTGGAGCGGGCGGGCGCGCTGCTGGTCGACGATGTCCGCCCCTATGAGCTGATGAAGCTGCGGTTGCTCAACGCGGGACATCAGTGCCTGTGCTACTTCGCCCATCTCTGCGGCTTCGAGTTCGTCCACGAAGCGGCCCGCGATCCGTTGTTCGCCAAGTTCTTGCTCGCCTACTTCGACACCGAGGCCATTCCGACGCTCCCGCCGGTGCCCGGGATCGACCTGCATGAATACGGCCGCACGCTGGTCGAGCGGTTCGCCAACCCGGCCGTGCGCGACACCGTCGCGCGGATCTGCGCCTACTCGTCGGACCGCATCCCGAAATGGCTGTTTCCCGTCATCTGTGACAACCTGGCCGGCAGCGGGCCGGTTCGACTGGCGGCCGCGGCAGTGGCCAGCTGGGCCCGCTACGCCGAGGGTGTCGACGAGTGGGGCCAGCCTTACGAGGTGGTGGATCAGCTGGCGGATTCGCTGATCCCGATAGCGCGCTCGCAGCACGAGAATCCCACCGCGTTCATCGAGCTCACCGCGGTGTTCTGCGATCTGACCCACCAACCCCGGTTCGTCGAGGCGTACCGCTGGGCACTGGATTCGTTGCACCACAAGGGAGCTCGGGCGACACTGGCGGCCTTGATGCAATGAGCCGCGGGCTGGTGATCGGCGAGTCGCTGATCGATATCCTCGGGGGCGACGAGCACGTCGGGGGCAGTCCGCTCAACCTCGCCGTCGGGCTCGGCCGGCTGGGCCGCGGCATCGACTTCCTGACCCACATCGGCGGCGACGAACGCGGCCGGCGCATCGTCGACTACCTCAAAGCCGCCGGGGTGCAACTACTTTCAGAAAGCCGGACCGCGGAGCGCACGGCCACCGCGCGGTCGACCATCGCGGAAGACGGGTCGGCCGACTATGTGTTCGATCTCGACTGGCGCCTTTCCGCAACGCCGCCGGTCGCGCCGCCGCTTTTCATCCATACCGGATCGATTGCCGCTGTGCGGGATCCGGGCTGCGTGGCGGTGGCGGCGTTGATCGACGCCTATCGTGCCTCGGCCACGGTCACCTTTGACCCCAACGTGCGGCCGTCGCTGATCGGCGACCGGGAACTGGCCGTCGCACGCATCGAGCATTTCATCGAACGCAGTGACGTCGGGAAGGCCAGCGAGGAAGACCTGCGCTGGATCGACCCCGCTCGCCCGCCCGAGCAGATCGCGCAGACCTGGCTGGGGTTGGGCCCCGCCATCGTGGCGGTGACGATGGCCGACCGGGGCGCGGTGGCTTTCTGCGCGGCCGGGGTCGCACGGGTGCCCACGCGCGCGGTGCGCGTGGTCGACACCGTCGGCGCCGGTGACGCCTTCATGGCCGGTCTGCTCGACGCACTGTGGGGGTCGGGTTTGCTGGGCGGCGACCGGCGCGCCGACCTGGGTGGGATCGGGGTGGACGCGCTGACGGCGGCGCTCGAGGCGGCGAGCCTGTCGTCGGCGCTGACCGTGGCTCGCGCGGGAGCCGACCTGCCGGATCGGGCTGCGCTTCGGGCCGCGTCGCGTCATTAGGCGCTTATCCGCTGGTGGTGTGGGCATACTGACTTACATGCGCTCCATCTGGAAGGGCTCGATCGCATTCGGGCTGGTCAACGTCCCGGTCAAGGTGTACAGCGCCACCCAGGACCACGACATCAAGTTTCATCAGGTGCACGCCAAGGACAACGGCCGCATCCGATACCAACGCGTGTGCGAGCTGGACGGCGAGGTCGTCGAATACCGGGACATCGCCCGGGCCTACGAGTCCGACGACGGCCAGTCCGTCGTGATCACGGACGACGATATCGCCACGCTGCCCGAAGAACGCAGCCGCGAAATCGAGGTACTGGAGTTCGTGCCGGCCAGCGAGGTCGACCCGATGCTGTTCGACCGCAGCTACTTCCTGGAGCCCGATTCCAAGTCGTCGAAATCCTATGTGCTGCTTGCCAAGACGCTCGCCGAATCGGACCGGATGGCAATCGTGCACTTCACGCTGCGCAACAAGACCAGGCTGGCGGCGTTGCGCGTCAAGGACTTCGGCAAGCGCGACGTCATGGTGGTGCATACCCTGCTCTGGCCCGACGAAATCCGCGATCCGGACTTCCCGGTGCTCGACAAGAAGGTCGAGATCAAGCCCGCAGAACTGAAGATGGCAGGTCAGGTGGTGGAGTCGATGGCCGAAGACTTCAACCCCGACCGCTACCACGACACCTACCAAGAGCAGCTGCAGGAGCTGATCGACGCGAAACTCGAAGGCGGCGAGGCCTTTACCACCGAGGAGCAGCCGAAGGAACTCGACGAGACCGAGGACGTCTCCGACCTGCTGGCCAAGCTGGAAGCCAGCGTGAAGGCGCGTTCCGGCGACGGGCAGGCTCCCGCCAAGAAGGCACCGGCCAAGAAGACCGCCGCCAAGAAGACCACCGCGAAGAAGACACCGGCCAAGAAGACACCGGCCAAGAAGGCCGCGTCGAAATCCTGATCCGGCGCGGGCTCAGCGCCGGCGGCTCGACAGGAACCGGGTCGCCGCCGCGATCAGGTTGATCACCGCGACGATGATGATCAGGCTCAGCGCCGCACCCCAAATGCGCAGGAAGCCGGCGTGCTCGGGGTTGGTGAGCTCGGTGTAGATCAGCAGCGGCAGCGAGGCCATGTTGCCGTGGAAGATGTCAAGGTTGATCGAACGGCTGTATCCGACCAGCACCAGCACCGGGGCCGTTTCGCCGATGACCCGCGCGACCGACAACAAGACGCCGGAGACGATGCCGGGCATCGCGATCGGGAACACGATCCGCATGATGGTCTTCCACTTGGTAACGCCCAGCGCGTAGCTGGCTTCGCGCAGGTCGTCGGGCACCAGTCGCAGCATTTCCTCGGCGGAGCGCACCACCACCGGCAGCATCAGCAAGACCAGCGCCAGCGAGACGGCGAACGAACTCTGCTGAAATCCCAGGGTGGCGATCCAGAGGCTGAAGACGAACAGCGCCGCCACGATCGAGGGCACCCCGGCGAGAACGTCGACCATGAAGGTCGTCAGCCGCACCAGCCGGCCCGAGCCGTATTCCACCAGGAAAACCGCGGTCATCAACCCCAGCGGCACCGACAGCAGGGCTGCCACCCCGGCCTGCACCACGGTTCCGTACAGCGCGTGATAGATGCCACCGGCGAACTGCTCGGGCAGGATGCCGCGCAGCGAGTGGGTCCACCAGCCCGTCCGGGTCACCGCGTACCAGCCACGCGCCACCACGACCGAGAGCACCCAGACCAGCGGCACCAGCGCGATGAGGAACGTCGCGACGAAGAACGTGGTCGCGGCGCTGTTGGTGATCCGGCGCCGGATGCTGACGGGCCGGAACGCCTGGGTCTTGACCGGCCGGTCAAACACGTTGGCCGTCATCCGTTGACCTTCCCGCCGGCGATGGCACGAGCGAACGCGTTGACGACGAACGTCAAGACGAACAGCGCGAATCCCGCCGCGATGTAGGCCCCGGTGGCCAGCGGTTCACTGAATTCGGCTGCCGCGGAGGCGATCTTGGAGGCGAACGTGTAGCCGCCGTCGAACAGCGACCAATTCCCGGGGCGCGCGGCGGAACGCAGAATGATCAGCACGGCCACGGTCTCGCCCAGCGCGCGGCCCAAGCCCAACATGGACGCCGCGATGACACCGCTGCGGCCGAACGGCAGCACGGTCATCCGCACCACCTCCCACTTGGTGGCACCCAGCGCTTGCGCCGCTTCCATCTGTATGTGCGGGGTCTGCCGGAACACTTCACGCGAGACCGACGTGATGATCGGCAGGATCATCGCCGAAAGCACGATGCCGGCGGTGAAGATGGTGCCACCACCGGCCAGCGACACGTTGCCCTGTTTGAACAGGAACAACCAGCCCAGGTTGCGGTTGAGGAACGCCGCGACGGGCTCGATCTTGGGCGCCAGCACGAAGATGCCCCACAACCCGAAGATGATCGAGGGCACCGCGGCCAGCAAGTCGACGATCGCGCCGAACGGACGGGCCAGCCGCCTGGGCGCGTATTGGGTGAGAAACACCGCGATACCGACCGCGACCGGCACCGCCAGCACCAGCGCGGTGAGCGAACTCAGCACCGTGACCATCAGCAGGTCGCGGATGCCGAAGGCGAGTTTCCCCGGGTCGGTGGTGCTGAACTGGGCGCTGGTGAAGAAATTCGCATGGTTGACCCGTAACGCCGGGACGGCACGGATCAGCAGGAACACCGCGATCAGCAGGATCGCGACCACGATCGTCGAACCCGCAGCGGCAGCCATCAGCTTGAACAGCCGGTCACCCCGCCGACCTGACGGCGTGCCCGGCGCCTTGAGCCCGGGCTTTTGCGGGGTCGACGGGATGGCTACCGCTCCTCGGGTCACGACCACCTCAAATCACGTGATGGCGTTGATCGAGGTCGACAGTCTGGACTTGAACGAATCGGGGATGGGAATGTACCCGTTGTCGGCCAGGCCATTCTGCCCCGCACCGATCGTACTTTGCAGGAACGCCTTCACCGCCGTACCGACCTGGGAATCGGGGTACTTCGAGCAAACGATCTCGTACGTGGCCAGCACGATCGGGTAGGACCCGGGCTGGGTCGGTTTGTAGAAGGAGAGCGTGTCGAGCACCAGGTCGTTACCCTGCCCGCTGATCTTGGCTCCGGAGATCGTCTTGCCGACCGAGTCGGAGCTGATCGCCACCGCGTCCGGACCCGCCGACGTGACGACCTTGGCCATGTCCAGTTTCTGCGCCTCAGCGAACGACCACTCGTTGTAGGTGATGGATCCCTCGGTGGCCTTGATCGCCGCCGACGTGCCGTCGTTGCCCTTGGCGCCCTCACCGACGCCGCCCTTGAACGTCTTCCCGGCGCCCTTGCCCCACGCGCCGTCGGAGGCGGCGTCAAGGTACTTCTGGAAGTTGTCGGTAGTGCCGGATTCGTCGTTGCGGAACACCACATGGATCGGCTCGGCGGGCAACGTGACGCCGGAGTTCAGCGCCGCGATGGCCGGATCGTTCCAGGTCGTGATGGCGCCGTTGAAGATCTTCGCCGCCGTGGGGCCGTCGAGGCTCAGCGAACTCAGGCCCTTGACGTTGTAGGTGATGGCGATCGGACCGAAGACCACCGGTAGATTCCACGCCGGCGAGCCGCAGCGTTGCTGTGCCGCAGCGTATTCCTTCGCAGCGAGCGGTGAATCCGAGCCGCCGAAATCGGTTTGGTTGCCGTTGAATTCACTGATTCCCGCCCCCGAACCATTGGCCGTGTAGTTCAACGTCTGGCCGGAGCAGGCCTGCTCGAAGGCGTTGACGAAGCGCGTCATGGCGTTGGCCTGGGCGGTCGACCCGCTCGCCTTCAGCGTCTTCTTCCCGCCACAGCTGACCTTGCCCGACGACGAACCGCTCGTCGCGCCGCTTCCGCCAGTGGCGTTGTTGTCGCTTCCGCAGCCGGACAATGCCAGCGCACCAGCGGTGACGACGCTCAGCGCGGCACCGAATCGGTTGAGTTTCAAGTCACTTCCTAACGGTAGGGAGGAAACATGATTGCCGACGTTCTTCCAGCCGCTGTCCGGCGACCAGCCGTCTCTCGCAGCAAGGAAGCTAACAGCAAGAAGGTTAACGTTGGGCAAATTGCGGTCGGCCGATTGCGGCTGGCCAAGACGGCTCGGGGGCGGGCTGCACGCCGTTGCGAGATGCTCACGAAATCGCGTCGATAGCCGCCGACAGCCGGGACTTGAACGACTCGGGCACGGGAATGTAGCCGTGGCTCGCCAAACCGTTCTGCCCCGCACCGACGGTGCTGTGCAGGAACGCCTTCACGGCGGCGCCGACCTGCGGATCGGGATACTTCGAACAGACGATCTCGTACGTCGCCAGCACGATCGGGTAGGACCCGGCCCGGGCCGGCTTGTAGAAGGAGAAGGTGTCGACGACCAAGTCGTTGCCCTCTTCGGTGAAGGTGGCACCGGAGATCGTCTCGCCGACCGAGTCAGCGCTGATCGCGACCGGGTCCGGGCCGGCCGACGTGATGATCTTGGCCATGTTGAGGTTTTGCGCCTGGGCGAACGACCATTCGTTGTAGGTGATCGACCCCTCGGTGGCCTTGATCGCCGCCGACGTGCCTTCATTGCCCTTGGCCCCCTCACCGACACCGCCGTTGAAAGTCTTTCCGATGCCCTTGTCCCAGGCGCCGCCGGCGGCGGAGTCCAGGTACTTCTGAAAATTGTCTGTGGTACCCGACTGGTCGTTGCGGAAGATCACCCGGATCGGCTCGGCGGGAAACGCGACGCCGGGGTTCAACGCCTGAATCGACGGATCGTTCCAGGCCCTGACGGCGCCCTTGAATATTTTCGCGGCCGTCGGACCATCCAGATTCAGCGAAGTCACGCCGGTGACGTTGTAGGTGATCGCGATCGGACCGAACACCACCGGCAAATTCCACGCCGGCGAACCGCAGCGCTGCCGCGCCGCGAAGTATTCGATGGGAGCCAGCGGTGTGTCCGACCCCGCGAAATCCGTTTGGTTTGCCGTGAATTCGCCGATTCCCGCGCCCGAGCCATTCGCGGTGTAGTTCAGCGTCTGGCCGGGGCAGGACTGCTCGAAGGCGTTGACGAAGCGGGTCATCGCGTTGGCCTGGGCGGTCGACCCGCTGGCCTTCAGCGACTTCGTCCCGCCGCAGCTCACCTTGACCGGCGACGTGCCCGGACCGGCGGTTCCCCCGGCCGCGTCGTGATTGATCCCGCAGCCCGACAAGCCCAGGGCAACAACGGTCGTGGCACTCAGCGCAGCGCCAATTCGCCTCAGCCGCAACATGTTCCCCAACAGGAAGAATCGGACATGATCGCCACCATTCAATAGCCGCCGTGCGCCGACCAACGCTAAGCACTAAGGCTAGCGCCGGGCGAATGTTCTCGCAGCGGACGCGGGATGCGGCGAGGCCGTCGAAGGCACGGCACCTATTCGCCCCGTCCACATGCAAAAGTAGAACCTGTTACAGAAATGCCGTATCCGAGACGGCGCGGCTTGCTACCGTGTCGGCTGACAACATGGGCGAGGAGAGGCCGCAATGATCCTGGACAAATTTCGTCTCGATGACAAAGTCGCCGTCATCACCGGTGCCGGGCGCGGCCTCGGGGCGGCGATCGCCCTGGCTTTCGCGGAGGCCGGCGCCGATGTCCTCATCGCCTCGCGCACGGAATCGCAACTAGAAGGCGTCGCCCAACAGGTCCGCGCCGCCGGTCGACGGGCGCACATCGTCGCCGCCGACCTGGCGCACCCGGAGGCGACCGCGCAGCTCGCCGGCCAGGCCGTCGAGGCCTTCGGGAAACTAGACATCGTCGTCAACAACGTCGGCGGGACCATGCCCAACACGCTGCTGACCACCTCGACCAAGGAGCTCAAGGACGCATTCACCTTCAACGTGGCCACCGCGCACGCGCTGACGGTTGCGGCGGTACCCCTCATGCTCGAGCACTCCGGCGGTGGCAACATCATCAACATCACCTCCACCATGGGTCGGCTGGCCGGACGCGGCTTCGCCGCTTACGGCACCGCCAAGGCCGCGCTGTCCCACTACACCCGGCTGACCGCCCTGGACCTGTGCCCGCGCATCCGTGTCAACGCGATCGCGCCGGGGTCGATCCTCACGTCCGCGCTGGACGTGGTCGCATCCAACGACGAGCTGCGCGCGCCGATGGAAAAGGCGACACCCATGCGCCGCCTCGGCGATCCTGTCGATATCGCCGCGGCCGCAGTCTATTTGGCCTCCCCCGCGGGCAGTTTCCTGACCGGCAAGACGCTGGAGGTCGACGGCGGCCTCACCTACCCCAACCTCGACATCCCCGTCCCGGATCTGTGACCCCCGACCACTAAGGAGCCC
The DNA here is from genome assembly GCF_025263485.1 of Mycobacterium sp. SMC-2. NCBI lineage: Bacteria > Bacillati > Actinomycetota > Actinomycetes > Mycobacteriales > Mycobacteriaceae > Mycobacterium > Mycobacterium sp. SMC-2. The sequence continues at coordinate 5,229,000 of NZ_CP079863.1, forward strand.
GTCATGGCCATACCCGTCGTTCAATTGGGCACCGGCAACGTCGGCGTCCACGCGCTGCGGGCGCTGATCACCAACCCGGAGTTCGAACTCAAGGGAGTGTGGGTGTCATCGGACGCCAAGGCCGGCAAGGACGCGGCACAGCTCGCCGGGCTTCCCGATTCGACCGGCGTGCTGGCCAGTACGGACCTGGAGGCGGTGCTTGCCACCGGACCGCAATGCGCCGTGTACAACGCGCTGGCCGACAACCGATTGCCCGAGGCGTTGGAGGACTACCGGCGCGTCCTGGCGGCCGGAATCAACGTCGTCGGAAGCGGCCCGGTCTTCTTGCAGTATCCCTGGGAAGTCATTCCCGAGGAGCTCATCAAACCCATCGAAGACGCTGCGCGCGAAGGTAATTCGAGCGTGTACGTCAATGGGATCGATCCCGGGTTCGCCAACGACCTGCTGCCGTTGGCGCTGGCCGGCACCTGTCAGAACATCCAGCAGATTCGCTGCATGGAGATCGTCGACTACGCCACCTATGACAGCGCCGCCGTGATGTTCGACGTGATGGGCTTCGGGAAGCCGCTCGATGAGATCCCCATGTTGCTGCAGCCCGGAGTGCTGAGCCTGGCGTGGGGATCGGTGGTACGGCAACTGGCGGCCGGCCTGGGGCTTTCGCTCGACTCGGTCGCGCAGGAGTACGTGCGCGTGCCGGCGCCCGAGGACTTCGACATCGCGTCGGGACACATTCCCAAGGGCAGCGCCGCGGCGCTGCGGTTCGAAGTCTTCGGCATGGTCAACGGCGACCCCGTCGTGGTCCTCGAACACGTCACCCGACTGCGCGAGGACCTGTGTCCCGAGTGGCCGCAGCCGGCCCAGCACGGCGGGTCCTACCGCATCGAGATCACCGGCGAACCGTCCTACGCCATGGACGTCTGCCTGAGCAGCCGCAGGGGCGACCACAACCACGCCGGGCTGGTCGCCACCGCGATGCGGGTGGTCAACGCGATCCCCGCGGTGGTGGCCGCCCCGCCGGGCATCGTGACGACGCTGGACCTGCCATTGATCACCGGCAAGGGGCTCTACCTGCCCGGCTGATCGCCGCCGCGCAGCCGGCGCTATAGATATACCTGACGGAAATCGCGGGTGGCCTTCCGGTTTGCGGGCGAGTGTTCGGCTAACCTCACTTTCTTATTCGGCGGTGTGAATCGAGGGCGACGAGTTGACCCAGAGCAGCCAAGACACGCTCAAAAGCAGTTGGTACCTGCTCGGGCCTGCGTTCGTCGCCGCGATCGCCTACGTCGATCCGGGCAACGTCGCCGCCAACGTCAGCTCCGGCGCCCAGTTCGGCTACCTGTTGCTGTGGGTCATCGTGGTGGCCAATGCGCTGGCGGGCCTGGTGCAGTACCTGTCGGCGAAGCTCGGTCTGGTGACCGGGCGTTCGTTGCCCTCGGCCATCGGCAAGCGGATGAGCCGTCCGGTCCGGCTGGTCTACTGGGCCCAGGCCGAACTGGTGGCGATCGCGACCGATATGGCCGAAATCGTCGGCGGGGCAATCGCTTTGCGCATCCTGTTCGATCTGCCGCTGCTGCTCGGCGGGATCGTCACCGGGCTGGTGTCCCTGCTGTTGCTGGCCATCCAGGACCGGCGCGGGCAGATCATCTTCGAACGCGTCATCACCGGCCTGCTGCTCGTCATCGCCGTCGGCTTCGCGGCCAGTTTCTTCGTGAAGACGCCGCCGCCCGATGCGGTGCTCGGGGGGCTGGTGCCGCGATTCGGCGGCACCGAAAGCGTGCTGCTGGCCACCGCCATCCTGGGCGCCACCGTGATGCCGCACGCGGTGTACATGCATTCCGGACTGGTGCTCGATCGACACGGGCACCCCGCCGAAGGCGCACATCGACGCCTGCTGCTGCGGGTCACCCGGTTGGACGTCGTGCTGGCGATGGCCGTCGCGGGCACGGTGAATGCCGCGATGCTGCTGGTCGCGGCGATCAACCTGCAGCACCACAACATCAGCGCCTCGATCGAGAGCGCGTACTCCGCCATTCACAACACCCTGGGCGCGACCATTGCGGTGCTGTTCGCGATCGGGTTGCTGGCGTCCGGGCTGGCCTCGTCGTCGGTGGGCGCCTACGCGGGCGCCATGATCATGCAGGGGCTGCTGCACCGGAGGATTCCGATGCTGGTGCGCCGCTTGATCACCGTCTGCCCCGCCCTGGTGATCCTCGCGTTCGGGTTCGACCCCACCCGCGCGCTGGTGCTCTCCCAGGTGGTGCTGTCGTTCGGGATACCGTTTGCGGTCCTTCCGCTGGTGAAGTTGACCAGTGACCGGGAGCTGATGGGCGACGACGCCAACCACCCCGTCACGACGGTTATTGGCTGGGCCGTCGGCGTAATGATTAGTCTGCTTAACGTGGTGCTCATCTGGCTGACGGTGACTGGCTAAATGTCGGCCCGCCGGCATGCCTACTTCGCATACGGGTCGAACCTGTGCGTCAGGCAGATGGCACTGCGGTGTCCCGACGCCGCCGATCCGCGGCCGGCCGTCCTGTCGGATCATGACTGGCTGATCAACCAGCGCGGCGTGGCCACGGTCGAATCGTGCGCCGGTAATCAGGTGCACGGCGTCGTGTGGCAGATCTCCGACGGCGACCTGGCGACGCTCGACAGCGCCGAGGGCGTGCCGGTGCGGTACCGGCGCGACCGGCTGACCGTGCACACCGACGACGGGCCGTCGCCGGCGTGGGTCTACATCGACCATCGGGTGATACCGGGTCCGCCCCGGCCGGGCTACCTGCCCAAGATCATCGACGGCGCCGTGCAACACGGGTTGCCGCAACGCTGGATCGACTTCCTGCGGCGCTGGGATCCCTCCCGTTGGCCGCGGCTCGTACCTGGTAACTATCGATAGATCGCTGAGCGGAGGTTGTTGGTGGCCAAGGATTTTCGTTTCGGGCTGAGCATGCGGTTCATCAAGTCCCGCGCGGTGCTGGAAGAGAAGGTGAAGCGGGCCGAGGATGTCGGATTCGACGTTCTGTGCGTGCCGGATCACCTCGGTGCGGCGGCACCGTTTCCGACGCTGACCGCGGTTGCCATGGTCACCACCAGGCTTCGGCTGAGCATGTTCGTGCTCAACGCGGCGTTCTACAAGCCGGCCCTATTGAGCCGCGACCTGGAAGCGCTGGACCTACTCAGTGACGGGCGTCTCGAGATCGGCCTGGGCACCGGATACGTCCGGGAAGAATTCGAGGCCGCCGAGATCCCCTACCCCAGCGCGGGCGCCCGGGTCGGCCACCTCGAACACATGACGAAGTATCTGAAGGACCATCACCCGAAGGCGCCGATCATGATCGCCGGCAACGGCGACCGGGTGCTGACGCTGGCCGCCCGGCACGCCGACATCATCGGGCTGACCGGCGCCAACGTCCGCGGGGCCGACGACCCGCTGACCGAACGCGTGGAGTTTGTCCGCAACGCCGCGGGCGACCGGTTCGACGACCTGGAGTTGAACCTGGCGATCACGGCGGTGCCGCGAGAAGGCGAGACCATGCCCAACCTGGCCATGACGCGCCAGTATTCGCCGGGGATGTCGGACGAGCAGATACTGGCCATGCACTCGGTGCTGAGCGGGACGCCGCGCGAGATGGCCGACACGCTGTCCCAATACCGGGAGAAGTACGGGGTCAGTTTCATCACCGTGCAGGACAACCACATGGAGAACTTCGGAAAGGTCATCGCCGAGTTGCGGTGAGCGAGCCTCACGCGACGTCGCTGATCTCAGCCCGTCCGAGTGACCAGCTTGATCTCCAGCAGGTCGTCGGACTGCAGCGCGACACGAGTCCCGAACCGGCTGCTGGTTTTCTCGAGCGTCGCGCGCAGCCATTCGGCGTCGCTTCGGGCCGCGCGCTCGAGTCGCATCTGGCGCACACGCAGTGGAATCAGCTGCAACGAGACCAGTTCACCACTGGCGGGATCGGTTCGGGTCAGATAGAGCAACCTGAGATCGCCGCGGAATGACTCGTGGCCACCGATTCCCTCGTAGTCGTCGATGACGTCCCCGCAGCCGTACAGGATCGGTTTGCCGCGGTAAATCTCAATGGGCCTGGGGTGGTGCGAGGAGTGACCGTGGACGATGTCGACGCCGGCATCGATCAACCGGTGCGCGAATGCGATCTCACTGTGCGCTATCCCGTAACCCCAATTGGATCCCCAGTGCACCGAAACGATGGCGACGTGACCGTCACCTTTGTGTGCCAGCACCTCCGCCGCCAGTTCGTCGGCAACGTCTCGCACCGACGAATCCCGGATCAGCCGCACCCCCGGCCGGTCGTGACGCGCTGCCCACGACGCGGGGACGCCGGCCGACTGCATCGCCACCGAGCTGACGAGCACCCGGCATCCATCGGAAATACTGACCACGGCCGGTTGACGTGCGGCCGGCAAGTCGGCCCCGGCCCCGGCGCCCCGGATCCCCGCCCCGGCGAGAGCCGTCACCGTGTCCGTCAGCCCCCGCAAACCGAAATCGAGGATGTGGTTGTTGGCCAGCGCGCAGACGTCCGGCCGTAGTGCCCTCAGGGCGGGCAGGTTGTCCGGGTGCATGCGGTAGCAAACCGCTTTGCCTTCAGCGAAATCATCGCCTGTGGTGATCGTTGTCTCCAGGTTGATCAGCCGCACATGGGGCGCGGCCTCGTCCAGGAGCGGCAACAACTCGCCCCACGGCCACTGCCAATCAACCGGGCGCGCGATAGGCCCATTCGCTCGCTCGGCCAGCTGAACATATCCGCGCGCATCACGCATGTACGGCTCACGCAATTCCGGGTCACCGGGGTGGGCCAGGATCTGATCGATACCTCGCCCGAGCATCACGTCACCGCCCAGCAGCACCGTCACCGCGTCAGCGTCATGCGCGCGTTCCGTCGCCACCACCCCGACGCTAGATGCCCGGATATCACCGGTCAGGAGGCGTTGGTCCCTGAGGGAATGGCCCTACGGCCCTTCGGTGCGGCGGCAAGTCGCGCCACACTCGGGGGATGACACGAATGGACCGTATCGATGACGGCAGGGGTCCGCTGCGGCAGCGGCTGTCTGGGTTGCGCGGCGATTCGAGATTGTTCGACGATCGCGTCGACGCAGGACGGCATCTCGCCCAGCGGCTGGAATTCCTGCGCGGCGAAGACATCGTGGTGCTGGGTCTACCGCGCGGCGGTGTGCCGGTGGCCTACGAGGTCGGCAAGGCGCTGCAGGCGCCGCTGGACGTGTTGGTGGTGCGCAAGCTCGGAGTCCCGTTCCAGCCCGAACTGGCGTTCGGCGCCATCGGTGAGGACGGGGTGCGGGTGATCAATGACGCCGTGGTGCGCGAAGCGCACTTGTCCGAGGACGAAATGGCCGCCGTGGAGGCGAAGCAGCGAGCCGAGCTGGCCCGCCGCTCGGACCTGTTCCGCAGCGGGCACGACCGGATCCCGCTGGCCGGAAAGACCGCGGTGATCGTCGACGACGGCGTGGCGACCGGCGCCACCGCCCGCGCCGCATGCCAGGTGGCCCGCGCCGAGGGCGCGAGCAGGGTGCTGTTGGCCGTACCGATCGGCGGACGCGACATCTTCGCACGGTTCTCCGGATACGCGGACGAGGTGATCTGCTTGCACACGCCCGAGTTCTTCTTCGCCGTCGGCCAGGGATACCGCAACTTCACCCAAACCTCTGACGACGAGGTGGTGGCGCTGCTCGATCACGCCCGGAACGGTTTCCGCGAGCCCTCGGCCGCTGCCGCGCCGGACGACCCCCCATTACGTGACGAGGATGTCCGAGTGGGTGCCGGTTCGGTGCACGTCGCCGGACACCTGATGGTCCCCGAGCATCCGGTCGGCGTGGTGCTGTTCGCCCACGGTAGTGGAAGCAGCCGCCACAGCCCCCGCAACCGCTACGTGGCCGATGTCCTGAACAGGGCGGGCCTTGCCACGCTGCTGGTTGACTTGCTCACCCCCGACGAGGAACGCAACCGCGCCAACGTCTTTGACATCGATCTGTTGGCGCGCCGCCTGATCGATGTCACCGGCTGGCTGGCCGGCCAGCCCGAGACAGCCGCGCTGCCGGTCGGCTATTTCGGTGCCAGCACCGGTGCGGGCGCGGCCCTGGTCGCCGCGGCCGACCCGCGCGTGACCCTCGCGGCGGTCGTATCCCGCGGCGGGCGACCGGATCTCGCCGGTGCTGCCTTGGCCAGGGTCCACGCACCGACGCTGCTGATCGTGGGTGGCCGCGACGATGTGGTGCTGGAACTGAATCGACAGGCCCAGGCGCGGATCCCCGGAGAGTGCGAACTGACCGTGGTGCCCGGCGCGACTCACCTCTTCGAGGAACCCGGCACGCTGGACCAGGTCGCGGTCCTGGCCCGCGACTGGTTCGTCGACCATATGAGCCAGGTAGCCTCCACGCCGAAGCCTTAAAAGCTTTGGCGCACCGGCCATCAGGCACCTCTGCCGGTCGGCTCGGCTTCAGGTGGTTCCCCACCCGTGGTCGGCGACCGCGCTGCCCCAGCGTCTTTCGGGGACCAATGGCTTCAAGACATGACTTTGGACTCTCACCATCAGCGACTCGGCAAGGCAGAATGTTCACCATGAGCACATCCGACGACAGCGCCGCCCGAAGCTGGCGTGACGTGGCCGACCAGCTCACTGCTGCGCAGATCGCCCAGCTCGAGCGCCTCGAACACGACGAACCGCAGCAGCTGCTGGAGATGGCGCGACAGTGGGCAGCCAAGAACGTGAGCGCTGGGATGCCGTTCGACGGCGTCGCGCCGCCCGATGGTGCGGTCCGCACATTCGACTGGCAGCTCGACAGCAACTGGTTTCGCGACTTCGAGGGCACCTCGCGCCGATGCGGGCGCGTCCGCGTTCAGATCTACGGCCGGCAGCAGATCGACGGCTCGACACGACGGTGGATCACCGTGCAGACCCGCCACCTCAATGCGCTGGACGTGACCACGGCGCGTGAACTCGCGGCGGCACTGACCGATGCAGCCGACGAGATCGAGCGCCTCAGCCGCGAAACACGACACGTCAGGAGCGGACAATGACCACGGCCGGCAACGGTGAGCAGCTGGGAGGCAACTTATGAGCGCGCACTACGAGTCCGGCCCCGCCGCAGGCGAATACAGCGTCGAGGACGACAACCAGCTTCAGCAAGAGGACACCCTGATCGATCGCGGTGTGGACGACATCCTCGACGAGGGTTACTCGCCTCCCGAAAGACTGTACGGACCTGGCGCATTCGGCCCGTCCGAAAGCATCGAGGACATCCTCGCGGAGGAGGAGCCGGATCCGGCAGCTCGAATCAACGTCGTGCTCGACGAGGCCGAGCAGCGGAGCAGCGATGCATCCGAGCGTGAGGCCGAATTCCCGCAGCGGCGCGAAGTGGGTACCGCACGGGCCGGCCGGCTTATCGCTCCGGACATGGGATTTGGCGAAGACGAAGACGAGGAGTTGTTCGCGACAGACGTCGGAATCAGTGGAGGTGCGGCGTCGGCCGAGGAAGCCGCCGTGCACATCATCGACGAAGAAGACTGAGCCGCCACCTAACTCACTCCTAACGCCGTCGGCCACGCCCCTTCGCAAGGAACTTCCGCAGCCGGCGCAGCGGCCAGGTGTTGATCACTTCACCGGCGGAAACCCAGCCGCGCTGGGCGACGGCAACGCCGTAGCGGACGTAATCGAGATGCGGCACGGCGTGCGAATCGGTATCGATCGCGAAGACAACGCCGTACTCGCGGGCGCGACGGACGAGTTCGTCACACAGGTCCAGCCTGTCGGGAAATGCGTTGATTTCCAACGCGGTACGGGTGCGTGCCGCGGCCGCGAAGACTGAGTCGACGTCGAACTCGATCGGCGGGCGACGACCGAGGACGCGGGTGGTCGGATGGCCAATGACGTTGACGTAGGGATGCTCGATGGCAGCGAGCAGACGTTTGGTCATCTCGTCGCGGGTCTGGTCGAAGTCGGAGTGCACCGAAGCGATCAGGATGTCGAAGCCGGACAGGAAGTCGTCGTCCCAGTCAAGGGATCCGTCGGCGGCGATGTTGAGTTCAATGCCGTGCAGCACCTCGATGCGGTGGCGGCAGGCCAACTCAGGCAGCTTGCTGCGCTGTTGCAAGGCCTTGTCCCGCGTCATTCGTTGCATCGCCAGCTGCGGGGCGTGATCGGTGATGGCGCAATAGCGGTATCCACGGCTGGCCGCGGCGGCGACCATCTCGTCCAGCCCGGCGAGACCGTCGGTGAGATCGGTATGCACATGCAGGTCGCCGAGAAGGTCGGCCGCCTCGACCAGAGCGGGCAGATGGCCCGCCAGGGCGGCCTCGACTTCCCCGCGGTCTTCGCGTAGCACCGGCGGGATCCAGGGCAGCCCCAACTTGGCATAGATGTCGGCTTCGTCGGCCGATGCCAGTAGCCGGTCGTCGTCGGCACGGAAGAGTCCGTACTCCGACAGCTTCAGCCCGGCCCGTACCGCCAACTCGCGGATGCGAATGTTGTGGGCTTTGGACCCGGTGAAGTATTGCAGCGCCGCGCCCCACACCGCCGCCGGTATCACCCGCAGGTCCACCTGGATGCCCTTGGTCGTCACCACCGAAGACTTCGTAGGGCCATGGGCCAACACGCGGTCCACCAGCGGCATGGAGCAGAAGTGGTCCATGACCGATGCCGGGTCGTCGTCCGCGGCGGCCAGCAGGTCGATGTCGCCGACAGTGTCGCGCATCCGCCGCAAGGATCCCGCGTAGTCGACGCGACTCACCTGCGGTAGCGCGGCGAGCCGCGCGACCAGATCCTCGGCGACGTCCAGAGCGATCGCCAGTGGCATGCGGCCGCCGACTTCCTGCATTTGGCGGATCGCCCGGGCCAGGTTGCGTTCGCTGGTCTCGCCCCAGCCCTTCAGGTTGCGCAGCTGTTCGTCGTGCAGCGCGTTGAGCAGCTCCGGCATCGACGAGATGCCCAGCTCCTCATAGACCTGGTGGGCTCGCTTGGGTCCGAGCCCGGGGATTCCCAGTAGGGCGCGCAGACCCGCGGGCAGCTGCGCATGCAGGTCCTCGAGAGCGGCGATGTGCCCGGTCTGCCGAAGTTCTAGCAGCTTGTCGGCCGTGTGGGCGCCGACGGCCGGAATGGCCAGCAAGCCCTTGCGGTCGAGCCCATCGAGGTCGAGCGGGTAACCGGCGACCGAGCGGGCCGCCTTCTCGTAGGCGCGGACCCGGTAGGGATCGCCACCGGAGATCGCGATCAGATCGGCCAGCTCCTGCAGCGTCTCGGCCGCGACGTCATTCGAACGCATGAAGCAATCCCACTAACCGGAGCCGGTGTACGAGTGACCGGTTAGGTACAGGATGAAGCCCACGACGGTCGCTGGTCAGCGGGCGAAAGACCCTATTCTTGGGACCCCCGGCCACGGATGCCCAGGACCTCCGACTCCCCAGCTCACCGTCGCAGCGGTAGCCTCAAGAATTCGATCGGCCGACGCGGAGGATTTTTCAGCATGAAAATGTGGATCCAAATTGACGGCCAGGATGACGATGACGAATACCCGGACGGCGCCACCTATGAAGTACTCACCGGTGGCGTGCTGAAGGTCAGTAGCGGCAACGATATTCACCTCTACAGTCCGGCGTACTGGCAAGAGGTCACGATTGATACCGGTCCCGCGGCCGAACTCGACGAACGAGCCCAACAACTCGACGAAGATCTCAGATGGCAATAGTCGCCGCAGCGCGACGCTCGACTACACTCACACCCGCCACATCACCACGACCAGGCCGATCGTCCGGAATGGCACCAGGCCGCCGCGAACGCCGCTGCAAACGCTTAGCTAGGTTTTAATCAGGTATTCAAGACGTCCTCGCCCTCGTAGCTCAGGGGATAGAGCACGGCTCTCCTAAAGCCGGTGTCGCAGGTTCGAATCCTGCCGGGGGCACCAAAGCGTTTGTATGACCTCGGCTGATGGTTGACATTTTGTCTTCGGGTGATGCCTGACAGTGTTTCGGCTGATGGTTGACAGTTACTTCGGCAGATCCTTGACACTCCCTAGATGAGGGAGTTGAGCGTGGCCGAGCAGAGGTATCAGGCTGTGTTGGCGGTGATCAGCGATGGTCTGTCGATCTCGCAGGTTGCCGAGAAGGTTGGGTGGGCGGTTTCGCGTTGGCCGATGGCACCAGCGCCAAAGCCTTGACCGGGATCGATGATCACTCCCGTGAACAGGGGCACCAACTCGGGTGTATCGCGGATCACGGCCTGATGCCGTAGCCTTCGCCGTCGTCGGCCAGGTAAGTGACGACGTACCACCGCCTAGGCGGTTGGCTGCCGGTGTCGTACTCCTCGGTCGCGGTCGCCCGCTCCAACCGGACGTCCGTTAAATCCGGATTATGCACGCGGACAAAGTCTTCGAGTTCAGCAAGTAACGCGTCGCCCGTGAGGGTCATATCGGCGAGCGCCCTTCCCTCGCGCTTGGCCCAACTCACGCACTACATCTTGCCCCGCCATTGCGGCCGGCCGCACCGCGTCGGTCAGGACGGGATTGCCATCCGACCGTTGAGCACGATGCCCAGGCGGACTACGCCGCCCGTGCGGTGCACGCCCTCGATGCGCACCTCGATGTCTGGCCGCCTTGGCTTGCTGGCGGTCGACGCGGCCGGGTTTTCGAAGATGATCATCGTCGATCTCCTCTCTCACTAGGCCCCCGCTTTATTCAGCGTGCGCCTGGTTTGCCGACATTTCGGGGTGCGACACGATCACGATTAGGGCAAAACGGTGTGCATCAGCATCACGTCGTATGCCGACCACAGCGACAGGTTGAAATACAGATCCCGGCCGGAAGACCACGGATGGATCATCGGCGCATAAATGCCACCTGGCATCGAGAACGACGACACCAGCGGTTGCTCGGGGCTCCACGGTCCCTGGGGGGCGGGTGCGGTGCGCGCGACGACGTCGTTGCTGCCGCCATTGGTGTAGAGCACCAGATATTGCTTGAGATAGGTGTTGTATTGTGCCGACATTTCGCCCACCGGGCCCGGGAAGATCGGCGTCGCCGCGCCCGGATTGTTGGGAACCCAGCGGCCACCGTTGTCGCCATTCCAGTACTGGTACTTGGTCAGGTCGGGCAACTGGCCGGGTGGAACCCGCGACAGGAACGCCGCGCCGCCGCGGCCCGACGGGGTCCCGAACTGATACAGGTAACCGTCGTTGCCCTTCAGGAACGCCCCCATCTGGAAGTTCTCGTTACCGGGGGTGAACCCGGCTCCCGGAATGGCGTCCGGGGACGCCGTGCGGATCGAGGTGGGAAAAATCCCCCAATTCTGGCCATTGTCGTTGGACCTGGCGATCGCCGAGTAGTTCGTGCTCCACTCGCCGTCTCGGCCCCACTGCCGAATGGACATGTAGCTCATGTACTGCGTCCTGCCGATCGAGATGCCGGCGGTGGGAATGATCCCCGTCTCGTGGGCTGCCTTGTGGATGGTGTTGACGACCTGCTTGGAAAGGCTCGTCGTCCACACCGGTGAGCCGGAGTACCGGTCGTTGGGGATGCCGTCCGCGATGTGGATTCCGTGCGACAGGTCACGGTCCGAGCTGCGGAACAGCGTGTTGTAGCGCCACTGTTGGCCCTTGACTTTGCAGTAGCCGAAGGTGTCGCCGAAGGCCATCAGCACTTGCCGGTTGACGGGATCGCCATTGTCCCAGGCGATCCCGAGGTCGGTACCGGAGATGCTGAAACGCTGCAAAGTCTTGTTCGGGCCGTCCGGTCCGGTCACCCAGTCGACGAGCGACGTCGGCGCCCCCGCGATCGAGGGCGGCGGCGGCGCCGGCGCCGGCTGCGGGACCGGGGCGGCATTGGGCTGCAGCTGACCGGCGTTCGGCGGTTGCGGCAGATTGGGGACGGGCGGGTTGGGCCCGGGCGGTAGGACCTCCGCTTGCGGTCTCATCGGGGCGGCCTGCCGAGGGATGGCCGGCCTGATGAACGACGAGATCAGCGGTCCCAGCCGAGGCAGCGGCGCCTGGTCATTGGTGTGGGTGGGCCTGCGGCCCGTCGGTGGTTGGACGACCGGTTGGGGGGCGGGTATCGCCGGCTGCGCGGCGGGCGGCTCCACGTTCGCTTCCGGCGCGCCGCACGGGGTCGCATGGGCCGAGGGCGCGGGACCGACCACGAAGACGAGTCCCACAGCGGCCGCCGACGCCATCGATAGCGACACACTTCGAAGAATCGCCGACATGTAACACCTTTCGAGCGGCGGGACACCGCATTGACGTCCGCAGTTGGCTCATGTGACGATAGTTATCAGAGCGGCTGTTGTGACTATCGATGCGACGATAGGTACGTATCCGTGACCGTGTCGCAACGCAGCCGGTTCTCCGGCGAACATGCGCTTTCGCCGATTGCTCACTGTATGGCCGGGCCAACGCCGTAGCCTTCCGGGCCAAGACCGTTTGCCGTCGTACCGCGCACAAATCCCGCCGCCGCCGAGAGACGTTTCCGCCCGATCCCGAGGGTTTGCCAGCGGTACCGCAATCGTCGGCGACACAAGGCGTCGTGCCGGGGGGTTGTGACCCGCTCTGGGGCCGAGCCGCTCCCCCGCGTTGTCGCTGTGAAGCGGGCGCACCCGCGTGTGTCCGTTCACAGTGGCTGGGGAGACGCATGATGCCGACGGCCGCAACCGCCCCGGGAGCACCGCGGCGACACCATGCGTGGAGCGCCCGTGCCAGGTACGCTCCCATCCGCCAGCACACCCATCATCGCCACGCTCGAGCACAAACCCGGTTTCGGCAAACGCTGGCCGGCTCGGCGCCCTGGGTGAGCGAACCGCCAAGGAGGGCGACGATGAGTGTGCGTAGCGGCCTGCGCGGCAAGCTCTCCCAAAGCCGGGCATATCTTCGCCGGGTGGTTGCCGCGTCCATGGCCGGCACGGTCGTGGAATGGTACGAATTCTTCCTCTACGGCACCGCGGCAACCCTGGTCTTCAGCAAGGTGTTCTTTCCCCGAGGCGGCAACGAACTCGACGCCATCCTCGCCGCCTTCGTGACCTATGCGGTCGGCTTCGCCGCCCGCCCGCTCGGCGGCATCGTCTTCGGCCAACTCGGCGACCGGTACGGCCGCAAGAAGCTGCTCCAGTTCAGTCTGCTGCTGGTCGGCGTCTCCACCTTCGCGATGGGCTGCCTGCCCACCTTCCCCCAGATCGGGTATTGGGCCCCCACGCTGCTGGTGGTGCTGCGGTTCGTCCAGGGCTTCGCCGTCGGCGGCGAGTGGGGCGGGGCCATCGTGCTGGTCGCCGAGCACAGCCCGAACTCCAGTCGCGGATTCTGGGCCAGCTGGCCGCAGGCCGGCGTGCCGGGCGGAAACATGCTGGCCACCGCGGTGCTGCTGGTTCTTACCTCGACCCTCTCGGATGGGGCCTTCCTGGGCTGGGGCTGGCGCGTCGGCTTCTGGCTTTCCGCGGTCGTCGTTCTGATTGGTTACTACATTCGCACCAAGGTGACGGACGCACCGATCTTTTACGAAGCCCAGCAACAGTCCGAGCACGCCCGGATCGGCGTTGTCGAGGTGATAAAACATTATCCGCGTGGGGTTTTCACCGCCATGGGCATGCGGCTCGGCGAGAACACCATGTACTACCTCGTCGTCACTTTCTCGATCACATACTTGAAAGTCCACGTGCGCGCCGACACCAAGACCATCCTGTGGTGGCTGCTGGCCGCACATGCCGTGCACTTCGCGGTCATCCCGCTGGCCGGGCATCTCAGTGACCGATTCGGCAGGCGCCCAATCTATTTCATCGGTGCGGTCAGCACATGTACCTGGGGCTTCTTTGCGTTTCCGATGATGAACAGCGGCCGCAACGCCATCATCATGTCGGCGATCGTCATTGGGCTGGTGTTCCACGGCCTCATGTACGCCGTCCAGCCGGCCGCCATGGCCGAGATGTTCCCCACCCGGATGCGGTATTCGGGGGTGTCGCTGGGCTACCAGGTCACCTCGATCGTGGCCGGATCGCTGGCACCGATCATCGCGGTTCGCCTGCTCGAGACCTACAAATCCGCGGTGCCCATCTCGTGGTATCTGGCGGCCACCGCCACGGTGAGCGCCATAGCCGTCGTCGCTGCCGCCGAGACCAAGGGCATCGACCTGGCGGCGATCGACCTGGCCGACGCCCGCAAACAGCGGGCGGTTGCGGCACGTCAACCGGAAGGCCCCGAGCCCACCGAACTCGTCGAAGACGCCGTCTAAACCCGCGGACAGCCCTCGCCGCACCACCACCCGACGGACTCGCCGGGGAGTGAACGGGGTTCGTCCGCACGTTTGGCTGCCCTCGTACGGGGCAATGTTCCATGAGAGGCGAACGCGTCGGCCGGCCTTCGCGTCCGCCTAGGCCCCGTTGGTTCAGCCCGAGAGCCGACGGGGCCGCCTCATTTCGGGACACCTTTTCGGGCATGACCTGCCCGTGGATACGCCGCAACGACGCGGCAATCCCGGAGTACCGTGCGGCGTATGGATGTCTCGGCTGGCGTGTGGATCCTGGGCGGCTACCAGACGGACTTCGCCCGCAATCTCACCAAGGAGGGTCGCGACTTCGCCGACCTCACCGCGGAGGTCGTGGAGGGCACCCTCGCCTCGGCCAAGGTGCACGCCGCCGACATCGAAGTGGTGCACGTCGCGAACGCCTTCGGCGAAATGTTCGCCAGCCAGGGCCACCTCGGCGCGATGCCGGCCACGGTCTGCGCCGACCTCTGGGACACCCCGGCCTCGCGGCACGAAGCGGCGTGCGCGTCCGGCAGCGTAGCGACCTTGGCGGCGATCGCCGATCTGCGGTCGGGCGCCTACGACACCGCGCTGGTGCTGGGCATCGAACTCGAGAAGACCGTGCCCGGCGACACCGCGGCCAAGCACCTGGGTGCGGCCGCCTGGACGGGTCGCGAGGGGGCCGACGCGCGGTACCTGTGGCCGTCGATGTTCGCTCAGGTCGCCGATGAATACGACCGGCGCTACGGCCTGGACGACGCACACCTGAGGGCCGTTGCGCAGCTCAACTTCGCCAACGCGCGGCGTAACCCCAACGCCCAGACGCGCGCGTGGACGGTCCCCGACCCCATCACGGACGACGATGCAACCAATCCCGTCACGGAGGGCCGGTTGCGGCGCTTTGACTGCAGCCAAATGACCGACGGTGCAGCGGGATTGGTGTTGGTCGGCGACGCCTACCTGCGCGACCATCCCGATGCGCGCCCGGTCGGTCGCATCGAGGGCTGGGGGCACCGCACGGTGGGGCTGGGTCTGCGACAGAAGCTGGACCGAGCCGCCGACGACCCGTACGTCCTTCCGCATGTGCGGGCCGCGGTGCACGATGCGCTGGGGCGCGCCCGGCTGAGCCTCGACGACCTCGACGGGTACGAGGTGCACGACTGCTTCACCCCCAGCGAGTACCTGGCGATCGACCATATCGGGTTGACCGGTCCGGGGGAGTCGTGGAAGGCCATCGAGAACGGCGAGATCGAGATCGGCGGCCGGCTGCCGATCAACCCCAGCGGGGGGCTGATCGGCGCCGGCCACCCGGTCGGCGCGTCCGGCGTGCGCATGCTGCTCGATGCGGCCAAGCAGGTCAGCGGCGCCGCCGGCGAGTATCAGGTCGACGGGGCCAAGACCTTCGGGACCCTGAATTTCGGCGGCAGCACCGCGACCACGGTGAGTTTCGTTGTCAGCACAGCAGGAGATGTGTGACGTGGACGTTGAGATCGTCGGCAAGTTCCTGTCCACGCTGCCCGAGGACGACGACCACCCGTACCGGACCGGACCGTGGCGTCCCCAGACCACCGAATGGGACGCCGACCGCCTCACCGCCGTGGAGGGCGAAATCCCGCGCGACCTGGATGGCATCTACCTGCGCAACACCGAGAACCCGTTGCACCCGGCGCTCAAGACGTACCACCCGTTCGATGGCGACGGCATGCTACACATAGTGGGCTTTCGAGATGGAAAAGCCTTCTACCGCAACCGCTTCGTCCGCACCGACGGCTTTCTGGCGGAGAACGACGCCGGCGGGCCGCTGTGGCCGGGGCTGGCCGAGCCCGTGCAATTGGCCAAGCGCGAGGAGGGCTGGGGCGCTCGCACCCGGATGAAGGACGCGTCGAGCACCGACGTCATCGTCCACCGGGGCGTGGCGCTGACCAGCTTCTACCAGTGCGGCGACCTGTACCGGGTCGATCCGTATTCGGGTGAAACCCTGGGCAAGGAGAGCTGGAACGGCCGCTTCCCCACCGACTGGGGTGTGTCAGCGCACCCGAAAGTCGACAACAAGACGGGCGAACTGCTGTTCTTCAACTACAGCAAGCAGGACCCGTACATGCGGTACGGCGTCGTCGACCAGAGCAACGAGCTGGTCCACTACGTCGACATCCCCCTGCCCGGACCGCGGCTGCCGCATGACATGGCCTTCACCGAAAACTACATCATTCTCAACGATTTCCCGTTGTTCTGGGACCCCGCCCTGCTCGAGCATGACGTGCACGTGCCGCGCTTCTATCCCGACATGCCGTCGCGCTTCGCGATCCTCCCCCGCCGCGGTAAAACCGCCGACGTCCGATGGTTCGAGGCGGACCCCACGTTCGTGTTGCACTTCGTCAACGCCTACGAGGACGGCGACGAGATCGTGCTCGACGGTTTCTTCGAGGGCGATCCCTCCCCGGCCGACACCGAAGGATCTAAGTGGGACAAGCTGTTTCGGTTCCTGGCACTGGACCGCCTGCAGTCGCGGCTGCACCGGTGGCGCTTCAACCTGACCACCGGCAGCGTGAAGGAAGAGCAACTGTCCGAGTCCATCACCGAATTCGGCACCATCAACCCCCACTACGCCGCCGGCGACTACCGCTACGTCTATGCCGCGACCGGCAAACCGGGTTGGTTCCTGTTCGACGGCCTGGTCAAACACGACCTGCGCACCGGAAGCCAGCAGGAGTTCTCCTTCGGTGACGGCGTCTACGGAAGCGAAACGGCGATGGCCCCGCGGGTCGGCGCCACCGCCGAGGACGACGGCTACCTCGTCACCCTCACCACCGACATGAACACCGACGCCTCCTACTGCGTGGTCTTCGACGCCGGCCGGATCGCCGACGGCCCGGTCTGCAAACTCCGACTGCCGGAACGTATTTCCAGCGGCACCCATTCGACCTGGGCGCCCGGCGAACAGCTGCGGCGCTGGGGCACCGCGGAGGCTGCGCCGAGCGCGGTCGGGCTCTGATGGGCGACCACACGCCCCGCCGCACCACGCACTGGCCGATACAGCTGGCGTCGATCGGCGGTATCCGTTTCGCGCGCCGGTCGTCGAACTTCCAGGACACGGTGCGGTTCTACCGCGAACTGGTGGGCTTGCCGCTCTTCGAGACGTTCGGCGAGAGCTATGGCAGCAATGGCGCGATCTTCGGTTTGCCCAGCTGGAACCTGACCCTGGAAATCGTGGAGTCCGTCGACCCCGTCGCCGTGGACCCCCACGAACAGCTGTGCCTCTACTTCCCCGACAGGCAGGCCCAGCAGGCGGCGATCGCGCGGTTGCGCGCCGCGAGGATCCAACCCGTGGAACAGCATCCGTATTGGGAGGCGACGGGCGCGGTCACCTACCGCGATCCAGACGGCCGCGAAATCGTGTTTGCGCCCTTCGTGTTCGGCGTCAACGAGCCAAGCGACAGCTCCGCCTCGGGAACGCATGAGTTTCCGCCGGCCTGAGTCGTCAGCGGCCGGGCCGACGGGAGGCCAATGCCGCGATGACCGCCGCGATTGAGCACACCACCGCACAGACCTCCGCCACCGCGCCGACGTACAGACCGTACTGCGCCGATACCGGCGGATTGACGTTGAGCTTGTAATACCACACCGTGAGCGCCACGATCAGCAGTGAAATCAACAGGGCGCCAACCGAAGCCACCCGCACCGACAGGCCGCGTCCGACCATCGCGCCGGTGACCAACAGCGCCGAGGACAACAGCACGATGAGCTGGCCCGCCCCGAATCCGCGTGGCAGCTCCAGGTTCCCGTGCGCGCCCCCGATGGCGTTGGCCCAGCCCCCGCCGTTGACCGCCGTCGTCAGCCACGGCAGCCACGCGCTGGCAGAAATCACCAACGCGAAAAGCGCCACCAGCCAACCAGGGCGCAGCCGGGGAGTCATGCCAGCGAGATTAGCGGAACGGGACCGGCAACTGAGGCGATCAGCGGCGAACGCCGCCGTGTCCGTTCGTGCCCGGGTCGGCCCTGGTGAAAACCGCCACGAAGTTCTGCAGCGATTCGTTGATGTCGCCGCGCAGGGCGGCGGCAACGATCATGCCGATCGGCCCGAACAGTGCCGGCCCACCGAGGTGGACGTCGAAGCTGACGACGGAGCCCTCCTCGGCGGGCCGAACTTTGGCCAGCAGCTTGACCTTGACGCCGCCGACACCGTCGCCGTTGAGCGTCATGCCCTCCGGCGGCTTGTACCGCACGACCGTCCACTTGATCCGGTTGTACATGCCCTTGACTTCGACGATCGACTCCACGACCGTGCCCTTGTCGATGTCGTCGGGCAACGTGCTGCGCCACACCCGGTGAATCGTCAGCCAGTCCTTGTACCGGGACAGGTCGGAGGCATGCTTCCAGGCCACCTCGGGTGGCAGCGGGACATCGATGGATCCGGAGAGTTTCGCCATGAGCTCAGTTCTTGTCGTCGCCTTTTGCCGCGGATTCGGCCGCCTTCTTCGCCTCGTCCTGCACCTGGTGGATGGTGTCGGAGTACTTGCCCTGTGTCTTGTCGTCGACGAATTCGGCGGCCTTGTCGATCGCCGTCTCGACCTTGTCGGCGTTCTGCGACAGCAGGTCCTTGGCCTTGTCCAGGAAACCCATGTACCCGTCCTTTCCCCGCCGAAATCCTACTTGCCCGGGCCAACCCAAGTTGCGGGCGACCGGGGGTGGTCAGCGCCACAGCCGCGGCTGTACGCCCAGCATCCTGGCCCGGATCCACCACATCGCCTCGACGGCGGCGGCGCCCAGCACACCGATCCCCATGGCGGTCGACGTCACCACGACATCGGAGGGGTCGAGCAAAAACGCCCTGCGGGCCAGCGGGATGCTGAAGATCACGACGTAGGCCAGCGCGGAGGCGATGACCAGGGCCACCCGCCACCACTGGTAGGGGCGCGCCACCACCGCGAGCACCCACAGCGCCGTCATCAGCAGCGTGATCAGGGCCGCGGTCGACGCCTGCTCCTGCTGCTGGAACGTCGCGTGCCGGCCGTGATAGGCCAGCAGGTAAGACGCAAAAGTCGCGACGCCCACGATCAGCCCGGACGGCAGGGCCGAGCTCAGCACCCGCCGGACGAAGCCCGGGTAGGCGCGCTCATTGTTGGGCGCGAGCGACAGGATGAACGACGGGATCCCGATGGTGAACCACGCCGCGATGGTCACGTGGATCGGCTGAAACGGGTACAGCAGGGGATCGGCTTTGATCGCCTTGGAAAACACGCATTCGATGCCGACGAGCAGCGCCAGCAGCACCGAGTAGACGGTCTTGGTCAAGAATAGGTTGGCGACCCGCTCGATGTTGCCGATCACCCGCCGGCCCTCGGCGACGACATACGGCAGAGTGGCAAACCTGTTGTCCAACAACACGATCTGGGCAACGGCACGCGACGCCGGGCTGCCGGCGCCCATCGCGACGCCGATGTCGGCATCCTTGAGGGCCAGCACATCGTTGACGCCGTCGCCCGTCATCGCGACCGTATGCCCGTGCGATTGCAGGGCGTGTACCATCGCCCGCTTCTGGTCGGGCCGCACCCGGCCGAAGGTGGTGTAGGCGTCCAGCGCGTCGGCCAATTGGGCGGGTTCCGACGGCAGCCGGCGCGCGTCCATCGTCTCGCCGCGCAGCCCGAGCTTGTCGGCGACGGCGCCGACCGAAACGGCGTTGTCGCCGGAGATCACCTTGATCGAGACGTCTTGCTCGGCAAAGTAATTCAGCGTTTCCGCAGCATCTGGACGCAGTCTCTGCTCGAGGACCACCAGCGCGACGGGGGTGACGCGGCCCGGTGCGTCCGGGTGATCGACGGCCGCGTCGCAGGTGCCGAGCAGCAGCACCCGCAACCCCTGCGCGCCGATCCGCTCGGCCTGTTCGGCCGCCGCGGACCCCGGATCGACCAGCACGTCGGGAGCCCCGATCACCCAGTTGCCGCGGTCACCGTAGGAGGCCCCGCTCCATTTGGTGGCGGACTTGAAAGGCGCTGTGGCCGTGGCGATCCAGTCGGGTGGCCGTTGATAGGTTTCGGCGATCGCCTGCATGCTGGCGTTGGGGCGCGGGTCGGTGGCGGCCAACGCCGCCAGCGCGTCGGCGACGCTGTCCCGTTGTGCCGCTCCGAGTTCCTCGACGCCCGCGACGCGCATGCCGGTTTCGGTCAGGGTGCCCGTCTTGTCGGCGCAGACCACGTCGACCCGGGCCAGCCCCTCGATGGCGGGCAGCTCCTGCACCAGGCACCGGCGCTGGCCGAGCCGGATCACCCCGACGGCGAACGCCACCGACGTCAGCAGGACCAGCCCCTCGGGCACCATCGGCACCAGCGCACCCACCGTCCGCAGCACCGACTGCCGCCAACTCGTGTGGGTGGTGAACAACTGGGTGTAGATCGTCAGCAGACCGGCGGGCACCAAGAGGTAGGTGATGAACTGCAGGATCCGGTTGATCCCGTTTCGCAGCTCGGATTTGACCAAGGTGAACTTGCTGGCCTCCTCGGCGAGCTTGGCGGCGTAGGCCTCCGGCCCGACCTTGGTGGCGCGGTAGGCGCCCGTTCCGGCGACGACGAAGCTGCCCGACATCACCGGGTCCCTTATGGCCTTGGCGATCGGGTCGGCCTCGCCGGTCAGCAGCGACTCGTCGACCTCCAGGTTCGTCTCTTCGACGATCTCGCCGTCGACCACGATTTGGTCGCCGGGCCCGAGTTCGATGACGTCGTCGAGCACCACCTCGGCGGGCAACAGGGTGCGGGTCCCGGATTGCCTGCGCACCAACGGTTTCGCCTGCCCCAGAATCGCGAGCGCATCCAGCGTCCGCTTGGCCCGGATCTCCTGGACCATGCCGACGACGCTGTTGGCGACGATGAGCAGGCCGAACATCCCGTTGATCAGCGAACCCGTCGCGAGCACAATCAGCAGCAACGTCCCGAGGATCGCGTTGATCCGGGTGAAGACGTTGGCCCGCACGATCTCGGTGATGCTGCGGGTGGCACGTTCGGCGACCTCGTTGCTTTTGCCGTCGGCGACCCGCTGCGCCACCTCGGCATCGGTCAGGCCGGCAATCATCGGGTGAACGTTCCCAGCTTGTCCGAGTCGTAGTACTCCAGGTTCAGCGTTGCGCCGGGGAACCCGGAAAATGAGGCCTTGGAAATCGTTCCGGGGGGAGCATTTTCGTCGGTCAATGGGAAAGTGAAGGTGTCGCCGTCCCAATGCGTCAGGGTGAACATCCGGTTCTTCGGGCCCATCGCGAGTTGCAGGACGCCGTCGTGTTCGGTGACGACGGCCGGGCCCCAGTAGTCGTTGGCGTACACGCCGGCGTACTCGCTCAGCGGTCTGGCCGGGGCGGGGTCGGCCGGTGGTTGCTTGCCCACCAGCGAGCCCTCGGGATTGTTCAGCCAGCCGATCGCCTTGTTGTACAGAGCGGCCCAGTCCTCGCGGATTTGGCCGTACTGAACAAGGTCCATGAATTGGGCGGTCAGCGTTTCCGGGATGCCGTAGGGCGCCCCATTCGTCAGGGCGACGATGCCCAAGTCCTCCGAGGGCATCACCACGAAGTTCGTCGCCGCCCCCAAATCGAAAGCACCAGAATGGCTGTATTCGGTGCGGCCCGAGGAATCCACCGACGAGTTGAAGCCGTAGCCGTAGAACCCTGAGCGCGCCCTGGGCGTTTTCGCGGGTGCCGAAACCATCTGCGGGCTGATGGCGGGCAGCAGGACATCCGGTGATGCGATCCGCTGGCCGTTGTAGGTTCCGTTGCCCAGCAACATCATCAGCCAGCGGGCCATGTCGTTGACCGACGAACTCACGCCGCCCGCGGGCGACTGGGGATCCGGGTCCCGCTGGAATCGGGCCTCCCATTTGTCGGCGATCTTGATGTGGTTGACGGCGTGGTTGGGCCGGGCGAGGAAGTCGGCGAACCGGGAACTGGTCGACGTCATTCCCAGCGGCCGGTAGAGCACCTCGTCGGACAGCTCCTCCCACGACTTGCCGGCCGCGGCGGCCACCGCCTCGGCGGCGGCCGTCACTCCGTAGTTGGTGTAGGCGTAGCTGATTCGAAATGGAGCCACCGGCAGGTACTTCAGCCGTTCGAGGGTCTGCCGCCGGTCGTAGCCCAGGTCCTCGAGTTTGTCACCGGCGTGGTCGGGCAGCCCGGAACGGTGCGAATACAGGTCGGCGACGGTCACGTGGCTGGTGACGTAGGGATCGCCGAGCGTGAACCAGGGCAGTTTGGACGCCACCGGGGTGTCCCAGGCGACGACGTTGTCGCTGACTTCGTGCGCAACCACCGTCGAGCCAACCGATTTGGACACCGAGGCCAACTGGAAGACGGTGTCGGCGTCCACCTTGTTGTCCTGCCCCTGCCCCTTGCTCACATCCTTGAGGCCGAACCCCTTGGCGTACAGCACCTTTCCACCATGGACGATGGCAACGGCCATTCCCGGGACGCCGGTGCCCTTCATCAGGTCGCCGACCAGACCGTCGACCTTTGCGACCGCGTCGTCGATGCGGCCGGCCGGGATCGCGAGACCGGACACCTCGTTGGGCGGCGCGTCAGAGAGCGGGGGCGGGCCGGATACCGGTGGCGCGGGCCCGCATCCGGTCATGCCCAGCAGCACGGTGACAGCGGCCGCGGCCGCGCGTTTCGCCATGGCGGAACCTTAGCGTGGGAGGCTGCGGGGCCCGATGAATCAGAGCCGCCACCAGGGGTTTGATTTCACCTGCGCCGTGGGATCGATACGTTGACCGGGGGCGGGCACCGCCACTTTGACCCGTTCGGGTCCCGCGGCGGCGAGCAGGCGTTCGACCGGCTCAGCCCACGGATGGGGGGCCAGCCGGAACGTGCCCCAGTGGATCGGCACGAGCAGTCCACGTTCGGTGAGATCCAGGTGGGCCCGAACCGCCTCCTCCGGGTTCATGTGCACGTCCGGCCATGCGGTGTTGTAGGCGCCGATGGGCAGCAGCGTCAGGTCGAAGGGTCCGTGGTCCTCGCCGATGTGCTCGAAGCTCTTGGTATAGCCGGTGTCTCCGCCGAAATACGCGCGGTGATTCGGCCCGACGAACGCCCACGACGCCCACAGCGTGGTATTGCGGTCCAGGAAGCGACCCGAAAAGTGCCGCGCCGGCATGCAAGTCACGATGAGCTGATCGACCTTGGCGCTCTGATGCCAGTCGAGTTCGACGATGCGCTGCTCCGGTACCCCCCACGCGCGCAGGTGGGCGCCGACCCCGAGCGGCACGAAGAACGGGGCCCGCTGCGTGCGGGCCAACGCCATCACCGTGTCCATATCGAGGTGGTCGTAGTGGTCGTGGCTGATCACCACCAAATCGACGGCGGGCAGCCCTTCCAGTTGCACCGGCGGCGGATGCAGCCGCTGCGGGCCGACGACGTCCGACGGTGAGCATCGGTCGCTCCACACCGGGTCGGTGAGCACCCGGTAACCGTCGATTTCCAGCAGCGCCGTCGAGTGACCGAACCAGCTGACGGCCAGCCGGCCGGGATCATTATCGAAGATCGCCGGCGCGGCCAGTGGGATCGGGGAGGCCGGCCGGCCCGCGCTCCGGTTACCGATCAGCTCCCACAGGACCAACCGAATTTCCTCGCGATCCATCGTGAATATGGAGGCGGGGTCGAGGTTGACGAATACGCCGTCACGGTAGTTCGGCGACCCCTGGGCCGCCGCCCTGATCGCAGCGGGGTGCGCACCCAGGGCCGCCGGTGCGCCATGCAGCGCCCGCACCAACCAGCTACCGGCCGCCAACGACGCCGTGCCGGCGGCCAACCGCAGCGCCCCCCGCAACATGACGGTCAGGCCCCCTGGAACCTCGGAGGTCGCTTTTCGATGCGGGCGACCTGGGCTTCGATCACGTCCTGGCTCGCCCATGCCCTGTCGAAGAGCTCCTTGTGCACCGGCCCGGCTTCCTCGATGGCGCCGTCGTCGTTCAGCACCCGTTTGGCGTGCTGAATGGCCAGCGGCGCCAGGCCCGCGATCTCGGCGGCCCAGGCCTGGGCGTCGGCCAGTGTCCCGATGCGGTTGGCCATTCCGGTCTGCAGCGCCGCATCGGCGGTCAGCTTCTCCGCCGCCAGCAGCATCGCGCGGGCCCGGCCGTGACCGACCAGCGACGCCAGCCGCCGGATGCTCCAATTATCAAGCGCCAGACCGTATTTCGATGTCGGGAACTGGAAGAACGCCTCCGGTGCGACGACCCGCAGATCGCACTGCATGGCCAGCTGCAGGCCCGCACCGATGGCGGGCCCGTTGATGGCACCGATCACCGGGATCGGCGTGGTATCCATCACCCTGTGCAACTCGATGAGCCGGTCGGGGTAGTCGGCGGCGAACGCGTCACCACTCAGGTCGGCGCCGGCACAGAACGCCGTGCCCTGGCCCGTGAGCACGATGGCCCGCACGGACCCGTCGCACGCCTTCTGGAAGGCCTCGCGCAGCTCCTCAACGAGCTCCGAATTGAGGGCATTGCGGCGCTCGGGCCGCTGCAGCTCAATGGTCAGCACGGCTTCGGCCTGGGTAATACCGATCATGGCAGCCACCCTATATAGCCTCGTGTCGTGAGTCGTATCACGGCTGCTCAGCTGCGCGACGCGGTGCTGGACGAGGGCTCCTTCGCCCGCTGGGACAGCGAGCCGCTCGCGGTGCCGGCCAGCGAGGCGTATTCGCGAGAGCTGGCCGACGCGCGGGCGGCCACCGGCCTGGACGAGTCGGTGCTGACCGGCGAGGGCCGCCTCTTCGGGCGCCGGGTGGCGGTCGTGGTCTGCGAGTTCGGCTTTCTCGGCGGCTCGATCGGGGTGGCGGCCGCCGAGCGCATCACCGCCGCGGTGCAGCGGGCGACCGCCGAGGGCCTACCTCTGCTGGCCTCGCCGAGCTCCGGGGGCACCCGGATGCAGGAGGGCACGGTCGCCTTCCTGCAAATGGTGAAGATCGCCGCCGCGGTGCGCCTGCACAAGCAGGCGCACCTGGCCTACCTGGTCTACCTGCGCAACCCGACCACCGGCGGGGTGTTCGCGTCGTGGGGATCGCTGGGCCACCTCACGGTGGCCGAGCCGGGCGCACTGATCGGCTTCCTCGGGCCCCGGGTGTACCAGCTGCTCTACGGCGAGCCGTTCCCCGAAGGCATCCAGACGGCGGAGAACCTGCAGCGCCACGGGGTGATCGACGGCGTCGTCGCGGTCGGTGAACTGCGCCGGATGCTGGACCGCGCGCTGACCGTCATCGCCGATCCGCCCCGGCCCCTACCGGGGGCCTCGCCTCCCGAACCGATACCCGACGTGCCGGCCTGGGAGTCGGTGGTGGCGTCCCGCCGCCCCGACCGGCCGGGTGTCGGGCTGCTGCTGCGCCACGGCGCCACCGATCGGGTGCTGCTGTCGGGCACCGGTCAGGGCGAGGCGGCGACGACCCTGTTGGCGCTGGCCCGCTTCGCCGGTCAGCCCGTGGTGGTGCTTGGCCAGCAACGGGTGACCGGCGGGACGGTGGGACCCGCGTCGCTGCGTGAGGCCCGGCGCGGCATGGCGCTGGCCGCCGAGTTGCGCCTACCGCTGGTGCTGGTGATCGACACCGCCGGCCCTGCGCTGTCGGCCGAGGCCGAAGAGGGCGGGCTGGCGGGCCAGATCGCCCAGTGCCTGGCCGAGCTGGTGACCCTCGACACCCCGACGGTGTCCGTACTGCTCGGCCAGGGCAGCGGCGGGCCGGCGCTGGCGATGGTGCCCGCGGATCGCGTCCTGTCGGCCTTGCACGGCTGGCTGGCGCCACTCCCACCGGAAGGCGCCAGCGCGATCGTCTTCCGCGACACCGCGCACGCCGCCGAACTCGCTGCGGCGCAAGGCATCCGGTCGGCCGACCTGCTCGCGTCCGGGATCGTAGACGCCATCGTGCCGGAGCATCCCGACGCCGCCGACGAGCCGGTCGAATTCTGCCGGCGGCTCTCGGGCGCAGTCGCCGCCGAGGTGCACGCGCTGCGCGAGACGCCGCCCGCCGAGCGTCTGGCCACCCGGCTGCGGCGCTACCGCGGCATCGGATTGCCCGGAAACCGTCTCGGCCGCGACACATAAACCACGCACACGACACGCCGCGGAACGCAATGGTTTATGTCTCGCGAGTCAGGCCTCCGGCCGCCCGAGGTAGCGCTGAATGGTCGGGCCGAGCCATTCGACAATCTCGTCTCGGCTCATCTCGACGACCGGCGGCAGCCGTAAGACGAAGCGGCACAACGCCATACCCAGGATCTGCGTGGCGATCAGCCCGGCCCGCACACCGGATTCCCCGGCGGGCACCAGTGTGGCGACCAGCGGTTGTAATTGAGCCCCGAAAATCTCCTGCATCCGTTGCGCCGCTTCGCCGTTGGTGGCGCTGGACCGCAGCAGGATCACCAGCGCCTCGTCGGCCTCCCAGCGTTCGAGAAAGTGCCGAACCAGCAACCGCCCGACCTGCGCCGAGTCGGCCGCGGCGAAGTCGGGAAACCGCAAGTCGAACTCGGCCGCGGCCGCGAACAGCTTGTCCTTGCTGCCGTAGTACCGCATGACCATGGCGGGGTCGACCCCCGCGTCGGCGGCGATGGCCCGAATCGTCGCGCCCTGAAATCCCACCGCGCCGAACCGCTCGCAGGCGGCCGTCAGGATCACCGCCTTGGTTTCGTCCGACGATCTCCTCATGTCAACAATTGTAGGCCAACAACTGTTGACATCTCCGCAGCGGCGCGCGAGGATGAGGTTATGTCAACAAGCGTTGACTAATAATGAGAGGAGCCGACCGTGAACGACACCGATGTTCTGGTGGTAGGGGCCGGACCCACCGGCCTCGCGCTGGGCGCCTCCCTGATCACCAAAGGGGTGCGGGCGGTCGTGGTGGACAGGCTGGGTGAGGGGCAGAACACCACCCGTGCCGCCGCCGTCAACGCCCGCACCCTCGAGGTACTCGAGGAACTCGACGTCGCCCGGCGAATGGTCAAGGCCGGGCTGATCGCCCCGCGGTTCACCATGCGGCAGGGCCGGCGCATCCTCGTGCCCGTCGACTTCAGCGAGCTGCCGACGAAGCATCCGTACACCTTGATGCTGTCGCAGGCCGACACCGAACGGCTGCTGCTGGAGCGACTGCAGGAGCTCGGCGGTGACGTGGTCCGCCCCAAAACGCTGAACCGCATCACGCAGGACGCCGACGGCGTCACGGCCACCTTCGACGACGGCGAGGCCATCCGGGCCCGCTATGCCGTCGGGGCCGACGGTATGCACAGCACGGTCCGTGAGAACGCCGGAATCGGTTTCACCGGAGGCGAATTCGCCGAGTCATTCGCGCTCGCCGACGTCCGGCTGGCCGGTGCGGCACCGCATGACGAGGTGATCCTGTTCTACGCCAAGGAAGGCCTGAACGTGCTGGCGCCGCTGCCGGGCGACATCTTCCGCATCGTCGCTCCGGTCGCGAACGCACCGAAGGTGCCGTCGGCGGAATTCGTGCAGGGTCTGCTGGACGCGCGGGCCTTCGGGCCGGGCCAGTTGCGGGTCACCGAGCTGCTGTGGGGAACGCGGTTCCACATCCACCACCGCGTCGCCGACAGCTACCGGGCCGGCCGGCTGCTACTCGCCGGCGACGCCGCCCACGTGCACAGCCCGGCGGGTGGCCAGGGCATGAATCTCGGCATCACCGATGCGATCTCACTGGCCGGCGCGCTCACCGAGGTGTTAAGCGGCGGTCCCGACTCCGCGCTGGACGCCTACGCCGCCGCCCAGCGCCGGCGGGCCGGGCAGGTGCTGAAACTGACCGGGCGACTGACGCGGGTCTCCACCCTGCCGCGCCCGCTACGGCCGATCCGCAACTCGGGAATGCGCCTCGCCGCGCGGGTTCCCGCCGTGCGGCGGCAGCTGGCGGTGCAGCTGAGCGGTCTGGGCCGCCGGTGAATCGCGAGTGTCTGCCACATTCGCAGCGCTACGTCGACGGCGTCACGAGCTGCCAGTCCTCACTCAGGCCGTGGGTCTGAACAGTCTCACCCTCGGCTTCGAGGTGCACTGTCGTGCGGCCCAGCCGTAGATTCGCCAACACGATCTTGCCCCACGCGGCCGGCAACTGCGGTGACACCGACAGGGTGCGGTTGGGTACGTGCGGATCGAGCCCTAAAAACGACCGCAGCAGCAGCAGCGGCGCCGCACTGGCCCATGCCTGCGGCGAGCACGAGGTGGGATAGGGCACCGGCGAGGCGAACTGGGAACGGGGGAAGCCGCAGAACAACTCGGGCAGACGTCCGCCGAAAGCCGTTGCGGCATCAAGGAGCCCGTTCGCCAGACGCTCCGCCAGCGACGCCGCCCCGGGCACGTGACGATAGCGCAGCAAGCCGGCCACCGCGATGGCGGTGTCATGCGGCCACACCGAGCCGTTGTGGTAGCTCATCGGGTTGTATGCGCCCATGGTGGTGGCCAGGGTGCGCAATCCGAATCCGGAGTCCATCTCGGGTGCCGACAGGCGCTCGACGACGGCGGCGGCGTACTCCTCCGTCGCGATTCCGGTCCAGAGACAATGGCCGACATTGCTCGTCAACGCGTCGAGCGGGCGCTTAGATCCGTCGAGCGCGACCGCGTACCAACCCTTTTCGGGCAGCCAGAAGGCCTCGGCGAACTTAGCCCGCAGCAACGCGGCGCGCTCGCGAAGCCGCGCCGCGTGGCCCTGGTCCCCTAAGGCGTCGGCGAGTTCGGCCCGTGACAGCAAGGCCGCGTACACATAGCCTTGCACTTCGCACAGCGCGATCGGTGGTTCGCCGGGGCGACCGGCGGCGTCGTTGATCCCGTTGAAACTGTCCTTCCAGCCCTGGTTGATTAGCCCCCGATCGGTGGCCCGCCGGTATTCCACGAAGCAATCGCCATCGCGGTCGCCGTACTGTTCCACCCAGGCCAGCGCTGCGTCGGCCGCCGGCAGCAACGGTCGTATGACCGCTTCCTCGGCACCCCACCGCCAGCATTCGGCCAACAGCATCACAAACAACAGGGTCGCGTCGGCCGTGCCGTAATAGACGCTGCCGCCCAGCACGTCGGCGCTGGCCGGGCCGCGCCGGATCTCGTGCATGATGCGGCCGGGCTCTTCCTCCGTGAGGGGATCAACCCGCCGTCCCTGCATCGCCGCGAGCCGCTGCAGAGTACCGATCGAGAGCCCGACGTCCAGCGGAAGAGCCATCCACGCGGTGAGCAGGCTGTCCCTGCCGAACAACGTCATGAACCATGGCGCACCCGCCGCGACGTACGGTCGACCGCGACCGTCGGCGTCGTGAATCAGCAACGCCCCCAAGTCCCGTTCGGTTTGGCTCAGCACCTGGGCCAATACGGCATGGTCGGTTTCGATCGTGGTCGCGGTGTCACGCCAGGCCTCGATCTTGCGGGCCGGTGCGCTGGACCGAACGTTTTCGCCGCGCGGCAAGCGAGTCTGGACTTTGTGGTTCGCCCATGTCGGATGCACCATGATCTCGGTTTGCCAACGCCCGCCGGGCGGCACCACCACCCGCCAGTTCAGCGACCCGGGTAGCACGATCGGGTCGCCGGTGGCGGACACCGTCAGGCCGCGCACCTGGTCCGCCCGGCTCCGTAACACGAGTTCCCCGCCCGCCACCGTCTTCTCCGCTCCCCCCACCGGCGCGCGTCCCTCCTTGACCGCGAACAGATCCGCGAAGTCGGCGTCGGCCTGCAGCTCGAGAGCCACGACCGTGCTCTCCTTGTCCATGTTGTGCAGCCAGATCGTTTCCCGTAATCCGTCGGCCACCAGCCGCTCGCGGACCACCAGCAGCGTGCTGTCCGCACCAGAATGCGGAGGGCGGCGCGAAATAAATTGGGCGGCAAACGCATCCGTCGACTCCACGGTCAACGGCTCGGCGACTTGGCCGTCGACTCGCAGCTCCCAGCGGGACAGCACGCGCGCATCACGGAAGAACAACCCGTGAGACGTGCCCACCAGCACGTCACCGTGACGATCCGACAAACAGAAAGTCCCGCCCTCTACAAGGGTGACGGTTTCGCTGCCCGCGCCGATCGCGACTGGAGCGCCGCAATTGAATGCCGTCGGCACGGTCACGCCGTGACCTTTCGTCGGAAGTCGTGGGCTTGCCTGGTGCGCCCGAGCGATTCGACACCGCCTTTGGTCCGCGCACAGCGACGCGGTTCTGTCATGTGGTTCAGCATGTCGCGGTAGATCAGCTCGTACGCCGAACCAAACTGATCGACACCGAAATTGGTGGCAACGTGGCGTCGGCACGCGTGCGGATCGAGCGTTCGCGCCCGGTCGATCGCGCTGGGCAACTCTTCCGCGCGGTCACACACCACGCCCGTCACACCGTCGACGACCACTTCCGGTACTGCCCCGCCCCGCAACGCGACGACGGGCGTACCGCAGGCCATCGCTTCGATCATTACAATTCCGAACGGCTCCTCCCATACGACGGGGAACAGCAGGCAACGCGCTCGCGACAACAGTTTTCGCTTGCTGATGGCGTCGGCTTCGCCGAACACGTGGTCGCTTTCGAAAAGCAACGGCCGTACGCAATCTTCGAAGTATTCCTTCTCCGATGGCTCATTGCATTTGCCGGCGAGCACGAGGGGAATCCCGGCCTCGTGGGCCGCCTGAAGCGCTAGGTGGGCGCCCTTGTACGGCGCGAAGCGACCCAAGAACAGGGCGTAGTCGTGCTTTTCGGTTTCGAACGGCCAGTCGTCCACCCGCAGCGCATTGTGCACGCGGCCAACCCAACTCAGGTCGGGAGCAATCTCCCGCTGCCGGTCGCTGATGGCGACCAGACCCACATCGCCGCTGAGTTCCCGGTAGTAGGGGTACAGATCGTCGTCGATGGGGCCGTGCACCGTGACGACGGTCGGCACTCCGAGGGCGTGGTAGGCCGGCGCGTTCATGGGACCTGCGAAGGTGTGGTCGTGCACGATGTCGACACCGTCGACGGCGGCGATCCGGGCGATCGTGCTGCGCACCTTCAACGCGTGCATGACTTCCGGATATGGCTCACCCAACCGGTCGGGCAGCGCGCGATCCCAGAGCGGGACAAAGTTGGCCGCCGTGCGGTGTTCGCCGGCGCCAAGCAACGTGACGTGGTGTTCCCTGGCGACCAGCATGTCGGCGAGGTCGGCGACAACAGCCTCCACACCGCCGTAGCCAGTCGGCGGGACATCGAAGTAGGGCGGGGCGACAAGCACGATCCGCATGCAACGGCCGGAATCGGCGACATCGGTCGGTGAGACGAAATCAGTGCCGCGCATTGATGTTTCCTCCTCACCCCTCCCCCGCGGGCGTTAGCACTTCCCACCCCCCGAGTGCTAATTATGGGGATTCCGGGGCGCCCCGCAAGTCTCGCAGGTGCGCAGCCCGGGGCCGGACGAGGATTCGGTCTGCGGCCCCCGCCTGCCCGGAACCCCCACCGCCGCACCGGGTTGCGCGGTGCCGTCGGTTCTCCGCAAAAATCAAGGCATGCCGACCCGCAGCAGGACGACACCGGGGATCCCTGTCCGGGATCGGGCCGCACTGCAGGCGGTGAATTTCTTCATGGCCGACATGGAGGCCGGCATGGGGCCATTCTTGGGAGTCTTACTCGCCAGCCGCGGCTGGCCCACCGGCACCATCGGCCTAGTGATCACGCTCGGGGCGATCGTCGGCATGATCTCGGTCGCTCCGGCGGGGGCGCTGGTCGATGCAACCACCCGCAAGCGAGCCTGCGTCATCGGAGCCGGACTCGCCGCGGTGGTGGCCTCGGCGGTGATCCTGACGACGCGGCACTTCTGGGTTGTCGCGGCCGCCCAGGCCGTCATGTGCATTTCCGGGGCGACGATCGCCCCTGCGGTGATCGGCATCACGCTTGGCGCGGCGCGGCAGGCCGGCTTTGTCGCCCAAAACGGCCGCAATCAGGCCTACAACCACGCCGGCAACATGGTGGGCGCCGCCGCGGGCGGGCTGCTGGGCTGGCTGGTCGGGTACGCCGGCGTGTTCTGGCTGGCCGCGGGGTTCGCGGTGATCACCGCCATGGCGGTGCTATCCATTCCCGCCGCCCGCATCGACCATCACGTCGCGCGCGGCGAGGCCATCGCGACGGGCCAGGCTCCGATCAAGAGGATGCGCGTGCTGCTCGAATCGAGGCCGTTGCTGGCGTTGGCCGCGGCAATGGTGCTGTTTCATTTGGGAAACGCGGCGATGCTGCCCCTCTACGGGCTGGCCGTGGTCGCCACCCACGCCAACCCGTTTATCACGGTGGCCAGCACCGTCGTCGTCGCGCAGGCGGTCATGGTCGTCGCCGCACTGGCCGCGATGCGGATCGCCCAAACCCGCGGCTATTGGCTGGCCATCCTGATCGCGTTAACCGCGCTGCCGGTGCGCGGGCTGCTGGCCGCCGGCCTCATCACGACCTGGGGCGTCATCCCGGTGCAGATCCTCGACGGGATCGGCGCGGGCATGCTGTCGGTCGCGGTGCCAGGGCTGGTGGCCCGCATACTCGACGGCACCGGCCACATCAACGTCGGTCAGGGCGCCATTATGGCCGCACAAGGCCTGGGCGGCGCACTCAGCCCGCTGCTGGGCGGCGTCGTCGCCCAACACCTCGGCTTCCCCACTGCGTTCACAATGCTCGGCGCGCTGTCACTGGGATCACTGGTCATCTGGCTGACATTCGCGCCCATTCTCCGCCACTTCGGTGACGACGCCGCCGTGCCGGTCGCCGGCCTCCCCCAGCAGTAGGCAACAGTCCGGCACAATGGGCGGCATGGACACCGGTGGGACATCACCTCGCGTGTTGGTCGTCGACGACGACTCCGACGTGCTCGCCTCGCTGGAACGTGGCCTGCGCCTGTCCGGATTCGAGGTGTCGACTGCGGTCGACGGCGCCGAAGCCCTGCGCAGCGCCACCGAGACGCGGCCGGACGCCATCGTGCTGGACATCAACATGCCCGTGCTGGACGGCGTCAGCGTCGTCACGGCGCTCCGGGCGATGGACAACGACGTGCCGGTCTGCGTGCTGTCCGCCCGCAGCTCGGTCGACGACCGGGTGGCCGGGCTCGAGGCCGGCGCCGACGATTACCTGGTCAAACCGTTCGTGCTGGCCGAGCTGGTCGCGCGGGTCAAGGCGCTGCTGCGCCGCCGCGGCGCGACCGCCACGTCGTCCTCGGAAACCATCACCGTGGGCCCGCTGGAAGTGGACATCCCCGGCCGGCGCGCCCGGGTCAATGGCGTCGACGTCGACCTGACCAAGCGTGAGTTCGACCTGCTGGCGGTGCTGGCCGAGCACAAGACCGCGGTGTTGTCGCGCGCGCAGCTGTTGGAACTGGTGTGGGGTTACGACTTCGCCGCCGACACCAACGTCGTCGACGTGTTCATCGGTTACCTGCGCCGCAAGCTGGAGGCCCATGGCGGCCCTCGCCTGCTGCACACCGTCCGCGGAGTAGGGTTCGTCCTGCGCATGCAGTAACCCGGCGAGCGGCCATGAATTTCCTGTCCCGCATCCTGACCCGTACGCCATCGCTACGCGCCCGGGTCGTGGTTGCGACGGTCATCGGCGCGGCGATTCCCGTCCTCATCGTCGGCATCGTCGTCTGGGTCGGCATCACCAACGACCGCAAGGAGCGGCTGGACCGCCGCCTCGACGAGGCCGCGGGCTTCGCCATACCTTTCCTGCCGCGCGGTCTCGACGAAATTCCGCGCTCCCCCAACGACAACGACGCCATCATGACGATCCGGCGTAACGACCTGGTCAAGTCGAATTCCGACGTGACGCTGCCCAAGTTGGACGTCGACTACGCCGACGTTTATGTCAATGGCGTGCGGTATCGGGTGCGGACGGTCGAGATTCCGGGGCCGGAGCCCACGTCGCTGGCCGTGGGCGCGACGTATGACGCGACCATCGCCGAGACCAACAACCTGCACCGGCGGGTGCTGTTGATCTGTGGCTTCGCCATCGTCTCGGCGGCGGTGTTCGCCTGGTTGCTGGCGGCGTTCGCGGTGCGGCCCTTCAAACAGCTCGCGCAGCAGACCCGTTCGATCGACGCGGGCGACGAGGCACCGCGGGTCGAAGTGCACGGCGCCACCGAGGCCGTCGAGATCGCCGAGGCCATGCGCGGCATGCTGCAGCGGATCTGGAACGAGCAGAACCGGACCAAGGAGGCACTGGCGTCGGCCCGCGACTTCGCCGCCGTGTCGTCGCACGAGCTGCGCACCCCCCTGACCGCGATGCGCACCAACCTCGAGGTGCTGTCCACCCTGGACATGTCCGACGACCAACGCAAAGAGGTGTTGAGCGACGTCATTCGCACCCAGTCGCGGATCGAGGCCACTTTGAGCGCGCTCGAGCGGTTGGCCCAGGGCGAACTGTCGACTTCCGACGACCACGTGCCGGTCGACATCACCGAGCTGCTGGACCGGGCCGCCCACGACGCGATGCGCATCTATCCCAACCTCGACGTGTCACTGGTGCCGTCGCCGACCTGCATCATCGTCGGCCTGCCGGCCGGATTGCGCCTGGCGGTGGACAACGCGATCGCCAATGCCGTCAAGCACGGCGGCGCCACCCGCGTCCAGCTCTCAGCGGTCAGCTCGCGCGCCGGGGTGGAGATCGCCATCGACGACAACGGCAGCGGCGTCCCCGAAGACGAGCGCGACGTGGTGTTCGAGCGGTTCTCCCGCGGGTCGACCGCCTCGCATTCCGGATCGGGGCTGGGGCTGGCGCTGGTGGCCCAGCAGGCCCACTTGCACCGCGGGACAGCCGCACTGGAAAGCAGCCCGCTGGGCGGCGCGCGGTTGGTGCTCCGCCTCCCCGGCCCGACCTAACTGCTGTTGCGCCGCGGCGCGGTCATGGCCATCTCCGAATTCGTTGATGGCGCACGGTTTTTGACCCGGTTGACGATTAGCGCGAGGGTCAACTCGATTCGACCCCTGCCGGGTCGGGCACACTGGAGCGATGGCCAACGGCAAGAAACCGACCGACAACGAAACCCTGGCACACATCCGTGAGCTGGTCGCCGAGGAGAAAGCCCTGCGGGCGCAGCTGCAACAGCGCGACATCTCCGAATCGGAGGAGCATGACCGCTTGCGCCGGCTGGAGGTCGAGCTCGACCAGTGTTGGGACCTGCTGCGGCAGCGTCGTGCGCTGCGCGACACCGGCGGTGACCCGCGCGAGGCCGAGGTGCGTCCACCCGACGAGGTCGAGGGTTACCTGAACTGAGCCGCCCCGCAGACGTCGACGCCGTCGTCATTGGTGGCGGCCACAACGGCCTGGTCGCGGCGGGGTATCTCGCCCGGGCGGGCCTCCGGGTGCGGTTGCTGGAGCGGCTGCGACACGTCGGCGGGGCCGCCGTCTCGGTTGAGGCGTTCGACGGCGTCGGGGTTCGGCTGTCGCGGTACTCCTACCTGGTCAGCCTGCTGCCGCCCCGCATCGTCGACGACCTGGGCGCCGCGGTGCGGCTGGCCCGGCGGCGGCATTCCTCGTACACGCCCGACCCTGCCGCCGATGGCCGCCGCGGACTGCTGATCGGGGCGGCCGGCGACACGTTCGCCGCGATCGGCGCCGCCCAGGACAAGGACGGGTTCGCCGCCTTTTACCGACGCTGCGGGCTGGTCACCCGGCGGCTGTGGCCGACGCTGCTGGAACCGCTGCGCACCCGCGAGCAGGCCCGCCGGCATGTCGCGGAAAACGGCGAAGCGGCGGCCGCGTGGCACGCGATGATCGACGAGCCGATCGGGCATGCCATCACCGCCGCCGTCGGCAACGACGTGGTCCGCGGGGTGATCGCGACCGACGCGCTGATCGGAACGTTCGCTCGCCTCGGCGACCCGTCGCTGATCCAGAATGTCTGCTTCCTGTATCACGTCCTCGGCGGCGGCACCGGGGACTGGGACGTTCCCGTCGGCGGGATGGGCGCGTTGACCGAGGCCCTGGCGGCGGCCGCCGTCGGCCACGGTGCCGAAATCACCACCGGCGCAGAGGTTTACGCCGTCGAACCGGACGGCCTGGTGCGGTATCGCGCTGGCGACGCCGAGCGCCTGATCCGGGCCCGCTTCGTCCTCGCGGGCGTCACGCCGGCGGTACTGGCCGGCCTGCTCGGCGAACGACCGCCGGCCCCCGCCCAGGGTGCGCAGGTCAAGGTGAACATGGTGTTGCGGCGCCTGCCCCGGCTGCGTGACGACGCCGTCACACCCGAACAGGCCTTCGCCGGGACCTTGCATGTGAACGAGACCTGGACCCAACTGGACAGCGGGTATTCGCGCGCGGCCGCCGGGCATATCCCGAATCCCCTTCCCTGCGAAGCTTATTGCCATTCGTTGACCGACCCGAGCATCCTGTCGGACGACCTGCGGGAGTCCGGTGCCCACACGATGACGGTGTTCGGCCTGCACACCCCGCACTCGCTGTTCGACGGCACCTACTCCGGCGCCCTGCGCGACCGGCTGACCGAGGCGGTGCTGGCGTCACTGAATTCCGTTCTGGCCGAGCCGATTCAGGAGGTGTTGATGAGCGACGCGGAGGGCCGGCCGTGCATCGAGACGACGACCACCCTGGACTTGCACCGCACACTGCGGATGACTGCCGGCAACATCTTCCACGGCGGCTTGGCGTGGCCGTTCGCGGACGACGACGACCCGCTGGACACGCCGGCGCGGCAATGGGGGGTGGCCACCGCGCACGAGCGGATCATGCTGTGCGGCTCCGGCGCCCGCCGCGGCGGTGCTGTCTCGGGCATCGGCGGGCACAACGCCGCCATGGCGGTGCTGGCTTCTTGCCGCGAGAGCTAGCGAGCGTCGATGGTCGTGTAGTCGCGCTCGGTGTAGCCGGTGTAGATCTGGCGCGGACGGCCGATCTTGCTGTCACCCTCGTCGTGCATCTCGCGCCAGTGCGCGATCCAGCCCGGCAGCCGGCCCAGCGCGAACAGCACGGTGAACATCCGGACCGGGAAGCCGAGGGCCCGGTAGATCAGCCCGGTGTAGAAGTCGACGTTCGGGTACAGCTTGCGCTCGATGAAGTAGTCGTCGGTCAGCGCCGCCTCTTCCAGTTCCTTGGCGATGTCCAGCAACGGGTCGCCGCCGAGCTTGGCCAGGATCTTGTCGGCCTGTTCCTTGACGATTCGCGCGCGCGGGTCGTAGTTCTTGTAGACGCGGTGCCCGAAGCCCATCAGCTTGACGCCCTCTTCGCGGTTCTTCACCTTGCGGACGAACTCGCTGACGTCGTCGCCACTTTCACGGATCTGGTCGAGCATCTCGAGCACAGCCTGGTTGGCGCCGCCGTGCAGCGGCCCCCACAGCGCGTTGATGCCCCCGGAGATCGAGGTGAACAGGTTGGCCCGTGACGAGCCGACCAGCCGAACCGTCGACGTCGAGCAGTTCTGCTCGTGGTCGGCGTGCAGGATGAGCAGCATGTCGAGGGCCCGCACGACCTCGGGGTCGGCCTGGTAGGGCTCTGCGGGCAGCCCGAACGTCATGCGCAGGAAGTTCTCCACCAACGACAGCGAATTGTCCGGGTAGAGGAACGGCTGGCCGACGGACTTCTTGTAGGCGTAGGCGGCGATGGTCGGCAATTTCGCGAGCAGCCGGATGGTCGACAGTTCGACCTGGTTGTTGTCCATCGGGTCGAGCGCGTCGGGATAGTAGGCGCTCAGCGCGTTCACGACGCTGGACAGCACCGGCATGGGGTGCGCATTACGCGGGAAGCCGTCGAAGAAGCGCTTCAGGTCCTCGTGCAGCATGGTGTGCAGCTGGATCCGCTTGGTGAATTCCGCGAGCTGGTTCTTGTCCGGCAGCTCACCGTAGATCAGCAGGTAGCTCACCTCGATGAAGGTCGACTTCTCGGCGAGCTGCTCGATGGGGTAACCGCGGTAACGCAGAATCCCCGCGTCGCCGTCGATATAGGTGATGGCGCTCTTGCAGGCGGCGGTGTTCACGAAGCCGTTGTCGAAGGTGGTGTGCCCCGTTTTGGACAACAGGGAACCGAGCGCAATCCCGTCAGGACCCTCGGTGGCGCGAACGATCTCCAGGTCGATCTCGCCCCCCGGGTACTTCAGAGTTGCGGTGTCGTCGGTGTCGGCCACGAGAACCCCTTTGCGCTCTGGCTGGTATGGCTGCCCTGACTAGGTGCTTATAGGTGAAGGTAGTCGTTGTCGCGCTCGCGTGCCTGCCCGGGGTCGGTCGGCGGAGGCCGCAGCGACAATCCGTGTCAGGTGGCCTCTCGCGCGTCACACCGCACGCCCGGCCCGGGTTAGGGCTGGAGGCGCTCCACGTGAGCGCCGGTGACCCGGATCCGGTTATGCAGCCGGTTCTCCCGCCCCTGCCAGAATTCAACCGACTCGGGGGCGAGCAGATAGCCACCCCAGCCCGGCGGCACCGGAATCTCTTCCTGCCCGGCGAAGCGGGCGGTCACCTCTGCGAGCTGGTCGAGCAGCGCCGCGCGCGACGCGATCGGACGGGACTGACGCGATGCCCACGCGCCCAGTTGCGAGCCGCGCGGCCGCTTGGACCAGTAGTCCGCGGTCTCCTCGGCGGTGACCTTGCTCACCGGGCCGCGCAGGTGGACCTGCCGGCCCAGCTGGTACCAGGGAAATGTCGCCGATGCGTACGGCGTCGCCACGAGATCGGCACCCTTGGCCGAGTCATAGTTGGTGAAAAATGTGATCCCGCACTCGTCCACGCTCTTGCACAAGACCGAGCGGCTCGCCGGCCTGCCGTCGGCAACGGTGGCCAGCACCATGGCGTTCGGCTCGGCGACGCCGGACCGCTCGGCGTCGGCGATCCATTTGCGCAACAAGGCAACCCACCCGTCGTCCAGCCAATCCGCGTCCAGATCGGGGCTGCCGTCCTTTTCCACCGATCCGTATTCCACGCGCATCCTTTGCAGGCGCTCGGAGTCTGGTCCTACCATCGCGCCAACGCTACCGGGGCCTGCTACCGGCCGGTAGCGCCCACCCGAAGGTGGGGTGCGAGAATTTTCGTATGACTGTGGTCCCCGAAAACTTTGTCCCCGGCCTCGAAGGCGTCGTCGCCTTCACTACCGAGATCGCCGAACCGGATAAAGACGGCGGAGCGCTGCGCTACCGCGGCGTCGACATCCAAGACCTGGTGGATCAGCAGGTCACGTTCGGCGACGTGTGGGCCCTGCTAGTCGACGGCAAGTTCGGCCACGGACTGCCGCCCGCCGAGCCGTTCCCGCTGCCGATCCACACCGGCGACGTGCGCGTCGACGTGCAGGCGGGCCTGGCGATGCTGGCCCCGATCTGGGGGTATCGACCCCTGCTCGATACCGACGACGACACCGCCCGCGACCAGCTGGCCCGGGCGTCGGTGATGGCGCTCTCCTACGTCGCGCAGTCCGCGCGCGGCATCTATCAGCCCGCGGTTCCGCAGCGGGTCATCGACGAATGCTCAACGGTCACAGCCCGTTTCATGACGCGTTGGCAGGGTGAGCCGGACCCACGGCATGTCGAGGCGATTGACGCCTATTGGGTGTCGGCCGCCGAACACGGCATGAACGCATCGACGTTCACCGCGCGGGTGATCGCCTCGACCGGGGCCGACGTGGCGGCGGCATTGTCCGGCGCGATCGGCGCGATGAGCGGGCCGCTGCACGGCGGAGCGCCGGCGCGGGTGCTGCCGATGATCGAAGAGGTCGAGCGCACCGGCGACGCCCGCGGGCTGGTCAAGAAGATCCTCGACAGCGGCGACAAGCTGATGGGCTTCGGGCACCGGGTCTACCGCGCGGAGGACCCGCGGGCACGGGTGCTGCGCGCGACCGCCGAGCGGTTGGGTGCGCCCCGCCACGAGGTTGCGGTCGCGCTGGAGCAGGCCGCCCTGGCCGAGCTGCGGGAGCGCCGCCCGGACCGGGCGATCGAGACCAACGTCGAGTTCTGGGCGGCGGTGATCTTGGACTTTGCCCAGGTGCCGGCCAACATGATGCCGGCGATGTTCACCTGCGGGCGCACCGCGGGCTGGTGCGCGCACATCCTCGAGCAGAAGCGGCTCGCCAAGCTGGTGCGCCCGTCGGCCATCTATGTGGGACCCGGGCCGCGCAGCCCGCAATCCGTCCAAGGTTGGGACCGCGTCTTCACCCACGCCTGAGCGGGCCCGGCTGTCGGTGCCCGGCGATTAAATGGGTGTCGCCGCGATGAGTTTTCGTCGCGGGCGCAGTCATAACTCGCGAGCCTGCCCGTTGGGGGCCGGCCTGGGAACCGACAGCAAGGAGAACACAATGGCGCTCAACATCGAACCCGCACTGTCCCCGCACCTGGTGGTGGACGACGCCGCCGCCGCGATTGACTTCTACGTCAAGGCTTTCGGCGCCGAGGAGCTGGGGCGTGTGCCTCGTCCAGACGGAAAGCTCGTCCACGCCGCGGTGCGCATCAACGGCTTTCTGGTCATGCTCAACGACGACTTCCCCGAGATGTGTGGCGGCAAGTCGATGACGCCCAAGTCGTTGGGCGGCACCCCGGTCACCATCCACCTGACGGTCACCGACGTCGACGCCAAGTTCCAGCGGGCGCTGGACGCGGGCGCCACCGTGGTCACTGCGCTGGACGATCAGTTCTGGGGCGACCGCTACGGCGTGGTCGCCGACCCGTTCGGCCACCACTGGTCGTTGGGGCAGCCGGTCCGCGAGGTCGGCCACGAGGAGATCCAGGCGGCGATGTCTGCCATGTAGCGCGCCCGCTGACCGCGCCGAACGTCGGCTTGATACGCCAGAACGCGGACGTTCCACCCAACAACTCGACGTTCGGCGACTACCGGTCAGCCAAGCAGCCGGTCCAGCAGCCCGCGTCGCGGCGGTGGCGCCGGCTCGGCGGTGGCAGCGGCGGCGAGCATGTCGGCGACGCGGGTGAACTTGTTCCGCGGCCGACCGTCGCCGCTGCCACGGGCGATCTCGGCGGCGTCGATCGCCCGCCAGCCGCGGGCATCGACGGCGTCGGGCTGCCGGGCCCGCACCAGCTTGGCCAGCGCCCCCGGTGAGGCCACCGGGTCGCTGAGCCTGCCGGCGTTGAAATCGGCCACCAGGGCCTGCACGGTCTGCAAGGAACACGACTTGTTCGTGCCGATGAACCCGCTCGGACCGCGTTTGATCCAGCCCGCGACATACGCTCCGTTAACCGGCGCCCCGGAGTCGGGGTCCACCACACGGCCACCGTCGTTGGGCACGACGGCCGCCGACTCGTCGAATGGCAGATCGCGAATCGGCTTGCCGCGATAGCCAATTGACGTCAGCACCAGGCCCGCGTCCAGTCGGTGCAACTCGTCGGTGCCGGTGACCGCGAACTCCACGCCGGTGGCGCGCCCGTCCCCCAGGACGCGGTTCGGCGTGAGCCGATAGGTCAGCCTGACTCGCGGACGCACGTTTTTTTGCGCCGAGTCGTCGCCGAGGCTGGCCAGGATTTCCAGCTTGCGCTTCGCCAAGGGATCGGTGACGGTCGCGAGGTCGGCCGCCACCAGTTGGTGGTCGGCCGCGCTGAGCACGACCTCGGACGAGCCGGTGAGTCCGATCAGTTCGGGCAGGGTGAACGCAGACTGGGCGGGGCCGCGCCGGGCGGCGACCACCACTTCGCGGACCGCGGAGGCGCGAAGCGCGGCCAGTGCGCCATCGGAGATGTCGGTACGGGCCAGGTCGTTCGGGTCGGCCGTGAGCACCCGGGCCACGTCCAGGGCGACGTTCCCGTTGCCGACGATCACCACCCGCTCGTGGCCGAGATCGACTGGCAGCTCGGCGAAGTCGGGGTGCCCGTTGATCCACGCGACCAGTTCGGTGGCGGTTCCGGTGCCCGGTAGGCCCATGCCCTCGATCCTTAGGCGACGGTCGTCGGGGGCGCCGACGGCGTACAACACCGCGTGATGGTGAGCCAGCAGATCGGCGTGACTCACGTGCCGGCCGACCTCGACGTTGAGGTAGAACCGGAAGCGGCGATCACCGGCGACTCGGTCGAACAACCGGGTGACCCTTTTGGTGTTCTGGTGATCGGGCGCCACGCCGGCGCGCACCAACCCGTAGGGCGTGGGCAGCTTCTCAAAGACGTTGACCCGCACGCCATGCTGCGTGAGCAGTTCGTCGGCGGCATACATCGCCGCTGGCCCGGAGCCGACGATGGCCACGGTCAGCGGCCGGCGCCGGGCACGCACCTGGGCGGCCGGGATCACCGGGGCCAGCTTGGACGTCGGGGGTAATTTCTTCCCCTCGGGCCGGTCCGGGTAGAAGGATGCGTTGATCTCGACGAACGGCAGCTGCTTGATGTCCAGCCGGGTGTCCGGAGCGATCGCGCCGACGGGACAGGCGCTCACGCACGCGCCGCAGTCCACGCACGCCACCGGATCGATGTAGAGCATCTCCGATGTGGCGAAGCCCGGCTCATCGGGCGTGGGGTGAATGCAGTTCACCGGGCACGCGAAAACACAGGACCCGTCGTTGCAGCACGACTGGGTAATAACGTGCGGCATAGGCGATTACCCGTTCGGCCCCTATGCGGCCGGGGCGGTGGCCAGGTGCTGGCGCTGCGGCTCGCTACGGTAGCGCGACGGCTTGCCGTCGATCTTGCAGAGCCGCCACATGAGCCGCGCGGACCGCGTCTCCATCAGCCCGGTGTCGTGGGCGAGCATCCGTACGTCACCGAACATGTCGCTGAGCCACTTTCGCGATTCCGGCGACCGGAAGAAGAGCTCCTTTTTCACCTCGCGCGGGATATCGAACTCCTGCCAGAACGCCTTGGGCGGCACCACGATCGCCCGGCACAAAACCTTCATCGTCAGGGGCAGGTACAGCGCCGTCCAGAATCGCTGACGGCGCGTCAATTGCGGCACCCGCCTGCGCAAGAACTCGTGAGCGAAGGAGATGTGCCGCGCTTCCTCGGCGACGTGAATGGCCATCACCCGCTCCATGATCGGGTGCAGCGACTTACCTTCGCGCAGAACGTTTTTCTGCGTGTGATCGATCGGCTCCTCGCCGGCGAGCACCCCGATGAAGAACGCCACCGGCAGCGGGCCGGCTACCAGCGGCACCAGCGGCGAGAGCCACTTGAGCATCCTGGGCATGCCCGGGACGTCGGCACCGACGCGGTTGACCATCTCCTGGAACATCATCGTGTGATTGCACTCTTCGACCGACTCGTGCAGGCAGTACCGATATTCCGGGGACCCGTTCGGCACCCAGAACGTGTAGTTCATCAGGCCGCGAATGAGGATCGACTCGAAGTGCAGCCCGACCTTGGCGACGTTGGCCTGGCGCCACATGCCGATCTTGATCTTGCGCTCTTCGGGCTGCGCCTGGTACCAGGGATGGCGCCCCAACGGGTCGGTCGTCGGCAGGATCCACCGAGGGTCATTCTCCGTGACGGCGAATTCGGGTGAGTCCCAATCGATGTCGGTGTACGGGTTGAAGTTTCGACGCACCGACCCCTCGGACAGCGTGGCGAGCGTGTTGACGTACTCGGCGTCGTCGCGCACCTCCATGTTGCGGCGCCAACGCCGAACCAGTCGTGTCCTGGCCATATCCAAGCCTCCCCAACGAGGTTTACATTTGGACGTGCTATGTCCAGACAGTACCGCAGGTACCGGATATCTTCTAGACCCCTTGCGGGGCTGTGACCTGACCGGTGGTCAGGGTTTAAGTGTGCCCTGCCTCACAGCGCGTGCAGCACCGCGTGCCGCGCAACCAGGCCCTTTGCGCCCGCCCGGGCCGTCGGCAGTCGGACCGCTGCGTCGTCAGTCACGCCCGCTCACTAACCTGATGAGCATGGCTGATCAGCTCGAGGTCCCCTCTGACATCAAACCCCGCGACGGCCGCTTCGGATGCGGCCCTTCCAAGGTCCGGCCCGAACAGTTGCAGGCGCTGACGACCACCGCGGCACCGCTGTTCGGCACGTCGCACCGGCAGGCGCCCGTCAAGAACCTGGTGGGCCGGGTCCGGTCGGGGCTGGCCGAGCTGTTCTCCGTGCCAGACGGTTACGAGGTCATCCTGGGCAACGGCGGCGCGACGGCGTTCTGGGACGCGGCGGCGTTCGGGTTGATCGACAAGCGCTCGCTGCACCTGTCCTTCGGTGAGTTCAGCTCGAAATTCGCCTCGGCGGTCGCCAAGAACCCGTTCATCGGCGATCCCATCGTCATCAAGGCGGATGCCGGCAGCGCGCCCGAGCCGCAGAGCGACCCCTCGGTCGACGTGATCGCCTGGGCGCACAACGAGACGTCGACCGGGGTGGCGGTGCCCATCCGCCGTCCCGCCGACTCCGGCGACGCCCTGGTCGTCATCGACGCGACCTCCGGCGCCGGTGGCCTGCCGGTCGAGATCACCCAGACCGATGCCTACTACTTCTCGCCGCAGAAGAATTTCGCCAGCGATGGCGGCCTGTGGCTGGCCATCATGAGCCCGGCGGCGTTGGCGCGGGTCGAGTCCATCGCCGGCTCCGGCCGCTGGGTCCCCGACTTCCTGTCGCTGCCGATCGCGGTGGACAACAGCCTGAAAAACCAGACATACAACACCCCGGCGATCGGCACCCTGGCGCTGATGGCCGAGCAGGTCGACTGGATGCTGGGCAACGGCGGGCTCGAGTGGGCCGTCAAGCGCACGGCCGATTCGTCGCGGCGGTTGTACTCCTGGGCTGAAGAGCGGTCGTACACCACGCCGTTCGTCGCCGACCCCGGCTTGCGGTCTCAGGTGGTCGGCACCGTCGATTTCGCGGACGAGGTCGACGCCGCGGCGGTCGCGAAGGTTTTGCGGGCGAACGGCATCGTCGACGTCGAGCCGTACCGCAAACTCGGCCGCAACCAGTTGCGG
The DNA here is from genome assembly GCF_025263485.1 of Mycobacterium sp. SMC-2. NCBI lineage: Bacteria > Bacillati > Actinomycetota > Actinomycetes > Mycobacteriales > Mycobacteriaceae > Mycobacterium > Mycobacterium sp. SMC-2. Next base: position 5,273,985 of record NZ_CP079863.1, read on the forward strand.
GTCGGGATGTTCCCGGCGGTTGACCCCGACGACGTCAGCGCCCTCACGCAATGCGTCGACTGGGTGGTCGAGCGCCTGTAACCGCCTCGCAATCCAAGCGCAACCGCCCAGCGTGTCAGCACAGGTTATGGGCGTTAGCTGCACTAGAGTGCGCACGAGACGGGTCCGTCGACCTGCACGGAGCCTGCGAGGAGAAGCCATGCGGGAACTCAAAATGGTTGGGGTCGATGCCGAGGGCAAACACATCATCTGTGAGGCCGGCGATCCTGGGGAACCGTTCAGGCTCGCCGTCGACGATCAGCTGAAGGCCGCGGTGCGCGGCGACCTCGTGCCGCTGGAACAGCCACAGCTCGACATCCAGGTCACCAACATGTTGAGCCCCAAGGAGATTCAGGCCAAGATCCGGGCCGGCGCGTCCGTCGAGCAGGTGGCCGCGGCGTCGGGCTCCGACGTCGCGCGCGTCCGCCGGTTCGCGCACCCGGTGTTGCTGGAACGTGCTCGGGCCGCAGAGCTGGCGACGGCCGCGCATCCGGTGCTCGCCGACGGCCCCGCGGTGCTCACCCTGCTGGAAACCGTGAGCACCGCCCTGGTGACGCGTGGCCTGGAACCCGACAGGCTCAGCTGGGATGCCTGGCGCAACGAGGACAGCCGCTGGACCGTGCAACTGGCCTGGAAGGCCGGCCGGTCCGACAACATCGCGCACTTCTGCTTTGCTCCCGGGGCGCACGGCGGAACCGTCACGGCTATCGACGATGCGGCCAAGGAGCTGGTCGACCCGAACTTCGACCGTCCGCTGCGGCCGCTCGCGCGGGTGTCCCACGTCGACTTCGATGAGCCGGTGAAGCCCGCCGCCGCTCCGCAAGAGGAGCCCGCTGCGCAAGAGCAGCCGGTGCACACCCGACGGGGCAAGCCGGTCATCCCGGCTTGGGAGGATGTGCTGCTCGGCGTGCGCTCGGCCGGACAGCGCTAGGCCGACGGTGGCGACCCGCAGCGCCCGGCTACGCCGCGCTTGCGATCGCCAATAGGCCGACGGTGGCGACCCGCAGCGCCCGGCTACGCCGCGCTTGCGATCGCCAATAGCTAGCCGCTACCGCGTCACCGTCAGCGCGAGCAGCGTCAGCCACGCTCCCGCAACCCCGATTCCGGCGCCCAGCAAAAACCAGCGCAGCACCAACTTGTGCCGCCAACCCCAGAGCGTCGGCGCCAGCCCGCCGGCCGCGACGATGTTGAGCCCGACCGCCAGCAGTGGATGCACCCGGATCAGCCCCAAACTGAGCACCACGATCGCGGCCCCGGTCACTGCGGCGACGAACCCGGCAACCGTCAAACCCGTTGCCCAGGGCACGGAATCGTCGGTCACGGCCCGAGCCTAGCCCGCTCGTAGAACGCCAAAGCGGCCGCAGTGGCGACGTTCAGGGAGTCCGTGCCGCGCGCCATCGGGATGCGCACCCGCACATCGCTCAAGCGCAGGGTGGCCGGCGTTAGCCCGGGTCCCTCGGCGCCCACCAGCACCGCGACGCGTTCGCCGCGCACCGCCGCCATGGCCTCCGGCAGCGCGCAGGCCGAGCCCTGCGGGGTCATCGCCAGCAGCCGAAATCCGTTCTCTTTCAGCGTGAACAGCTCGGCGGGCCAGTCCGTCGCTCGTGCGTACGGGACCAGCAAGGCGTGGCCCATGGAGACCCGGACGGCGCGCCGGTATAGCGGGTCAGCGCAGCCGCTGCCGAACACCACCGCGTCCACGCCCAATCCGGCGGCGTTGCGAAAGATCGAGCCCAGGTTCTCGTGGTCGTTGACGCCCTCGAGCACCGCGACGGTCCGGGCGCGCTCGACCAGCTCGGCCACGCCCGGCTCCGGCACCCTGCGGGCGGCGGCCAACACGCCACGATTGAGGTGAAAGCCCACCACTCGCGCCATGACGTCGGCGGAGGTCCGGTAGAACGGCACGCCGCTACCCGCGAGGTCGTCTGCCAGCTCGGCGAGCCGGCGCTCGGTCCCCAATAGGGCGTGCGGGGTGAACCGGGACGCGAGCATGCGCTGGACGACCAGCACCCCTTCGGCGATCACCAGGCCTTTGCCGGACGGCAAATCGGGACGACGATCTACGCTGTTCAGGTCGCGGAAATCGTCGAGCCGCGGGTCGTCGGGATCGTCAACGTCCTGAACGTTTGGGCCATCGGTTTTCTCGCTCACGGGCCTTCGTCGACCAGGGCCACCATCAGGTCAGCCGCGTTGCGCAGAGTGTCACGTTGCGCGTCGTCCAGCGTCGCCAGCCGCTTGGCCAGCCACTCCTGACGGGCACGCCGGGTCGCCTTGACCAACTCGGCGCCGGACGCGGAAACCGAGACCAGCACCTGCCGGCCGTCGATCGGATGCGGGGCTCGGTCCACCAGGCCCATCTCGGCCAGCGACGCAATCACCCGGGTCATCGACGGCGGCCGGACCCGTTCGCGAATAGCCAGCGCGCCGGGCGTCATCGGGCCCTCATTGGCCAGCGTGGCCAGCGCCGACAGCTGAGACAACGACACCGGCGATGACGGGTTGCGGAACCGCAATTGGCGGGCCAGCCGCATGACCGCCAGCGACAGGTCACTGGCCAGCCGGGCATCGCTGTCAGGCATGGCGCGAGGTTACACGCAACCTCAAGAAAGCGGGACACGAACCGGCGAACGATGGGCTTTGGTCCTCAACGCTGCGCGGGCCGGGTAGCGCCGAGCCGCTTGGGTGGGCACTAACCCGCGCAGGCCAGGCGATTTCGGGCACCCGGCCGCGCAAGTGGGCGGTACGGCGGGCCGCTATGTTAGTCGCGATGCCCGTTGAACCCGGCCCGAAGCGCGAGGCGCCGCCCCTGCCGCCCGCGCTGCTCAACGCGTGGCCGTTCATCGCCCTTGGCGCGCTCGGCTGGCTGGTCGCTGCGGCCGCCGCCTTCTTCGTGCCGTCCCTGCAGAGCTGGCGCCCGCTGACGCTGGCCGGGCTGGGAGTGGGGGCGCTCGGCACGACCATCTTCGTCTCACAACTCGTGGCGGCCCGCCGCGGCGCGCGAGGGGCACAAGAGGGACTCGAGAACTATTTCGACCACGGCTAGTTTCGCAATCACGAACCCGGGAGGATCGATGGTAGCCCCACTACTGCAAGCGCAAATCGATATCAACGCACCGGTTTCCACGGTGTGGGGATTGATATCGGACCTTCGGCGGATGCCGGAGTGGAGCCCGCAATGTCGTTGGATGAAGACCTTCGGCCCGCTGCGCCAGGGCATGCGCACCCTCAATATCAATCGTCGTAACCGAATGTTCTGGCCGACCACGTCCACGGTCGTCGAGGTCATCCCGGAGACCAAGCTTGCGTTCCGAGTCGACGCCAACCGGACGATCTGGAGTTACGAGCTGCAACCGACCGGTGAGGGCACGCGAGTCATCGAAAGCCGCCACGCCGAGAACGGCGTGACAGCGGTCTCCAACTTGACCGTGAACGCGCTGTTCGGGGGGACCACCAACTTCGAACGGGAATTGCTCGACGGCATGAACGCCTCGTTGGCCAAGATCAAGGCCGCCGCCGAGAAGGGCTAGTCCGCCTCGGGCTCCGACTCCGGCGCTTCGGGCTCCGGCTCCGGCGCCTCGGGCCCTGATGCCGACAACTCCGGTTCGCCGTCCTGGGGCGGCTCGGCCGACTCCGAAGGTTCCGGCGGAGTCGTCGGCTCCGAAGATTCCGGCGGAGTCTCGGGGGCCTGTGCCGGCTCGGGCGGCACGGGCGGCGCCGCCACGACGTCGAGTACGCCGTCGTCGTATGGCTCGTACGCGGGCGAACCGGTGCCCGCCGGAGCCGGGGTGTCCGAATGCGCGCCGCAACCGTACTGCTTGTCGACGATCTGCCCGTCGGCCGACAGTTCGTTTCCGCAGACGCCGAACATCGTGCCGAGCGACCCCGCCAACGGCAGGAAGAATCCGCAGTCACGGCACACCCGTTTTGTGGAGCGCGCCATCGGCGAGTCGGGACCGTGCTCGCCGGTGTGCCATCGCTCGGCGGCCTCCGCGCGGCCCCAGGCACTCATCACCCAGCGCCGGCCCAGCCCGATTTCGGCGGCGGTCTCGTCGACCTCGGGGTCACCGCTGGCGACGTAGCCGGGGACCAATCGCGGATCGTCGGCGGCGGGCGCCAGCAGGTCCCCGGGGCTCAAGTCTCCGGGGCGCACCCGCCGGTCCCACGGAACCCACTCCGGCGCGAGCAGGGCCGTCGGGCCCGGAATCAGCACCACTTCGCTGACGGTGGCGTGGTCGGCGCCGGGGTACGCGGCGACGACGACGGCCCATTGCCAGCCCTGGTAACCGGGCAGGTGCGCCAGGAACCGGTGGGTGGCCGCGGTCGGATCCTCGTAGCTGGCGCCCAGGTAATCGCCGACCGTTTCCGCGCCGCTGAACTCCACGACGGCGGCTCTGGCCTGGTCGACCGCGCCCGTGAGCACCGCCGCCAGCTCCTCGGGCCACTCGGCCACGCTCGCCACGGCGGATTCCTCCATGGACCCGGTCACACTGTCCCCTTCCTGCATTGCGGTTCCAATACTAGGTTGACGAGCCACGCCCCGTTACCTGCAGACGCTTGTCGGCGGCATAGGGGAGAATCGGAACGTGTCTGGACGGCGGCGTGACGATCCGGGCCGCGTGGCCTCTTCCCCGGGTCGCCGGCCCCGCAACGGAGCTGCCAATCAGCATCCGGGCATGGCCAATTACCCCGCTGACGATGCTGACTATCGCCGGGCGCGCCGGCCACCGCCGATGCCCAGCGCCAATCGCTATCTACCGCCCATCGGCCACCGCTCGGAGCCGGAACCAGACGACAGTGCACCCCCACGCGGGGCCCCTGGGGGCGAACGGATCACCGTCACCCGCGCCGCCGCGCAGCGAAGCCGCGAGATGGGTTCGCGGATGTACTGGATGGTGCAGCGCGCCGCCACCGCCGACGGCGCCGACAAATCCGGTCTGACCGCGCTGACGTGGCCGGTGATGGCCAACTTCGCGGTGGACGCCGCGATGGCGGTGGCGCTGGCCAACACCCTGTTCTTCGCGGCGGCCACCGGGGAGAGCAAGGGCCGGGTCGCGTTGTACCTGCTGATCACCATCGCGCCGTTCGCGGTCGTCGCGCCCCTCATCGGCCCGGCACTGGACCGGTTGCAGCACGGCCGACGGGTCGCACTCGCCGGGTCGTTCGTCTTGCGCACGGCATTGGCGTTGGTGCTGATCATGAATTACGACGGCGCCACCGGAAGCTACCCGTCCTGGGTGCTCTATCCGTGCGCGCTGGCCATGATGGTGTTCTCCAAGTCCTTCAGCGTGCTGCGCAGCGCCGTGACCCCGCGGGTCATGCCGCCGACCATCGACCTGGTGCGGGTGAACTCCCGGCTGACCGTGTTCGGTCTGCTCGGCGGCACCATCGCCGGCGGGGCCGTCGCGGCCGGTGTCGAGTTCGTCTGCACCCACCTGTTCAAGTTGCCCGGCGCGTTGTTCGTCGTCATCGCGGTCACGGTCGCCGGCGCATCGCTGTCGATGCGGATCCCACGCTGGGTCGAGGTGACGGCCGGCGAGGTGCCCGCCACCTTGAGCTACCGCCAGGACAGCGAACCGCAGCGCCGCAATTGGCACAAAGAGGTCAAGAAGGTCGGCGGAACGCTGCGACAACCGCTGGGCCGCAACATCATCACGTCGTTGTGGGGCAACTGCACCATCAAGGTGATGGTCGGCTTCCTGTTCTTGTACCCCGCGTTCGTCGCCAAGGCGCACGAAGCCAACGGCTGGGTTCAGCTGGGCATGCTCGGGATGATCGGCGCGGCGGCCGGCATCGGCAACTTCGCCGGCAACTTCGCCGCCGCACGCCTGCGGCTGGGCCGGCCGGCCGTCCTGGTGGTGCGCTGCACGCTGGCGGTCTCGGCGGTCGCGCTGGCGGCGTCGGTGGCGGGCACCCTCGTGGCGGCCGTGATTGCCACCCTCGTCACGTCGGGCTCCAGCGCGATCGCGAAGGCGTCGCTGGACGCCTCGTTGCAGCACGACCTGCCTGAGGAGTCGCGGGCGTCGGGCTTCGGGCGCTCGGAGTCGACGCTGCAGCTGGCCTGGGTGCTGGGCGGCGCCGTAGGCGTGTTGGTCTACACCGAACTCTGGGTCGGCTTCACCGCGGTCACGGCGCTACTCATCCTCGGGTTGGCGCAGACGCTTGTGAGCTATCAAGGGAATTCGCTGATTCCCGGCCTCGGAGGTAACCGGCCCGTCATGGTCGAGCAGGAGGGCGTGCGCCGCGGCAGCGCCGCGGTGGTGCCCGAGTGAAACGCGGTGTGGTCGTGCTCCTTGCCGGCCTGATGGCTCTGGCGTGCGTGGCCGTTGGGGTCGGCACCTGGCTGCTGGTACGCCCGTCCGGTCCCCAGCGCCCGGAGATCAGCGCGTATTCGCACGGCCACCTCACGAGGGTGGGGCCGTACCTGTACTGCAACGTGCTCAACCTCGCCGACTGCGACACGCCCCAAGCACAGGGCGAGCTGAAGGTCAGCGAGCGCTATCCGGTCCAGCTCTCGGTGCCCGACGCGATATCCCGGGCGCCATGGCGGCTGCTGCAGGTGTACGAGGACCCGACGAACACCACCAGCACCATCTTTCGGCCGGGCACGCGGTTCGCGGTCACCATCCCCCCGGTCGACCCACAGCGCGGGCGCCTGGTCGGGATAGTCGTGCAATTGCTGACGCTCGTCATGGATCCCGGCGGCGAGTTGCGCGATGTCCCGCACGCGGAATGGTCGGTGCGCCTTACCTATTGAGCGCTAGGGCGCCGAACGTCGAGTTGTTGGGCGAATTCAGGCCGTTCCGGCACGACAAGTCCACGTTGGGCCGAGGGTGTCGGTGTCACCGGGCAGTGTGTCGGCATGGGAAACCTGGGGTGGCCATTCAGAGGAACCGAAGCGCTGGCAGCCGGCATTGTCACGCCGCACCAATTGCGAACCAACTTCGAGATGGTCCACCGCAATGTGTACATCCCCCGCGGCCAGAAGTTGACGCCCGTGACCCGGGCGGTGGCGGCCTGGCTGTGGTCGGGCCGGACCGCGACCGTGGCGGGCCTATCCGCGGCGGCGCTACATCGCACGGCATGGATCGACGATTGGTTGCCGGCCGAGCTCAACCGGACCAGCCGCGATAAGGCGCGTGACATTGTTCTCCACAGCGACACTTTGGCCGACGACGAAACGTGCGTCCGAGATGGAATTTGCCTTACCACGCCGGCTCGCACGGCGTTCGACTTAGGACGACGAAAAGGCCTGACCGCGGCGGTGATTCGGTTGGACGCGCTTATGCGTGCCACCGAGGTGAAGACGGCTGACGTCGAGCTGCTGGTCGAACGTCATCGCGGGGCGCGCGGTTTGGTGCAGTTGCGACGGGCGTTGCTCCTGGCCGACGCAGGCGCCGAATCGCCGTGGGAATCCAGAACTCGTCTTGTGCTTGTCGGCGGCGGCTTACCACGGCCACAGACCCAGATCGAAGTACTCAACGAGTGGGGCGCAGTGATTGCGCGCGTAGATATGGGCTGGGAAGACTGCAAGGTCGGTCTGGAATTCGACGGCGCGCAACACTGGACGGACCCCGTCCAGCGAACCCGAGACATCGATCGGCTGGCCGAACTCGAGGCGCTAGGGTGGACGGTTGTCCGGGTCAGCGCCGACGTGCTGCGGCACCGGCCCGACGTCGTGGTGGCACGCGCCCGAAGGGCACTGCTCGCCGCCGGCTACCGGCTTTGATCGGCGCCGAACGTCGACTTATCGTGGCAGATTCGGGCCATTCCGCCCGACAAGTCGACGCTCGCGGGCAAAGTTCGGCACGCTGCGCTGGGCGCCGTGCCCGTCGGGCACCCGCTCCCCCTCGACCGGTGGCCCCGGAGGAGTTCCGCCGCCGAAGGGCCTGCCGCCCAAGGCCTCCCGACCATGCGGCGACAGCCAGCCCGCGAGGTCCGGCCCCTTGGGCACGATGCCGGTGGGGTTGATGTCGGCGTGCACGATGTAGTAGTGCTGCTTGATCTGCACGAAGTCGACGGTGTCGCCGAACCCGGGTGTCTGGAACAGGTCACGCGCGTACGCCCACAACACTGGTATCTCGCTCAATTTGCTTCGGTTGCACTTGAAGTGACCGTGGTAGACGGGGTCGAAGCGGGCCAGTGTGGTGAACAGCCGCACGTCGGCCTCAGTTATGGTGTCGCCCACCAGGTATCGCTGGTTGGCCAGGCGGTCGCTCACCCAGTCCAACGCGGCGAACAGCCGGTCGTAGGCCGCCTCGTAGGCCTGCTGTGAGCCGGCGAAGCCACAGCGGTACACACCGTTGTTGATCTCGGTGTAGACCCGCTTGTTCACCTCGTCGATCTCGGCGCGCAACCGCTCCGGGTACAGCTCCGGGGCACCCTCGCGGTGGTGAGCGGTCCATTCCGTCGAGAAGTCCAGGGTCATCTGCGCGAAATCATTCGTCACCACAGCACCGGACGGGACATCGACGATCGCGGGAACCGTGATGCCTTTCGGATAGTCGGGATAGCGCTTGAAATAGGCATCTTGTAGCCGCGGGATCTTCAGCACGGGGTCGACGCCCCCGGGATCGAGATCGAACGTCCAGCTGCGTTCGCCGTGGGTGGGCCCGCAAAACCCAATGGAGAGAACGCGTTCCAGGCCCAGCAACCGCCGCACGATGATGGCGCGGTTAGCCCACGGACATGCGCGGGCGACGATGAGCCGGTACCTGCCGGGCTCCACCGGGTAGCCGTCGCGCCCGTCGGCGGTGACGCGGGTGGTGATGTAGTTGGTGTCGCGGGTGAATTCACCCGTCCCGGCGACGTAGGTGGCCATGGCGACAATTCTGCCTCACGGCCCCAACGTCGACTTGTTGGCGCCAAATCGCAGAATCTCGCTCAACAAGTCGACGCTCGGCGCCACGGGCTCAAGAACTCAGGAATCGCCGAGCCAGATTCGTCTCGGTTGATGCGCCCTGCTCCCAGTGGGCGATCCACGGGCCGGTGCCCTCCGACTGGTCGATGATGCCGTCTTCGAGCCAGACGTAACGGCCTCGCACCACCTCCCGGGTCAGCCGGACATCCCAGCCGTCGGTATTGGTCCACAACGCATCGAACAACGCCTCGACCCGCAAGGTGGCCTGCCGGCAAAACGTATCGGCCAACTCGTAGGCCTGTCGACCGGCCGCCGGGTCCGCGGCGCGCTGGGCCTCGGCCCGCACGCAGGCCGCGGACATCGCGAACAGCTCGGCGCCGATGTCGACGATGCGCCCGAGGAACCCCTGGCGCTGCTCCAATTTGGCCTGCCAGCGCGCCATCCCGTAGAAGGTGTTGCGGGCCAGCTTGCGGCTGGAGCGCTCGACGAAACGCAGATGCGACGCCAGCGGTCCGAATTCGCTGTATGCCCTGGGTCGCTGGCCTTCTCCAAAAACGAGCTGGGGCAACCACTTTGCATAGAACCCGCTGGCGCCGACCGCCGCCGCGGCCTTCTGCCGCAAACCAGCGTCGGGCTTCGCGAGGTCACCGGCCGCGGACAGGTGGGCATCGACCGCCTCCCGGGCGATGAGCAGCCTCATGATCTCGCTGGATCCTTCGAAGATGCGGTTGATCCGCAAGTCCCGCAATACCTGTTCGACCGGCACCGCGCGTTCGCCGCGCGCGGCCAGCGACTCCGCCGTCTCATAGCCCCGGCCACCGCGGATCTGCATGACCTCGTCGGCAATGATGCACGCCATCTCGCTGGACCACAGCTTGGCCAACGCCGCCTCGATCCGGATGTCGTTGCGCCCTTCGTCGGCCATCTGGCCGGACAGCTCGAGCACCGCGTCGAGCGCGTAGTTGGTCGCCGCGATGAACGAGATCTTGCGGGCCACCGCTTCGTGCTCGGCCAGCGGCTTGCCCCATTGCACACGCTCCCTGGACCAGTCGCGCGCCACCTTCAAGCCCCACTTCGACGAACCCGCCGCGTTCGCGGGAATCGACAGCCGCCCGGCGTTAAGCGTGGTCAGCGCGATCTTCAAACCGTCGCCCTCGCGGCCGATCAGGTTTTCGCCGGGCACCCGAACGCGGTGCAGCCTGGTCACCCCGTTCTCGATGCCGCGCAACCCCATGAACTTGTTGCGCCGCTCCACGGTGATCCCGGGTGAGTCGGCCTCGACGACGAAAGCGCTGATGCCCCCACGGTGCCCATCACTGCGGGGCACCCGAGCCATGACGACCAGCAGTTCGGCGACCACGCCGTTGGTGGTCCACAACTTCACGCCGTCGAGCTCGTAGGCCGTCCCGTCTTCGACGGGTGTTGCCGTGGAGGCCAGCCGGGCCGGATCGGAGCCCACGTCCGGTTCGGTCAACAGAAACGCCGATATGGCGCCCGCGGCACACCGGGGCAAGAACTTCTTCTTCTGCTCCGGGGTGCCGGCGAGTTTGAGCGGCTCCGGCACCCCGATCGACTGATGGGCCGACAACAGCGCACCGAGGCTGGGATGAACGGAGGAAACCATCATCAGCGCCCGGTTGTAGGCCACTTGCGACATGTTCAGGCCGCCGTATTCCGACGGAATTTTCATGCCGAAACAGCCCAGTTCGGCTAGACCCTTCACATACTCGTCGGGAATTTGCGCGTCGCGTTCGATGACGCTGCCATCAACGCCGTCAAGGAAGTCGCGCAATTTGTCCAGAAACGCGCGTGTGCGCGCCTCGTCGGCGTCGGACGGTTTGGGAAACGGGTGGATTAGCTCGAGCGGGAAACGACCGAGGAACAGTTCCTTCGCGAAGGATGGTTTGTCCCAACCGGTTTCGCGAGACTCCTCGGCCAGTGCCCTGGCTTGCTCCTCGGTGACGTGCGCTTGCTGTGCCATCGCAGCCTCCTTGCTCGACGACTGTGGCGAGGTGGGAGTACCCCGTGACCGGCACTTCCTCACCCCTTCCGCGCAGACGGCGCACGCCGTGGCGAGGAGCTAGGCGTCTAGCTCCCGGGCGACCGCCCGGACCACCTCGGAAACCCGCCGAGCCGTCTTGCGGTCCGGGTAGCGTCCCTTGCGCAGCTCGGGCTGCACGGCGCTCTCCAGCAGCGTGATCATGTCCTCGACCATGCCGTGCAGTTCGTCCGGGCTGTGCTTGTGCTCGGCGGGAACCTCGCGGCGCGGCTTGGTGAGGCTGGGCGGCGGCTCAATCAGTTTGAGGCTCAGCGCCTGAGGCCCGCGCCGCCCGGAGGCGATGCCGAACTCCACGCGCTGGCCCGCTTTGAGTCCCTCGACCCCAGCGGGCAACGCCGACGAGCGGACGTACACGTCTTCGCCGTCCTCTTGCGACAGGAAGCCAAACCCCTTGTCGGCGTCGTACCACTTAACCTTGCCGGTCGGCACTGGTCTCACCTGCTTGTCTCACGGATCAATAGGATGGAAAACACAATAAGCGTCCCGCCTGCGCAGGACGCCGTTTGGTCCTTGATCCTACTCGGATGCTTGCCTGACGAGCACCCCTGTTTTTGCCCACTCGGTACGCTGGGCATCGACGGTGGAGGAGATATGCGCCTGATCCTGAACATCATCTGGCTCGTGTTCGGCGGCCTATGGATGGCCGTCGGATACCTCGTCGCGGCGCTCCTCAGCTTCGTGCTGATCGTCACCATCCCCTTTGGTTTCGCGTCGCTGCGCATCGCCTCCTACGCGTTGTGGCCGTTCGGCCGCACGATCGTCGACAAGCCGACCGCCGGGACGGCGGCCCTCATCGGAAACGTCATCTGGGTGCTGTTGTTCGGGATTTGGCTGGCGATCGGTCACTTGGCCAGTGCGCTGGCGATGGCGATCACCATCGTCGGCATTCCGCTGGCGCTGGCCAACCTCAAGCTGATCCCCGTGTCGTTGATGCCGCTGGGCAAGGAGATCGTGCCGGTCAGTTCACCGTCCCACTATTCGCCGGTGGGCGCATGACGCTGACCGCGCTGGGTGTGCCGACGGTGCCGGGCCGCACCGACGGCGCCGCCGCGCGGAACGCCCCGGGCACCGGCCCGTTGGTGGACACCTACGGGCGGGTCGCCACCGACCTGCGGGTCTCGCTGACCGACCGCTGCAACCTGCGGTGCACTTACTGCATGCCGGCCGAGGGGCTGGACTGGCTGCCCGGCGAGCAACTGCTGCGCCCCGACGAGCTGGCACGGCTGATGCACATCGCCGTCACCAGGTTGGGTATCACCAGCGTGCGCTTCACCGGTGGCGAGCCCCTGTTGGCGCGACACCTCGAAGAGGTGGTCGCGGCGGCGGCGGCCCTGCGGCCGCGCCCGGAGATCTCCCTGACCACCAATGGCATCGGACTGGCGCGCCGCGCCGCGGCGCTCGCCCGGGCGGGCCTGGACCGGGTCAATGTGTCCATGGACAGCGTGGACCGTGACCACTTCGCGGCGATCACTCGCCGGGACCGGCTCGACGACGTGCTCGCCGGCTTGGCCGCCGCCCACGACGCGGGCCTGACACCGGTCAAGGTGAACGCCGTGCTCGACCCCACCACCGGCCGCGAGGACGTCGTCGAGCTGCTGCGGTTCTGTCTTGAGCGCGGCCACCAATTGCGCGTCATCGAGCAGATGCCGCTGGATGCGGGGCACCAATGGCGCCGGGGCGTCGCGCTGAGCGCCGACGATGTGCTCGAGACGCTGCGCCCACACTTCCGGCTACGCCCGGACCCGGCGCCGCGCGGATCGGCGCCCGCCGAACTCTGGCTCGTCGACACGGGCCCGGGTACGCCGAGCGGGAAGTTCGGCGTCATCGCGTCGGTCTCGCACGCTTTCTGCTCGGCCTGTGATCGCACCCGCCTGACCGCCGATGGCCAAGTCCGCAGCTGCTTGTTTTCCGCGGAGGAAACCGACTTGCGGACCCTGCTGCGTACCGGCGCGTCCGACGACGCGATCGAGACCGCCTGGCGCGTCGCGATGTGGGGCAAGCCGGCGGGTCACGGCATCAACGACCCGAACTTCATCCAGCCCGACCGTCCGATGAGCGCGATCGGTGGCTAGCCCCATGGGTCAAGCCTCCGTCCAGCAAGACGGGATTCAGGTGACGGTGCGCTATTTCGCGGCCGCACGGGCGGCGGCCGGAGCCGAGTCGGAGACGGTGGTGGTGCGGCCCGGGACCACGGTGGCCGATCTGGTCGAGCGCCTCGCCACGCGCGGCTCTCGACTCGCCACGGTGTTGAGCAGGTGCTCCTACCTCTGTGACGGGGTCGCGGTCCGCGACGAAACCGCACCGTTGCACGCCGGCAACACGATCGACGTTCTGCCGCCCTTCGCCGGCGGCTGAAACTGTGAAATATGTCACGTAACGGAACGATAACGACGCAATCACGCTGCGATATCGGGTGCTATGACCTGGGTGAATGGCGCGTGTTCCTCGGCTTTTCGCAAGTGGACGAGAGGGAAACGCCGGGTTTCGCAGAACGTGACGGGACCAACATAAACCGCTACGTTTCTCCGAAGGCTCGCCAAGACAACCGAATTGGCGGACCTCCCCTCCCTATCGCGCCGAACTCCATCCAATAGGCAGGGGCCCACCGACCTTCGTGGATGGAGACGGGGGACCCACCGGTCCACCGTGATCGGACTGGGGCCGCGCGCGGCCCCTTGGGGTGAAGCCGGAGTCGTTCACAGTGAACGATGGCGGCCGGGTGGCCTCTCCAACCCGAACCCGACAGCTGACCTCGCAGGCGCGTGACGAGAGAGGATTTTTCACGGCCCATGAGTGGACGTCACCGCAAGCCCAGCACGTCAAACATCAGCGTCGCCAAGATCGCCGTCACCGGCGCCGTCCTCGGTGGCGGCAGCATCGCCCTAGCCGGCCAAGCGGCCGCGGCCACCGATGGCGAATGGGACCAGGTAGCCCGTTGCGAGTCGGGCGGCAACTGGGCAATCAACACCGGCAACGGCTATCACGGCGGCGTGCAGTTCAGCGCGAGCACCTGGGCCTCGCACGGCGGTGGCCAGTACGCCCCGTCGGCCGAGTTGGCCACCAGGGACCAGCAGATCGCCGTGGCCGAGCGCGTGCTGGCGACCCAGGGCCGCGGCGCGTGGCCGGTGTGCGGTGGTCCGCTGTCGGGCCCGACGCCGCGCGAGGTTCCTGCGCCGGCCGCCCTGGACGCTCCGCTGGACGCGCCCGGAATCAACGGTCAGCCGGCACCGCTGGCTCCCCCGCCGGACGCCCCTCCTCCCCCCGCGCCGGTGCAGCTGGCCTCCTTCGACCAGCCGGCGCCCCCGGCAGACCTGCCGCCCGCGCCTCCGGCCGACGTGCCCCCGGCGCCCCCGGTCGACCTTCCGCCGGCTGACGCCATGCCCCCCGCGCCACCGGCCGACGTGCCCCCGGCGCCTCCGGCCGACCTTCCGCCGGCTGACGCCATGCCCCCGGCGCCCCCGGTCGACCTTCCGCCGGCACCGCCGGCGGACGCGCCCGTCGTCGACACCGACTTCCACGGTTTCGTGCCGGCCAACATGCCGCTGGCGGTTTCCTCGGTCGGCTACACGAAGCAGCTGTGGGATGCCATTCGGGCTCAGGACATCCAGGGCAACGACGCGCTGGACGCGATTGCCCAGCCGGCGCCGACCACCTGAGGCCCGCCCGCCAGACTGCCCGGCACGCCTCGAACGTTCGCGCTTCGGGGCGTGCCGGCATTCCAATGGCTACCGCGTTACGCCGAGCCGACCCATTCTTCGGCTCCGTCGTCGAAGAACTGGTGCTTCCACACCGGTAGCCGGGCCTTGATGGTGTCGACCAGAAGCGCGCAGGTGGCGAACGCCGCCTGACGATGGTCCGCGGCCACCGCCGCCACCAGCGCCGCCTCCCCGATGTGCAGCACCCCGATCCGGTGGCTCGCCGCCACGGCGCGCACCCCGCTCGACTGCTCCGCGACCTCGGAGACCACTGCGGCCAACACCTGGTCGGCCGACGGATGCGCGGAGTACTCCAGCCGCACCACCCGTCGCCCGCCGTCGTGGTCGCGGATCATGCCGACGAAGCCGACGACGGCCCCGGCCGACTGATGCCCCACGAGTTCCTCGTGCTCGGCCAGGAAGATCGGGTGATCGGTCACGGCCGCGCGGACGACGACCGTCATCGCTGGTGATCTCCACCGGCGAGCTGATCGAGCGCGTGGTCGAGCACATCGGCGAGCACGCCCAAGCCGTCGCGCACCCCGCCGGGCGAACCCGGCAGGTTGACGATCAGGGTCCGTCCAGCCACGCCACACACGCCGCGGGACAACACCGACGTCGGCACCTTCGGCAAGCCCGACCGGCGGATGGCGTCGGCCAGCCCCGGGATCATGGAATCGAGCACCGCGACGGTCTGGTCGGGCGTGGTGTCGCTGGGCGAGATGCCGGTGCCGCCCGAGGTGATGATGACGTCGACGCCCTCGTCGATCGCCTTGCGCAAGGCCTCGCCGACCGGCTCACCGTCGGCGACCACCTGCGGCTCGGTGAACGAAAACCCCCGCTGTCCAAGCCATTCGGCGATGATCGGCCCGCATCGGTCGTCGTACACTCCGGTCGACGCACGGGTCGAGGCGATGATGATACGGGCGGATCGGGCGCTCATCGCCGCACCCACGTTCCGGTTTTCCCGCCTTCCTTGCGCAGCACCCGAATTTCATCGAGCCGCGCGGCGGGGTCCACCGCTTTGATCATGTCGTAGAGCGTCAGACCGGCCACACTGACGGCGGTCAGCGCCTCCATCTCCACACCCGTTCGGTCGGTGCTGCGCACCGTCGCGATGATCTCGATGTCGGCGGGCCCCACGGTGAAATCCACGTCGACACCGGTGAGCGCCAACTGATGGCAGAGCGGGATCAGGTCACTGGTGCGCTTCGCCGCCAGAATCCCCGCCACCCGGGCGGTAGCCAGCGCGTCGCCCTTGGGCAGGCCCCCGGCCGAGATGAGCTCCACGACGTGCGGCGACGTATGCAAGGTACCCGCGGCGACGGCGGTGCGCTTGGTGGCTCCCTTGCCGCTGACGTCGACCATGTGCGCTGCCCCACGGTCGTCCACATGTGACAAGGCACCCGAGGGGGGTTCCCCCGCTGTCCAGGTCGCCGGGGGCTTGGCGGCCTCGGAGGCCTTAGCCATCCTGGCGCCTACCTGTTAACGACGGTGACCGGATGCAGGTAGGGCAGGTCAGTGGAGGGCAGCGGGAACACCAGCTCGCCGAAGGGCGACAATGCGCCCGTCCGGTCGGTCGCGAGTTCGCTCACCGCGTGGTCGTCGGCGTCCGTCGTCGGCCACCCGTTGTCGACATACCTGGTTTTGCGGGCTTTGCCCTCAGCAGTGTCAGCCACGCCGTCCATTCTGACAGGTCGCTCTCGCGCCCGTCGTGCAAGACCGTCAGTTCGCCGGACGAGCCTCCGGCATCCGTTGCCCGCTTGGAACCCGCCGGCTGCTTTACGCTGGTCAGCAATGACCGACAACACCCCGGATATCCCGCTGGGGTCGTGGCTGGCCGGCTTGCCCGACGAGCGGCTGATCCGACTGCTGGAGCTGCGGCCGGACCTCGCCCAGCCCCCGCCCGGCAGCATCGCCGCGCTGGCCGCGCGCGCGCAGGCCCGCCAGTCGGTCAAGGCCGCCACCGACGAGCTCGACTTCCTGCGGCTGGCGGTGCTCGACGCGCTGTTGGTGCTGCAAGCCGATGCCACGCCGGTCCCGACGGCCAAACTGCTGGCGCTGATCGGCGAGCGCGCCCCCGAGGCGGACGTGGTCGGCGCGCTGGACGATCTGCGGGAGCGCGCCCTGGTCTGGGGTGACGCCGCGCTTCGTGTCGCACCCGACGCCGGGACGGCACTCCCCTGGTATCCGGGCCAGGTCACCCTCGAGGACGCCTCCCGCAGTGGCGAAGAGATCGCCGGCCTCATCGACGACCTCAGCGAGGCGCAGCTGGACGTGCTGGAAAGGCTTCTGGAGGGTTCCCCGATGGGCCGCACCCGTGACGCCGCGCCCGGCGCCCCCCCGGACCGGCCGGTGCCCCAGCTGCTGGCGATGGGCCTGCTGCGCCGCATCGACGCCGAGACGGTGATCCTGCCCCGCCACGTCGGGCAGGTGCTGCGCGGCGAACAGCCCGGCCCCATGCGATTGACCGCACCGGACCCGGTGGTCTCGACCACCACCACCGGCGACGTCGACGCGGCGGCGGCCGGCGCCACCATCGACCTGCTGCGAGAACTCGACGTCCTGATCGAAACGCTAGCCGCCGCACCGGTTTCCGAGCTGCGCAGCGGCGGACTGGGAATTCGGGACGTCAAACGGCTCAGCAAGGTGACCGGCATCGACGAGTCGCGGCTGGGTCTGGTCCTCGAGGTGGCGGCCGCGGCCGGCTTGATCGCGAGCGGGATGCCCGACCCGGAACCGGCAAGCGGCGAGGGCCCGTACTGGGCGCCGACCGTGGCCACCGAACGGTTCGCGGCGCTGCCCGCCGCCGAGCGCTGGCAGCTGCTGGCGACCAGCTGGCTGGACCTGCCGAGCCGGCCGGCCTTGGTCGGGACTCGGGGACCCGACGCCAAACCCTATGGCGCCCTTACCGATGCGCTGTACTCCACGGCCGCACCGCTGGATCGCCGGCTGCTGCTGGGGATGCTGGCCCACTTGCCGCCGGGTGCGGGTGTGAATGCGGTCGAAGCCTCCGCGGCACTCATCTGGCGACGCCCCCGCTGGGCCAAGCGGCTGCAGCCCGGACCCGTGGGTGACCTGCTGGCCGAGAGCCAGGCGCTGGGGCTGGTGGGGCGGGGTGCGCTCAGCACCCCCGGCCGTGCCCTGATCGACGACAGCGCCGACGCCCAGGCCGCGATCGATGCCATGGCGCGGGTCCTGCCCAAACCGATCGACTACTTCCTGGTCCAGGCCGACCTGACCGTGGTGGTGCCGGGCCCGCTGCAGCGCGACCTCGCCGAGCAGCTGGCCGCGGTGGCCACCGTCGAATCGGCCGGCACCGCGATGGTGTACCGGATCAGCGAGCAGTCGATCCGGCATGCGCTCGACGTGGGAAAGACCAGCGACTGGATGCATGCCCTGTTCGCCAACCATTCCAAAACTCCTGTGCCGCAAGGGCTTACCTACCTCATCGACGACGTCGCGCGCCGGCATGGCCAGCTGCGGATCGGCATGGCGGCTTCGTTTGTGCGATGCGAGGACCCGGCGCTGCTGGCGCAAGCCGTGGCCGCCCCCGCGACGGAAGGGGTGCAACTGCGCGCCCTGGCCCCGACGGTCGCGGTGTCTCCGGCTCCGATCGGCGAGGTGCTGGCCGCGCTGCGGGCGGCGGGCTTCGCCCCGGCGGCCGAGGACTCCACCGGCGCCATCGTCGACGTCCGGCCTCGTGGGGCCCGGGTGCCCACGCCCGCGCAGCGGCGGCCCTACCGCCCGATGCCGCGCCCGAACGCCGAGAACCTGAACGCGGTGGTGGCGGTGCTGCGAAAGGTGACCGCCGCACCGTTCGGCAACAATCGCGTCGATCCGGCGGTCACCATGTCGTTGTTACAGCGCGCGGCCAAGGAACAAGACACGTTGGTAATTGGTTATTTGGATGCCGCGGGTGTCGCGACCCAGCGGGTTGTGGCGCCGATCACCGTTCGGGGCGGTCAGCTCACCGCATTCGACTCGGCGTCTGGGCGTCTGCGCGAGTTCGCCATCCACCGCATCACGTCGGTGGTGTCGGCCGCCGGCCGATAATGGATGGGCGATGACTCGCGGCGACGATGCAGAGAATGAAAAGGAGCGGCGCCATTGACTGACGGCCCGTTGATTGTGCAGTCCGACAAGACGGTGCTGCTCGAAGTCGACCACGAGCAGGCCGGCGCGGCGCGCGCCGCCATTGCGCCGTTCGCCGAACTCGAGCGCGCGCCCGAGCACGTGCACACCTACCGCGTCACCCCGCTGGCGCTGTGGAACGCCCGCGCCGCCGGCCACGACGCCGAGCAGGTCGTCGACGCACTGGTCAGCTACTCGCGCTACGCGGTGCCCCAGCCGCTGCTGGTCGACATCGTCGACACCATGGCCCGCTACGGCCGCCTGCAACTGGTCAAACACCCGGCACACGGCCTCACGTTGGTCAGCCTGGACCGGGCGGTGCTCGAGGAGGTGCTGCGCAACAAGAAGATCGCACCCATGCTCGGCGCCCGGATCGACGACGATACGGTCGTCGTCCACCCCAGCGAGCGCGGCCGCGTAAAACAGATGCTGCTCAAAATCGGTTGGCCCGCGGAGGATCTCGCGGGTTATGTCGACGGCGAGGCACACCCGATCAGCCTGGCTCAGGAGGGCTGGCACCTGCGCGATTACCAGCAGATGGCCACCGATTCGTTCTGGTCCGGCGGCTCGGGAGTGGTGGTCCTTCCGTGCGGGGCCGGCAAGACGCTGGTCGGTGCTGCCGCGATGGCGAAGGCCAGCGCGACGACGCTCATTTTGGTCACCAACATCGTCGCGGCGCGGCAATGGAAGCGCGAGCTGGTGGCGCGCACCTCGCTGACCGAGGACGAGATCGGCGAATATTCCGGGGAGCGCAAGGAGATTCGGCCCGTCACCATCTCGACGTATCAGATGATCACCCGCCGCACCAAGGGCGAGTACCGGCATCTCGAGCTCTTCGACAGCCGCGACTGGGGGCTGATCATCTACGACGAGGTTCACCTGCTGCCGGCGCCGGTGTTCCGGATGACCGCCGACCTGCAATCCAAGCGGCGGCTAGGCCTGACCGCCACACTGGTCCGCGAAGACGGCCGCGAGGGCGATGTCTTCTCCCTGATCGGCCCGAAGCGCTATGACGCGCCGTGGAAGGACATCGAGGCCCAGGGCTGGATCGCGCCGGCGGAGTGCGTCGAAGTGCGGGTCACCATGACCGACAACGAGCGAATGATGTACGCGACCGCCGAACCCGAAGAGCGCTATCGGGTTTGTTCGACGGCGCACACCAAAATGGCTGTGGTCAAGTCGATTCTGGACAAGCACCCCGGCGAACAGACGCTGGTGATCGGCGCCTACCTCGACCAGCTCGACGAGCTGGGCGCCGAGCTCAACGCCCCGGTCATCCAGGGGTCGACCCGGACCAAGGAACGCGAGGAGCTGTTCGACGCGTTCCGCCGCGGTGACGTGTCCACGCTGGTGGTATCCAAGGTGGCCAATTTCTCCATCGACTTACCGGAAGCGTCTGTGGCCGTTCAGGTTTCGGGTACCTTCGGCTCCCGCCAGGAGGAGGCGCAGCGGCTGGGGCGGTTACTGCGGCCCAAGGCCGACGGTGGCGGCGCCATCTTCTACTCCGTAGTCGCGCGCGACAGCCTGGACGCCGAGTACGCTGCACACCGGCAGCGTTTCCTCGCCGAGCAGGGTTACGGCTACATCATCCGCGACGCGGACGACCTGCTGGGGCCGGCCATCTAGCCGCGAGCAGACCCAAACTCGCACGAAAAGCGCTGAACTAACACGAGTTTGCGTCTGCCCGCGCCGCTAACTAGAGCGACAGGATGGTCGCCGACGCGGTGCCGGGTGCGCCGTACACCTGGGCCAGGCCGACGCGCGGGTTGCCGGGCACCTGACGCTCGCCCGCCTCACCGCGGAGCTGACGCACAAGTTCGTGCATCTGCCGCAGCCCGGACGCGCCGATCGGCTCGCCGTTGGCGATCAACCCGCCGTCGGTGTTGACCGGCATCGAGCCGTGGATCTCGGTCGCGCCGTCGGCCAGTAGCTTCTCCTGCTCGCCGTCGGCGCACAGGCCCGTCTCGGCCATGTGGATCACCTCGTTGCCGGCGTCGGTGTCCTGAAGTTGCGCCACGTCGACATCCTCGGGGCCGATGCCGGCGGCCTCGTAGGCCGCCTTGGCCGCGTACACCGTCGGGGAGACGTCGCCGTCCAACGGAGCGAACGTGGCGTGCACCTCGTAGGCGCCGTAACGGCGGGTGCGGATTTCGCAGGCGCGCACGTACACCGGCTTGTCGGTGTACTTGTGCGCGATGTCGCCCCGGCACATGATCACCGCGGCGGCGCCCTCGTCGGGCGCGCAGAACATGTACTGCGTCAGCGGGTAGTTGAGCACCGGGGAGTTGAGGATCTCTTCCTCGGAAATCGGCTTGCGGCGGAACGCATTCGGGTTCAGCGCGCCGTTGCGGAAGTTCTTGGCGGCCACCTTGGCCAAAGTGGCCTGCGAGATGTTGTGGTCGTGCAGGTACTTGTTGGCCTTCATCCCGAAGAACTTGGTGGTGACGAACTGCCCGTTCTGGGCGTACCACTGCGGCAGCGCCAGCTTGGCGGGGTCGTCGGTGAACGCGCCGCGCGGGTGCTTGTCCAGGCCGATGGCGATGCCGATGTCGTACTTGCCCAACCGGATGGTGTCGGCGGTCTGCTGAATGGCACTGGCTGCGGTGGCGCACGCGTTGAACACGTTGGTGAACGTGATGCCGGTCAACCCAACCAGGCGGGTGACCGCGTCGGGGTTGGACACCTCGTGACTACCGCCGAAGCCGAACTGAATGTCCTTCCACGACACCCCGGCGTCGGCGAGCGCGGATTGGATGGCCTCGGCGCCCATCTGCATCGCGGTCTTCTCGAAGCGGCCGAACGGGTGCAGGCCCACGCCGATGATGGCGACGTCGTTGGTCATCTCAGCTCTCCTACGCGACCGGCTGGAACGCGAACGTCATGATTTCGGTGCCCTCTTCGTCAGTGGTGAGCGGGACCATGGTCAGCTCGACCTCCTGACCGAATTGCAGCTTGGCCGGGTCGTTCTCGGTCAGCCGCCCCTCGACTCGGATCACGTCGTCGAGCTGGACCAGCCCCACGCCGAACGGGACGAAGTCCTTGCCGGCCGGGCCGGCGTACGGAGCCCCGGGCGGGAAGCCCTGAGTGGTCCACGCGACGAGGGTTCCGCGGCGCGGCAGCAACACCTCGGACATGTCACCGAGGCTGCAACGCGGACACCACTGCTGCACGGGAAAGGTGGTGGCGCCGCAACTGCCGCACCGGCTGCCGATCAGCTGTGGGTTCTCATCGGGCCAGGTAGAGATCTCGGGGGCGAGTGCCTTCTGCATCGGGCGATCCTCCAAAAGCGTCCGCGGTGCGCCAACAGATTGTTGCTGACTGAAACCGTATAACAGCTTTCCGAAAAGTGGAAACCGCATTCTCATTGTGGTGGCCCGCCCGGTGCGGGGTGCGGCAACCGGGCGGCTATCTTGGGATCGCCGTCGCAACCGAGGAGACTCCCCATGCCAGTCACCGTGATACTCGAACTGAACTTCAAGCCCGACGCGGTGCCGCAGGCGCGCGACGTCATGGGCCGGGCGTTGCGGGACACCCGGGCGTTCGCCGGGAACCTCCGCACCGACGTGCTCGTCGATGAGGACGACGACGCCCACTGGCTGATCTATGAACTGTGGGACACGGTCGAGCACGACGAGGCATACCGCGCGTTTCGTGCCGGCGAAGGCCGGCTGACCGATTTGCCGCCGCTGCTGGCCGAGCCGCCCGTCAAGAAGCGGTACGTCACTTCCGACATCTGACGGTTTAGCTCAACGCGGGAATCACCTCGCGCTCGAACAGCTCGACGCCTGAGCGGTCATACGCGGCCTCCGGGAAATAGCAGATGGCGTAGTCGCACCCGAGGTCGCGGAGCTTGGCGATCCGCTCGATCACCTGTTCCGGTGTGCCCGTCGCCGAATCGGGTCCGCTGCCGGCGGCGAGCATCGCATCCGCGGCCGCCTCGGGCACGTAGCGGACGATACGGTCGCGGACCCGCCGCAGCCGGTCGTTGACGTCGGCCTCCGACGTGCCGACGACGGCGTTGAAGTTGGCCGAACGGACGATGGCGTCGAAGTCGGTCCCAACCTGCCGACAGTGCTGCGCCAGCACTTCCGACTTGTGCGCGAACGCCTCGGGTTCCGGGGTGAAGTTGGTGTACTGCGCGTATTTCGCGGCGATGCGCAGGGTAACCTTCTCACCGCCGCCGGCGATCCAGAGTGGAATCCCGTTGTCCTGCAAAGGCTTGGGGGAAATGATGGCGCCGTCGACCTGGTAGTGCTTGCCGTCGAAGCTGACCTTGCCGTCGCGCCAGGCATCGCGCATGATCTGTACGCCCTCGTCCAGCCGACCCAGCCGCACGCCGGCCGACGGGAAACCGTAACCGTAAGCGCGCCATTCATGTTCGTACCAGCCGCCGCCGATGCCCATCTGGATCCGACCGCCGGAGATGATGTCGGCGGTCGCCGCGACCTTGGCCAGGTACACCGGATTGCGGTAGCTCATCGCGGTGCACATCTGGCCGAGTTTGATCCGCGACGTGACCGCCCCGTAGGCGGCCATCAGCGACCACGCCTCGTGGGTGGCTTCGCCGGTCGGCATCGGGACCGTGTGGAAGTGGTCGTAGACCCACAGCGAGTCCCAGGCGCCGTTGTCGGCATAGGTGGCCAGGTCGCGCATCACCGCCCAGTGCTTGTCCGGTTCGATGTCGACCAGATCCATTCGCCAGCCCTGCGGGATGAAGAGACCGAAGCGCATAGCAACGGACTCTAGCCCCGCGGGGCCCACCGCAGATGGATAAGTCGCGGGCAGCGGTCCGGCGGGCCGCCGCTAGGCTTACCCATCGTCCACCAAGCGGGAGGTCGCCATGCGGATTCTCGTGTCCGGTGCCAGCATCGCAGGCCCGGTGCTGGCGTACTGGCTGACCCGCCACGGCTTCGACGTCACCGTCGTCGAGCGCGCGCCCACCTTGCGTAAAACCGGCGGCCACGCCGTCGACCTTTTCCGTCCCGCGATGGAGATTTCGGCGAAGATGGGCGTCCTGTCCCAGATCGAGGCACTCGCCACCGGAACGAACCGCATGACCATGCATCGGGAAGGCCGGGCGCGCCCCTTCGAGATCGACCTCACCAAGATCTACGCCGCCACGTCGGACCGGCACGTGGAGATCATGCGTGACGACCTGAGCGACATCTACTACTCCGCCGGCCGCGACGAAGTCGAGTACCTGTTCGGCGACTCCGTCACCGCGATCGAGCACGACGGCGAAGTGACGTTCGAGCATGCCCCCGCCCGCCGGTTCGACGTCATCGTCGGCGCCGACGGCCTGCACTCCAACGTTCGGCGCCTGACCTTCGGCGAGGAAGCCGACCTCACCCGGTTCCTCGGCGGCTACCTGGCGGTGGTGTCGGCCCCCAAGGCGCTGGCCAGGCGGGGCGAGGTGACCTGCCATGTCGGCATGGGCCGCGTCGCGGCCATCTACACCGCCGAACACCTCGACGACGCACGGGCGGTCTTCCTGTTCCGCAGCGATCGGGAGCTCGATTACGACCACCGGGATACGTTGCGGCAGAAGGCCTTGTTGCGCGACGCGCTTGCGGGCATGCACGAGCAGGTGGACGGGTGGCTAAAGGAAATCGACCGCACGCCCGCGTTCTACTTCGATTCGATCAGCCAGCTTCGGCTGGACCGATGGTCGCGGCGGCGGGTCACCCTCGTCGGCGATGCCGGATACTGCCCCGGGCCCGCGGTGGGCGGCAGCACCAGCCTTGCGGTGCTCGGCGCCTACGTGCTGGCCGGAGAGCTCGCCCAAGCAGACGGGGACCACCTGCGCGCGTTCGCCGCCTACGAATTGCAGATGCGCGAACCGGTGCGCCGCAGCCGGGCCTTCGCCCGCGGCGCCGCCAAGGGCATCATCCCCGGCTCGCGACTCGGGGTGTGGGCGTTGACGCGTGGCGCCCAGCTGGTGTCGCTGATGCCCGGGTCGTTGTCGCGGTCGCTGGCGAAGCTGAATGCCAAGGGCATCCGGATGCACGACTCGATGGCGGTGCCCGACTACAGTGCGACCGACCTCCAAGCGAACGAAAGGAAAGCCCGCCGATGGAATTGACCGGTGTCGGAATCTGGAGCAGTCAACTGCGCTACGGCGATCCGTCCGAATCCGCCGAGGCGGCAGCGGAATTGGATGAACTGGGCTTCCCAGCACTGTGGATCCCCGACGTCGGCGGGCCGGTGTTCGACGCGGTCGGCAACCTGCTCGCGGCGACGCAGCGGACCGTGATCGCCACCGGGATCCTCAACCTGTGGATGCATTCGCCCGCCGACGTCGCCGATTCCTATGCGACGCTGACCGCCGAGCACGGGGACCGCTTCCTGCTGGGCATCGGCGTCAGCCACGCCCCGCTGATCGACGCCGGCCAACCCGGCCGCTACCGCAAACCGCTGGCGGCCACGGCGTCGTTCCTGGACGGGCTGGACGAAGCCGCACAACCAGTACCCGCCGAGAATCGGGTGCTCGCCGCTCTCGGCCCGAAGATGTTGGCCCTAGCCGCGTCCCGCGCCCGCGGGGCGCATCCCTACCTGGTCACGCCCGACCACACCGCCTTTGCCCGTGCGACTTTGGGTGACGGGCCCCTGCTGCTGCCCGAGCAGACGGTGATCCTGACCGACAGCGGCGACGAGGCGCGGCGCATCGGAACCGATTGGCTGCGTGCGTATTTGGCGTTGCCGAACTACGCCAACAACCTGCTGCGCAGTGGCTTCTCCGAAGACGACCTGACACAGGTGAGCGATCGGCTCTTCGATGCGATCATCGCGTGGGGCGACGAATCGGCGATCATGCGCAGGGTCGGCGAGCATCGTGCGGCCGGCGCCGACCACGTGTGCGTGCAGGTGCTGCTGGACGACCCCAAGGCGTTCCCCCGCGAGCAATGGCGCCGAATCGCCGCCGCGCTGTAGTGGTTTTAGGCATACCGTTGGGATATGGCCTCCAAGCACACCCTCTTTCGGATCTTCTACCGCATCGGCTTCACCCCGTGGGACGGTCATCCGATCGCACAAAAGCTGCGGGACCTGGTCGAGGGGACCACTGACGCGCCCGCGTTGCCGGTCGGATCGGCCCTCGATCTCGGCTGCGGCACCGGGGACTCGGCGATCTACCTGGCACAACACGGGTGGAAAGTCACCGGCGTCGACTTCGTAGCGAAACCTCTCGACAAGGCCCGGGCCAAGGCCGGCAACTTGCCGGTCGACTTCGTCCGGGCCGACGTCACGCGGCTGAGTCAGACCGGGATCGGCACGGGCTTCCAACTGATCGTCGACAACGGCTGCCTGCACAACATGAGCGACGCAGATCGCGACGCGTACGTCCGGGAGGTCAGCGCGGTGGCCGCGCCCGACGCACGGCTGTTCGTCGTCGCGTTCCGTCCCGGTGGGAGGTTCGGCGTGCGGGGTGTCGAGCCCGCCGAGATGGAATCACGATTCTCAGCCGCATGGACGCTGTTGTCCGCCGGTGACGAGGGGGACCTCGATGAAGCACGGCTGAGTCGGGGAAATGCGCGCGAGCAGACCCCGGCGCGGTACTACCTCTTTGCGCGCCGCGGCTGAGTCCCAAAGCGCGAAAGCCCCCGAAGGCAACGCTTTTCGGGGGCTTTGCGCGTAGAGATGTTACGTCAGCGACTTCGGCGGCAGGAAGCGGTCGCCGTACTTGGCGGCCAGCTCGCGGGCCCGGGCCACGAAGGCTTCCTTGCCCGTACCGCCCGGACCGGAGTAGCCGACGATGAACTGCGCGCTACCACCGGTGTACGGAGGGAAGCCGATGCCCATGATCGACCCGATGTTGGCGTCGGCGGTCGACGTCAACACGCCCTCGTCGAGGCACTTCTGCGTTTCCAGCGCCTCGGCGAACAGCATCCGGTCGATCATGTCCTGCAGCGGCGGCTGCGACGAACCGGACTTGAACGTCTCCCGCAGGCCCGGCCACAGGCCGGTGCGCTTGCCGTCGACGTACTCATAGAAGCCCGCGCCCTTCAGCCGTGAGGGGCGGCCGATCTCTATCATCTTCTCCACGACCGCTTCCGCCGGGTGCGGCTCATAGGTGCCGCCGGCGTCCTCGACACCCTTGCGGGTGGCGACCGCGAT
Organism: Mycobacterium sp. SMC-2; assembly: GCF_025263485.1. NCBI lineage: Bacteria > Bacillati > Actinomycetota > Actinomycetes > Mycobacteriales > Mycobacteriaceae > Mycobacterium > Mycobacterium sp. SMC-2. Next base: position 5,300,881 of record NZ_CP079863.1, read on the forward strand.
CTTGTGCATCAGCTCCAGGTTGAGCTCGTCGGACAGCTGCAGCGGCGGCGCCGGGTAGCCGGCCTGCGACCCGGCGTGCTCGATGGACGCCGGCTCGACGCCCTCACCGAGCATCGCCAGGGCCTCGTTGACAAACGTGCCGATGACGCGGCTGGTGAAGAAGCCGCGGCTGTCGTTGACCACGATCGGGGTCTTGCCGATGGCCAGCGTGTAGTCGAACACCCGGGCCAGCGCCTCGTCAGAGGTCTTCTCGCCCTTGATGATCTCGACCAGCGGCATCTTGTCGACCGGCGAGAAGAAGTGGATCCCGATGAAGTCCTCCTGCCGCTTGACGCCGGTCGCCAGACCGGTGATCGGCAGCGTCGAGGTGTTGGACCCGAGCAGCGCGTTCGGCTCGACGATGTCCTGGATCTCCTGGAACACCTTGTGCTTGAGTTCCTGGTTCTCGAACACCGCCTCGATCACGAAGTCGACGCCCTTGAAGTCGGCGGGGTCGGCTGTCGGCGTGATGCGGTCCAGCAGCGCCTTGCTCTTCTCCTCGGTGGTCTTGCCCCGCTGAAGCGCCTTGGCCTCAAGCTTTTCCGAGTAACCCTTGCCCTTCTGGGCGGCCTCGATGCTGACGTCCTTGAGCACCACGTCGAACCCGGCCTTAGCCGACACGTACGCGATGCCGGCGCCCATCATGCCCGCGCCCAGCACGCCGATCTTGTTGATCTTGACCGGCTCGATGCCGTCGGGGCGCGAGCCGCCGCCGTTGATGTGCTGCAGGTCGAAAAAGAACGCCTGGATCATGTTCTTGGCGACCTGGCCGGTGACCAGCTGGGTGAAGTAGCGGCTCTCGATGCGGCTGGCGGTGTCGAAGTCCACCTGCGCGCCCTCGACGGCCGCGTCCAGGATGGCCCGCGGCGCCGGCATCGGCGCACCCTTGAGCTGCTTGCGCAGCAGCGCGGGGAACGACGGCAGGATGCCGGCCAGCGCCGGGCTGGACGGGGTGCCGCCGGGCATCTTGTAACCCTTGGCATCCCACGGCTGGGTGTGCGAGTCGGGGTTGGCCTTGATCCACGCCTTGGCGGCGGGCACCAACTCCTCGACCGAGCCGACGAGCTCATCGACGAGCCCGATCTCCTTGGCCTTGTCCGGCTTGAACCGGGTGCCCTGAGACAGCACGTTCATGAATGCGTTCTGGATGCCGAACATCCGCACGCTGCGGGCCACCCCGCCCCCGCCGGGCAACAAGCCCAGCGTGACTTCGGGGAACCCGACGACGAGGCCCTTGACATCCGCGGCGATGCGGTGGTGACAGGCCAGCGCGATCTCCAGGCCGCCGCCGAGCGCGGCGCCGTTGATGGCGGCCACCACCGGCTTGCCCAGGGTCTCCAGGGCCCGCAGGTCGCGCTTGATCTCCTCGACCTCGGTGAAGACGTCCCCGGCATTCTCCGGGCCGGCGTTGATCATGCTCTTGAGATCGCCGCCGGCGAAGAACGTCTTCTTCGCGCTCGTGATCACCACGCCGGTGACCGAATCCTTCTCCGCGACAAGGCGTTCGACGGCCTTGTGCATCGACTCCTTGTAGTGCTCGTTCATCACGTTCGCCGAACCGGTCGGGTCGTCGAGCGTCAGGGTGACGATGCCGTCGGCATCCTTGTCCCACTGAATGGTGTTCTCTGCCATGGTCTTAAACCCTCTCGATGATGGTGGCGACACCCATGCCGCCGCCGATGCACAGCGTGATCAGCGCGCGACGCGCGTTGCGGCGCTCGAGCTCGTCGACCATGGTGCCGGTGATCATGGCGCCGGTGGCGCCCAGCGGGTGGCCCATCGCGATAGCGCCACCGTTGACGTTCAGCTTCTCGTCGGGAATGTTGAGGTCCTTCTGGAACTTCAGCACCACCGACGCGAACGCCTCGTTCAGCTCGAACAGGTCGATGTCATCGATCGTCATGCCCGCGCGGTCGAGGACCTTCCGGGTGGCCGGGGTCGGGCCGGTGAGCATGATGACCGGGTCCGAGCCGCTGGTGGCGGTGGCCACGATGCGCGCCCGCGGGGTCAGCCCCTGCGACTTGCCGGCGGCCTCGGAGCCCACGAGCACCAGCGCGGCCCCGTCGACAATGCCCGAGCTGTTACCGCCGGTGTGGACGTGGTTGATCTTCTCGACGTAGTGGTACTTCTGCAGCGCCACGTCGTCGAAGCCACCCATCTCGCCGATCCCGTCGAACGCGGTCTTCAGCTTGGCCAGGCCCTCCATCGTGGTGTCGGGCCGCATGTGCTCGTCGTGGTCGAGGATGACCAGACCGTTCTGGTCGCGCACCGGCACCACCGACTTGGCGAAGTAGCCGCCCGACCACGCCTCGGCCGCCTTCTGCTGCGACCGCAGCGCGTAGGCGTCGACGTCCTCGCGGGAGAAGCCCTCGATGGTCGCGATCAGGTCGGCGCCGATGCCCTGCGGCACGAAGCCGATCCGGTAGTTGGTCTCGGGGTCGAGCGCCCAGGCGCCGCCGTCGGAGCCCATCGGGACGCGGCTCATCGACTCGACGCCGCCGGCCAGCACCAGGTCGTCCCAGCCGGAGCGGACCTTCTGTGCGGCGATGTTGACGGCCTCCAGGCCCGAGGCGCAGAACCGGTTGAGCTGGACGCCGCCGGTGGTCTCGGGCAGCCCCGCCACCAATGCCGCGGTCCGGGCGATGTCGCCGCCCTGGTCACCGACCGGCGACACCACGCCGAGGATCATGTCGCTGATCAGGTTCTCGTCGAGGTCGGGGTTGCGCCTGCGCAGCTCCTCGACCAGCCCGACGACCAGGTTCACCGGCTTGACCTCGTTCAGTGAGCCGTTTCTTTGCTTGCCCCGCGGCGTGCGGATGGCCTCATAGATGAAGGCTTCTTCGGACATGTCGAGTTCCTCTTCGAAAGTGGGTTTCGGATCCGTATTAAAGGTAGGTCCAGATACCGCACCCTAACAAAGTGCCCGGCCAACCTGTTGGTTGGGCCGATCGCTCCGCTCGTCAGCGCCTATACCCCGGCTCGCGCGCGACTGTATGGCCGGCCGCACGCCCGGGCAGTCACGCACCCTAAGCTCGACCAGCATGACGGTGTCGCGGCTGCGTCCGTACGCGACGACGGTGTTCGCCGAGATGTCGGCGCTGGCCGCGCGGGTCGGCGCGGTCAACCTCGGCCAGGGTTTCCCCGACGAGGACGGGCCGGCGGCCATGCTCAAGGCCGCCCAAGACGCCATCGCCGAGGGGAACAACCAGTACCCGCCCGGCATCGGCGTGGCGGCGCTGCGGCACGCCATCGCCGCCCAGCGCCGGCGGCACTTCGGCATCGACTACGACCCCGACACCGAGGTGCTGGTGACGGTCGGGGCGACCGAGGCCGTCGCGTCCGCGGTGATCGGCCTGGTCGAACCCGGCTCGGAGGTGCTGCTCATCGAGCCGTTCTACGACTCCTACTCGCCGGTGGTGGCGATGGCCGGCGCGCACCGGGTGGCCGTGCCCCTGGTCCCCCATGGCCGCGGCTTCGCCTTGGACGCCGACGCCCTGCGCCGGGCGGTGACGCCGCGCACCCGCGCGTTGATCGTCAACACACCGCACAACCCGACCGGCACGGTGCTCAGCGCGGCCGAATTGGCCGCGATCGCGGAGGTCGCGGTCGCCGCCGACCTGTTGGTGATTACCGACGAGGTTTACGAGCACCTGGTGTTTGACGACCATCGGCATCTGCCGTTGGCCGGCTTCGACGGTATGGCCGAGCGCACGGTCACCATCTCCAGCGCGGCCAAGATGTTCAACTGCACCGGATGGAAGATCGGATGGGCCTGCGGCCCAGCGCATCTCATCGCGGGGGTGCGCGCGGCCAAACAGTATCTGAGCTACGTCGGCGGCGCGCCGTTCCAGCCGGCGGTGGCGCTCGCACTCGACACCGAGGACGCGTGGGTGGCGAAGCTTCGCGGCTCGTTGCGGTCCCGCCGCGATCGGCTGTCGGCCGGGTTGTCCGAGATCGGCTTCGAGGTGCACGACAGCGCCGGCACTTACTTCCTGTGCGCCGACCCGCGCCCCCTGGGTTACGACGACAGCACCGCGTTCTGCGCGGCCCTACCGGAAAAGGCGGGGGTGGCCGCCATTCCGCTGTCGCCATTCTGCGATTCGGCGGGCTCACATCCCGACGTGTGGAATCACTTGGTGCGCTTCACCTTTTGCAAACACGAGGACACCCTGGACGAGGCGATCAGGCGGCTGGCCGTCCTGCGCTGACCGGCCGGTTATCCCGCCGCGCCGTAGCCCTCGATCACGCGCTTACGCAGACCCTCCAGCGCGGCGTGGAGGATTTTCTTGCGGGCCCGGCCGACCCAGAACTCCGGCAGCGGCGCAAACGGTTCGACCGTGATGGTGAATCGCACCAGGGTCTTGTCGTCGCTCAATCGGCTCAGGTTGTACTCCCCGTGCTGACCTCGTTGCTGGGCGGTCTTGGCGGCGTCCCACACCATCCAATCCGGACCCCAGTGGTATTCGAGCAGCTCGGTGTCGTGAATGCCGGTCACCGCGATCGTGACCTTCACGTGGTGCGGCCGCCCGTCGGGATATTTGTCGACGACCTCCACCCGCTTGTGCACCGACGACCACGACGGCACGGCGTCGATATCGGCCAGCGCCTCCAGGATCACTTCCGGAGGCGCGTCGATGACGATTTCCGACGACGCTTGAATGGCCACTGCTATTAAGTTAGCAACCGCTCAGGCAGTCCCGAAGGTAAAAAAGTCCGAGCCGCTGACTATTCCGCTTCGGCCGAACCGTTGACACGCTTTACCAATTCGCACAATCCCTTTACCGCTGAGTCGAGAACGCTTTCGCTGGCCCGCCGGACGATGAAGGCGGGCATGGGCCGGCCGGGTTCGACCGTGACATCGAAGCGCACCCGGGTCTTGTCGACGCCCTCGGGTTTCAGGTTGTACTCGACATGCTGACCGTGCTGCTGGGAAGTCCCTTTGGCGTCATAGACCACCCAATCGGGACCCCAGTGATATTCGAGGATCTCTTTGTCGACGAGCCCCAGAATCTTGATGGTGGTCTTGACGTGGTGTGGGCGGCCGTCGGGATAACGGTCGATCACTTCGATGTGCTTGTGTAGCGGCGACCACGACGCTAGGACCGCGACATCTGTCAGCGCCTCCATGACCACTTCTGGCGGCGCGTCGACGACAAATTCCCGTGATGCTTTTACGGCCACTGAGTTCAACCTAGCAACGTCGGGTCGCCCGCGGAATTGAAACGGCGTAAAAGGCTGGCTACCAGTCGATTTCGGTAAGGAGTGTGGTGGCCGCGGGCGGCCGGCCGACGGGTGCCGCCGGGGTGCGCGAGAAGCGCGGTCCGGGTGCGGCCTGGTCGACGCCGTGGGCGGTGATCACCGTGGACCGTGTCCGCAAGTGCTCGTCGGCCGCCGCTTCGCTCCACGTCAGCACCGGGGTGACGCACGCATCGGTGCCGGCGAAAACGGTCGTCCACTCGTCACGGGTCCGGCTGGCGAATCGTGTCGCGAAAACGTCGTACATCTGCGGGTAGGAGCCGATGTCGAGCTGGCCGGGCACCTCGTCGGCCGACAGGCCGAGTCCGGTCAGCAGCGCGGCGAAGAACTGCGGCTCGATGGCGCCGACGGCCATGTACTTGCCGTCCGCGGTCTCGTAGCAGCGATAGAACGGGGCGCCGCCGTCGAGCAGAAACGATTCGCGCCGGTCGCGCAGCGCCCCAGTCGACTTCATGGTCCACATCATCTGGGCGAGCAGGCTGACGCCGTCCACCATCGCCGCGTCGATGACCTGCCCCTTGCCCGATCGTTCCCGTTCGTACAGCGCGACCGCGATGCCGAGCAGCACCAGCATCGAACCGCCGCCGAAGTCGGCGACGAGGTTCAGCGGCGGCATCGGGGGCCGGTCGGCGTAGCCCAGCGCGGAGAGCGCGCCGGTCTGCGACAGGTAGTTGATGTCGTGGCCGGCCGTGTGGGCCAGCGGCCCGTCCTGTCCCCAGCCGGTGATCCGGGCGAAGATCAGGCGCGGATTGACCGCGGCGCATTCGTCGGGACCGATGCCGAGTCGTTCGCAGGTGCCGGGCCGGAAACAATCCAGCAGCACGTCGGCCTTGCCGGCGAGATCGAGCAGCGCCGCAGGCTGCGCCTTGACGTCCAGGTCGACGATCCGCTTCCCGCGATGCAGCAGGTCGCGGTCCTCGGGCGGCATGGTGAGGCCGCCGGGCCGCCGCACCCGCACCACGTCGGCCCCCAGATCGGCGAGCATCATCCCCGCGTGCGGCCCCGGTCCGATCCCGCCGAGCTCGATGACCTTCACCCCGGCCAGGGGCCCAGCGTCGCCCACGACGATCAGTTGCCCTTCTTCACTTTCAGTACCTGCTTGCGCAGGCCGTCGGTCGCCGTCTCCATCGAGCCCTTCACGACCCGCTTCAGCACGAAGCCCGGTAGCGGGACCGTCGGGTCGACGGTGAAGTCGAATTTCACCCGAGTCTTGTCACCCTCGGGCGTCAGCACGTACTTCCCGTCCTGGGCACGCTGCGCACCGGAGCTGACCAACGTCCAGCTCACCGTGTTGTCCCCCCAGGTATAGGCCACCACCTGCTCATCGGTGATGCCCGCCGTCTTGACCTTCATCTTCACTTCCCTGGGCAGCCCGTCGTCTCCGGTGTTGAGCACTTCGGCGCTCTGATGGGCCGACGACCAATCCTTCAGGGAATCGAAATCTGCGATGACGTCCAGGATCTCCTGGGGCGTCGCCTCGATGACTACTTCGCGTGATTCGCTGATTGCCATGGCCCGCACCATAGCGAAACGACGTCCCGGCCGGATGGTTTCGGCCCAGGTACCGTCGTGCTTGTGACTGATCCCGTCTACACCGTAGGTGACTACCTGTTGGACCGCCTCGCCGAACTCGGCGTCACCGAGATCTTCGGGGTTCCCGGCGACTACAACCTGGAATTCCTCGACCACATCGTCGCCCACCCCACCATCCGTTGGGTGGGCAACGCCAACGAGCTGAACGCCGGCTACGCCGCCGACGGGTACGGCCGGCTGCGCGGAATGTCAGCGGTGGTAACCACTTTCGGCGTCGGTGAACTGTCGGCGGCCAACGCGATCGCGGGCAGCTATGCCGAACAGGTGCCCGTCGTGCATATCGTCGGCGGGCCGTCCAAGGACGCGCAGGGCACCCGGCGCGCGCTGCACCACTCGCTGGGCGACGGAGACTTCGAGCACTTCTTGCGCGTCAGCCGCGAGATCACCTGCGCCCAAACCAACCTCATGCCCGCGACGGCCCGCCGGGAGATCGACCGGGTGCTGTCCGAGGTGCGCGAACAGAAGCGGCCCGGATACATCCTGCTGTCCACCGACGTGGCCCGCTTCCCCACCGAACCGCCCGCTGACCCACTGCCCCGCTACACCGGCGGCACCAGTCCGCGCGCGTTGTCGCTGTTCGTCGAGGCCGCCTCCGAACTCATCGACGACCGTCAGCTGACCGTGCTGGCCGACCTGCTGGTGCATCGGTTGCAGGTGGTCAAGGAACTGGAGGCGCTGCTGGCGGCCGATGTGGTGCCCTACGCGACGCTGATGTGGGGTAAGAGCCTGCTTGACGAAAGCTCACCCAACTACCTGGGCATCTACGCCGGCTCGGCGAGCGCCCCAGCGGTGCGCACCGCGATCGAAGAGGCACCGGTACTGGTGACCGCCGGCGTGGTGTTCACCGACATGGTCAGCGGTTTCTTCAGCCAGCGGATCGACCCGGCGCGGACCATCGACGTCGGGCAGTACCAGAGCAGCGTGGCCGGCGAGGTCTTCGCGCCGCTGGAGATGGGCGCCGCGTTGGAGGCGTTGGCCACCATCCTGACCCGGCGCGCGATCACGTCACCGCCCGTAGCGTCGCCGCCCGCCGACGCGCTGCCCCCGCCCCCGCCGCGCGACCAACCGCTGACGCAAGAGATGCTGTGGGACCGCCTGTGCGTAGCACTCACCCCGGGCAACGTCGTCCTCGCCGACCAGGGCACCTCGTTCTACGGCATGGCCGACCACCGCCTACCCCGGGGCGTGACCTTCATCGGCCAACCGCTCTGGGGCTCAATCGGTTACACGCTGCCTGCGGCGCTGGGGGCCGGGGTGGCGCATCCGGACCGCCGGACGGTATTGCTGATCGGTGACGGCGCCGCGCAGCTGACCGTCCAAGAGCTCGGCAACTTCTCGCGGGAAGGCCTCGCACCGGTCATCGTGGTGGTCAACAACGATGGCTACACAGTCGAGCGGGCGATCCACGGTGAGGCGGCACCCTACAACGACATCGTGAATTGGAAGTGGACGGCCGTCCCCGAGGCGCTGGGAGTCGCCGACCACCTGGCGTTCCGGGTGCAGACCTACGGTGAGCTCGACGACGCCTTGACCGCCGCCGCTCAGCACCGCGACCGCATGGTGTTCGTCGAGGTGGTCTTACCGCGGCTCGAAATCCCGCCCCTGCTGGTCGAACTCGTCCAGCCAACGTCGCCGGACGGCAGCGTCCGCCGCTAGGGGCGCCGCGTCAGCGGGCCGGGAGCCAGTGTGCACACCGTTTGGATCCGTTGATCGCAGCATCGCCTGCACGGTTCGCCGGCAGCGCCCGCAGTCGGCGCCTGCCCCGCAGGCCTGGGCGACATCCTTGGTCGTGCAGGCCCCGGCTGCTACCGCCTCGCTCACCGTTTGGCTGGTGATCCCGTTGCACAGGCACACAAACATGGAGCTGGCCGCTCAGTCCGCCTCGATGCGCATCATGTTGGTGAATTGGCCGACGAAAACCGGCGGGTAGGGCCCCACCCCGGCGCCCGACATCCACTCGGCCACAGCGTCGGGATGCTCGATCCACCGCCGCGCGCTCTCTTCGTCGGGCAACTCCGACATGATCAGCACCTCGTGCTCATCGTCGAAGGCCTGGAAGATCCAGGTCTTGCGGATGCCGGCCGCGACGAATCTCTCAGTGGCGGAAGCGACTTCGGCGGCGAGGGCCGGCACGTCGTGCACGGAGGCGATGGTGGCGACCACGACGCCGGGCGCCTCGGGAGTCGCCGTGGGCGCCGTGACGAACCTGTCGACGATCTCGCCGGCGAACACCGCGGGAATGTCGTCGACGCCGGCCGCGTCGAACCAGTCGAAGAACACCCGCGAACGCAGCAGTTCCACGATCGGCTCGCGGCTGTGGACCCCGATCATCACCAGCACGCGGCCGTAGTCATGGGTCGAGGTGTAGACCAGGACGTGGTGGGCGCCGATGTCGGCCAGGGCCGCCTTCCTGCGCTCGAGCAGCGGCCACACCCGGCTGGGATCCGGAACACGATAGTCCGAAGCGATGACCATCGAATGAATGTCGCCGTCACTCAACGGAGTTGGTCCTTCATCACTTTCCCGGTGGCATTGAGCGGCAGCTCGTCGAGAAACTCGATGAATCTCGGCGCTTTGAATCCAGCCATCCGCTGTTGGCACCATATCAGCAGGTCACCCTCGGTCACCGGCGTTTTCACCACCACGAAGGCCTTGCCCACCTGGCCGAGGCGTTCATCGGGAACACCGATGACGGCGGCCTGCGCCACCGCCGGATGCTCCAGCAGGTAGTCCTCGATCTCGGCCGGGTACGCGTTGAAGCCGCCGACGATGAACATGTCCTTCTTGCGGCCGACGATGCGCAGCCGGCCCGCCTCGTCGAAGTTGCCCAGGTCGCCGGTGTGCAACCAGCCGTCCGTGTCGATCGCCGCCGCGGTGCCCTCCGGGTCGTCCAGGTACCCCTGCATCACGCCGTAGCCGCGGACGAGCACCTCGCCGTCGTCGGCGATGCGCACCTCGACCCCGTCGCAGGGCAGGCCCGCGGTGGTGGCCACGTCCTCGAACGAATCGCCGGGCCGGGACAAGGTGACGTTGCCCGCCTCGGTGAGGCCGTATCCGGTCATCAACGTCTGGAAGGGCAATTCGTCGTGGATGCGGCGGACCAGTTCGACGGGGATGTCGGCGGCGCCGGTCACACCTGCCCGCAGTGTCGACAGCTTGGACTTGTCGGCGACCGTCAGCAGCGAATGGTATAGCGTCGGCGGCCCGGGAAGCATCGTGATGCGTTCGCGCGCAATAAGGTCCACCACCGTGTCGACGTCGAACACCGCCACCGGCAGCATGGTCGCGCCCCGAAGGAACGACGTGATCAGTCCCGCCTTCAGCCCGAACGTGTGGAAGTACGGGTTGATCTGCAGGTAGCGATCGCCCCGGCGCAGATCGGCGAGCGTCGCCCACTCCTCGTACATCCGCAGCGTCTGGCGATGGTTCATCATCGCGCCCTTTGGGCGGCCGGTCGTGCCCGAGGTGAAGATGATGTCCGAGATGTCGCCGCCGCTCACCGCCCGCTCGAACGGTGAACCGCTGGAAAGGAAGTCGGACTTCAGGTCGATGACCGGCACGCCCGCGGGCGCGGTGTAATCCTGTCCCAGAAAACCCTTCTGCACCAGGACGGCCTTGACTTTACTGCGGGTGATGATGTCGCCCGCTTCGTCGGCCTTGAACCGCGTATTGACCGGGACCAGCACGCCGCCCGCGGTGAGCAGCCCAAAAGCCGCGATTATCCACTCCGCCGAGTTGGGCGCCCAGACGGCGACGCGATCACCTTTGTCGACGCCCAGGTCGGTGAAAGCGCCTGCCGCGCAACGGATTCGGTCGACGATCTCAGTGAAGGTGAAGCGCAGCGGACCGTCCACGATCGCTTCCGCGTCGCCGAAACGGTCCGCCGCGCTCAAGACCATCTCAGGGATGGTGTCCCACATTCGCTGGCCAGCTCCTCCTCATCGCGCCACGTCCCCAGCCGCTTCGCGGCTGGGGTGCCCCACCATCGTCGCCGACCGCGGCGGGGCGGGCGTCATCTGGCTCGGGCGTTACACCGAGACGAGCCGGGAGAGGTTGCCGCCCATGATCTTTGCCTGATCCTCGACGGGCAGGTGCGACAGCGCGTTGATGTAGTAGGTCGGCTCCGCCAGCCCTTCCGGGTGCGGCCAGTCCGAGCCGTACAACACCTGGTCCACACCGACGAGGTTGATCAGATCGTCGATGCCCTCCTCGAAGAACGGGCTCACGTGGATGCGGTTCTTGACCATCTCGACGGGGTCGCTCGGGAAAACTTCCGGGGCCTTCCGGTAGACCTCGGCCAGGCCCTCGAGCAGCGGGGTCATCCACTTCGAACCGGCCTCGACGATCGCGACCTTCAGCTTGGGATGGCGGTAGAGCGCACCGTGGATAACCCAAGAGCCCACCGCGTCCTGGATCGGCCGCCACTCGTTGAGGATGCCCATCGCATTTGTTTGGAACGGCAGCATCTCCTGGTCGGCACCGTCCCACTCGGAGGTGTACCGGGAATAGCCACTGTCGGACGAGTGCATACCGACCAGCAGGTCGTGCTCGACAACGCGCTCCCAGAACGGGTCGAACTCGGGCAGCGCGAACGACCGGGGGCCGCGGAAGCCGGGGACCGGCGCCGGGCGGATCAGGATGCAACGCGCGCCGCGCTTGACCACCCACTCCAGCTCCTCGATCGCCTTCTCGACAATCGGGAGAGTGATGACCGGCGTGGTGAAGATGCGGTTCTGGTAGTTGAATCCCCAGACCTCGTCGAGCCACTGGTTCAGCGCATGGATCAGGACGTGGATGGCGACCGGGTCGTCGCGCAGCCGCTCCTCGATGAGGCTGGCCAGCGTCGGGAACATCAGGGTGCGGTCCAGGCCCAGCTCGTTCATCTTCTCCAGGCGCGGACCGGGCTCGAAGAACGCCGGGATCGCGCGCATCGGCTCGCCGAAGAGCTCGCGCTTGCTCTTGCCATCCGGGTTGCCGTACTTGAAGTACTCCTCCCAGGCCCCCGGCCGGGCGACGACTTCGAACGTCGGGTTGGGGATGTAGTTGCTGATCACGCCTCGCAACGCGATCTTGGTGCGCCCATTGATCTGCACGTACTGGACGAAGTCCTTGTACTCCTTGGGCAGGAACTTGGTCAGCGCCTCCGGCGGCTCGTAGAGGTGATTATCGGCGTCGAACAGCGGAAACGGGACGTCCTCCCGGTGCGACAACTGGCCCATGGAATCCTCCTTCGCAATTTACGAGAATACTATTCTCTACGGGCGCCAAACCGCAACGTGGCCCCCGGATCGCACTCCTAAGCGGTCAGCACGTCACGACGATCTTGAACGCGGCGGTGGCCGGTTCACTGGGTTTGTCCGTCTTGTAGCCGTTGGCGGTGCCACTGATGGTGAATTTGTCACCGGTCACGCTCATGTCGGCGTTGCCGCCGTCACCCCGCGAATACATCCCGCTGAACCCGCCCAGGTTCTGGATGCGCACGGACTCGACCGTCGCCGGTTGCACGTCCTCGTCGATGACGACCTTGGCCCCGGCAAAATTGCCGCCGATGTCGATCGTCCGGGTCCACTGCAACTGACCGCACTTCACGATGTGCAGCGTCCGGTCCTTACCGTCGACGGTCACTGATGCCGTGCCGGAGATCTGGGTTGGTGGTCGCGACGCGCATGCCGCCAACAGGGCAACGGCCAGTGCCGCCGCGACCGTGGCCGCGATTCGATCCCGCACCGAGCACCCCTGTCTTCGCTGACGATGGCCCTTCGGCCTGGAGCGACGATGTTATTCTCGCACCGAGAGAATGCCAATATCGTGTGTTCTCATCAGAGGAGCGATAAAGCATGGTGGACCTGGAGATCGACGACGGGTTGGCGGTGCTGACCATCGATCGCCCACAAGCGCGCAATGCCATCGCGCTGGACACCATGCAGCAGCTGGAAAAGGCGCTCGATGCGGCAGCGGGCGCCAAAGCCCTGGTGATCAAGGGCGCCGGTGATCGTGCCTTCGTGTCCGGTGGCGACCTCAAGGAATTGCGCGTGCTGCGCACCGAAGAGGATGCCGCGGCGATGGCCAAGCGAATGCGGGCGATCTGCGACCAACTTGCCAGCTTCCCGGCACCGGTGATCGCCGCGCTGAACGGCCACGCCTTCGGCGGCGGCGCCGAAGTCGCCGTCGCCGCCGACATCCGGCTGGCGGCCGACGACATCAAGATCGCCTTCAATCAGGTGGAGCTGGAAATCATGCCGGCCTGGGGCGGCGCGGAGCGGCTGGCCGCGCTCGTCGGAAAGAGCCGGGCGCTGTTGTTGGCGGGCACCGGAACTGCGCTCACGGCGGACGAGGCCGAACGAGTCGGCTTGGTGGATCGGGTGTTCCCCCGCGCCTCGTTCGACGAAGGATGGCAATCGGTCGCCAGGTCGCTGGCTCGCCACCCGGCCACGGAGATAAAGCGTGTAATCAGCGGCGTTTCGGCAGACGAAGCCATAGCGTCCTTCGCGCGGCTGTGGGTGGCCGACGCACACTGGCGGGCCGCGGAGCGGGTGATGAACCGCACCACGAGTGCGCAACGGGTGGCCGGAGGAGCGAAATGACGGGCCGGCGGTTGGGCGTGGGCGCCGCGACTTTGTCGGCACTGCTGGTGGGTGCGAGCGGTTCAGTCGTGAGCGCCGGACACGCCATGGCCGACCCGGCCATGCATCATGTCAAGTACACCGTCACCGCGCAGAATCCGATTTATACCGACATCTACTATCTGGATCACCAGCCGGAAAAGTTCTCCGATTACAGCCACAACCCCTACTCGTTCACACCGCACGTCGATGTCGATCTCGGACCGGGCAAACCGTGGAGCTTCGAGCTGGACATGTCGGACCCCGATGATTACGCGATGGTCGTGGCGAGCACAGGCACGGAGCCCGGCACGCCGGGGCTTCACTGTGAGTTGGCGGTAGACGGAGCCGTCGTCGTATCCAAGGATGGGCCCAAAGGCGTGCTTTGCTCGCTGCGCAACTGGTGAACCACCCAGGCCGGCGGGATACCTTCGATGGGTCGCGGCTCGCCTTCCAGCCGACGCAGATATTTTTCGACCAACTCCACGGTTTCGGCGTGGCCGCCAGACATGCCGATCGCCTGCTCGAGCACGAGGAACCGCGACAAGCTCGTCATCAGGACCGTCCACACCACCGGCGGTACGTCCTCGTTCTCCGCGCCGTAGCGTTGCAGCGCGGCCGACACCGCTTGGCGCTGCTCCTCGCGAAAACGTTCGGCGTAGTAAGCGATTTCGGCCCGCATCTCCTTGCGGTGATTGGCCAGCGCCATGAATTCCATCGAGATGCGGGTGAAGGCCGGATCGGTGCCGAACCTCCACAGCGCCCACAACGGCTGCGCCGATTGCAGCAACTGGGCCTGCGCCTGCAGCCCCTCCTCGGCACGGCGCCGGAAGACTTCGAGGAACAGGTCCTCCATGGTGCGGAAGTAGTAGTGCACCAACTGCGGTTTCAGCCCCGCCTTGTGCGCGAGACGGCGCGACGTCACGGCGGCATAGCCATCTTCGAGCATCAGCTGCTCGGCCGCGTCGAGCAGCAGGCCGCGATTCTTCGCATCCGGCGCTCCGATCCTGCGGGCCCCGGAAGCAGATGTCATGCCCTCACCCCACGCTCTCGAAATAACGCTGTCGACCTAGTCAGATCGTAGCCAGGTCATCGCGCTGCCTTGGCGCGGCGATCTTGACCCCGACATTACCGCCATGCTAAGCAGGTGCTCAGCATATTTGCGATTTTCGAAATCGGGGGCGCCACAGCCTGCCGCCGAACACAGCCGGTAATCCAAGCCCAGGGAGACGCAATCCGATGAGTGACTACGAGTCGATCGACTTCTTCACCGACCCGTCTCTGGTACCCGACCCGCACCCGTACTTCGACTACCTGCGCAGTCAGAACCCGGTGTTGCGTCTGCCCCACCACGGCGTTGTCGCCGTCACCGGCTACGAAGAAGCCACCGAGGTCTACAAGGACCCCGACACCTTCTCCAACATCGTCGCGCTCGGCGGCCCCTTCCCCCCGCTGCCTTTTGTGCCCGAAGGCGACGACATCAGCCCACAGATCGACCAGCACCGCAGCTACTTCCCGATGAACGAGCACATGGTCACGATGGACCCGCCGGAACACACCAAGGCCAGGTCGGTGCTCGCGAAACTGCTGACCCCCAGCCGGCTGAAGCAGAACGAGGAGTTCATGTGGCGCCTTGCCGACCGTCAGCTCGATGAGTTCCTCGGCATCGGTGAGTGCGAGTTCATCGCCGAATACTCAAAGCCGTTCGCCACCTTGGTGATCGCCGACCTGCTCGGCGTGCCGGAGGAGGACCACAAGGAGTTCCGCACCGTCCTGGGCGCCGACCGTCCGGGCGCCCGGGTCGGGGCACTGGATCACGAGTCGGTCGGCATCAACCCGCTGGAGTGGCTCGACGACAAGTTCTGCAACTACATCGAGGACCGGCGGCGCGAACCGCGCAACGACGTGCTGACCTCGCTGGCGTCGGCGAAGTACCCCGATGGCTCGACGCCGCCCGTCATCGAGGTGGTTCGCTCGGCGACGTTCCTTTTCGCCGCCGGCCAGGAGACCACGGCGAAGCTGCTCAGCGCCGCCCTGCAGGTGCTCGGTGACCGGCAGGACATCCAGCAGGAGCTGCGTGAGGACCGCAGCCTGATCCCCGCCTTCATCGAGGAGTCGCTCCGGATGGATAGCCCGGTTAAGAGCGACTCGCGGCTGGCCCGCAGGGCCACCACCATCGGCGGTGTCGACATCCCGGTGGGCACCGTCGTGATGGTGCTGCCGGGCGCCGCCAATCGCGACCCGCGCCGGTTCGAGAACCCGCACGAGTTCGACCTGCACCGCAAGAACGTGCGGGAACACATGGCGTTTGCCCGCGGCGTCCACTCGTGCCCCGGCGGGCCGCTCGCACGCGTGGAGGGCCGCGTCTCGATCGAGCGCCTGCTGGATCGGATGTCGCACATCGAGATCGACGAAGCCCACCACGGGCCGGCCGGGGAGCGTCACTACACCTACGAGCCGACGTACATCCTGCGCGGCCTGAGCGAACTCCACCTCACGTTCAGCACCGCGGACGCGGTCGCGATCGCGGGCTGAATCACAGGTTCATGCCGACGAAGTAGCAGCCGAGCAGGGCGGCGGCCATCACCACCACCCAGGCGTCGGTCAGCCGGCACAGCAGGACCGGAGCGTTCCGGACCTCCATGAACTCGCGAAAAATGATGCGCACCTTGATGAGTGCGATCACGATGACGCTCGACGTGACGACCGCGCTGGACTTGAGCGAACCCGCGGCCCAGTGGTCGATCCAGAGGTAGCCCAGCGTGAGCGACGCCAGGATCACCCACACCGCCAAGAGCCTCTTGTTGAATTTGATCTCGATCACCTCACCACGTAGAGCAGCGCGAAGATGAGCACCCACAAGAAGTCGACCGTGTGCCAGTAGGTGGCACACGTTTCGACCAGCTCTTGAGATCGCCTCGCGGGGCTCCGAAGCTGATACACCACAATGCCCAACGCGACGAAGCCGATCAGCAGGTGCACGAAGTGGATGCCGGTGAGAAAGAAGTAGTAGGTGAAGAAGTCGTTGCTGTCCAGGCCATTTCCCATGCGGACCAACCGGACCCACTCGAACACCTTGAAGAGGAGGAACACCGTGGCGAACGCGGCCGTGATGAATACGTCCCGCAGCGCCGCACGGTAGGCGCCCGCGCGGGCCGACTGGACACACCGCGCCACCGACCAGGAACTCAGCAGCAAGACGAGGGTGTTGAGAACTCCGATGCGCAGGTCGAGTTGGGCCTGAGAGTGCAGAAAGAGCTCGGGGCTGCGGGCGCGATAGAACAGATAGAAGCCGAAATACCCTGTGAAGACCAGGGTTTCGAACAGAACGAATGCCCACATGTCGGGCTGGCCGGGCACGAACCGGGCACGACCGTTCTTGTCGGCCAGGTCGGTCATTGCGCAGCCACCGCTGTGGGCGCGGGGTCCGGCTTGAGCTCTGGGAGGGGCCCGGCACCGAAATCTTCACGCTGAATCATCCGAAACAGCATCACGATGAAAGTGATTTGGTAGACACCAAACACCACCATGTCCAGCCACCAGGCGATCTGACCGTCCCATGCCAACACGCCCCGCCGGAAGATCCAGCAGGGTGCCACGACGACCTCGGTGAGCGCGTTGCACAGGTTGAGATAGCCGAACCACTTGGGGAAGACGCGATTCTTGTCGAGCAGGATCGCGGCCATCCAGATCAGCGAGCCGATCAGAAAGACCCCCATGGTTCCGTCGAAAGACAGGAAGGCGAAGTCGTAGAGCCAGCCGACCGCTTCGGGGTCACGCTCGGGCCGCAGCGTCCCCACGATCAGCGCGATGTTGAGCAGGAGCATGCCGGGAATCGCGCTGAGCGAGTAGATGATCAGATATGAATAAGCGAACGCCGGGCTGACCGACATTCGCCGCATCGAATACGCGATCAGGGCATTGTTGATCGCGATCATCCCGCTGATCGCGAAGATCACGCCGAAGCCGACGGGTATCCCGAGGTGGCGCTCGTGGAACCAGTGGACCTGCGTCGCGAGGTCCCAGGTTGGCTGCGGCGGGGGCTGGACTTGGGCCACGATGAAGAACACCGGGAAGAAGATGTTGTAGAAGACGACGAGTATCGTCCACGCCAGCCACAGTTCGCGCTTGGGGCCACGCCGCAGGTGCCAACCGATTCGGTGATGCAGCGGCCCTGCAGGGGGCGTGGCCGGCGGCGTGATCACCGCGCTCATGCGTCGACCAACTCGCTTCCGCGCCTGGGGATCTCGGCTCGCTCACGATAAACAGCCCGGCCCAACACGACGCCCATCACGACGATCCAGACGGCTATGGCAACGTTCTTGACCCAGAATGACAAGAAGCCGTCCCAGGCCAGCGGGCCGGTCAGCGTCGCGCCCACGAACGCGGCGGGTACCAGCGCGGCCGCAACGAGCAGGTTGAAGTGGGCCACCCAGCGGTGGAAGACCGGACGCGGCTGATCATCGAAATAGATTGCCAGGGCAAGGATCACGCTTTGGCCGATCAGGAACGGAACCAGGATCGTGAAGGTGACCCAGCCGAAATCGTTGAGCAACTGGGTCAGCTCGGGGCTGCGTTCGGGACGAAAGGCAGCCAGCAGCCAGCACACGTTCGCGACGAGGAAAAGCGTCGGACCGCCGGCGGCGCAGCCCAGCATCGCGTAGGAGAAGATCGGCGTCCGATGCGCCATCCTGCCGATCTGCAGGACGATCAGGGCAAGGACCGGCACCAGGCAGACGCCGAACCAGTTGAACAGGATCATGCTGTACCGGATCTCGGGGAGGTGCGCCGGATCGCGATAGAACGCGGCAACCTGTTCTGCCGGCATCGTCGGTGACATCGGCGGATTGAAACCCGGGAAGAGAAAGAACGAGGCGGTCCAGAGGATCAAGGCAGCGGGCAGAGTCCACAGCAGTATCAGCTCACCGTCGGTCCGCCGCACCGCAGCCCGCGTCGACCGCCGACCTCGCGCATCACCACCGTCGACGTCCGACATCAGCACCCCTCCCCTACGAGATCGGCTAGCTAAACACGGCTAGTCAGCGAAGCTAGCCGATCGGCTAGCTTGGGTCAATAGCATCGTCTAGTCTCGGTGCGTGGGAACAGCACGACAACCGGTCGCCGACACGCAATTCTGGCTGATCGAGCACAGCGCGGCACGGACGCGGGTGCTCGACGCCGCGCTGGATCTGTTCGCCACACACGGTGTCAGCGGCACATCGCTGCAGATGATCGCTGACGCGGTCGGTGTAACGAAAGCTGCTGTCTACCATCAATTCCGGACCAAAGAGCAGATCGTGATCGCCGTGACCGAGCGCGAACTCGGCCGGCTCGAGCCGGCGCTCGAGGAGGCCGAGGCATACGACGACGGCCCCCAAGCACGAGATGCCTTGTTGGTGCGCGTGATCGAGATGGCCGTGCGCGACCGCCGATTGGTGCGCACGCTGCAATTCGATCCCGTCGTCGTCCGATTGCTGGCCGAGCACAAGCCGTTTCAGCTTTTCATGGACCGTCTGTACCGGGTGCTGCTGAGCGATGCGGGGCTGGACGGGCGGATCGAGGCGGCCATGTTCTCCGGCGCGCTGAGCACCGCCGTCATGCATCCGCTGGTTGCCGACATCGACGACGACACATTGCTCGCCAGGGTCACCGATTTGAGCCGGCGCCTGCTAGGTCTCCCGCGGGAAGACCGCGGCTGACCATCCCGGTCCGTGTGGCATCCGGCTGAACGCAACCGGTGCGGCTACGTGTCGGCGCGGACCCAGGTCAACATTCCGTCGTGGGCGAAACAGACCAGGAACAGGCCATCGGGCGCCTGCGCGACGTAGTTCTGGTAGTTCTGGCAGCTGGCGCCTTCCTCCTTGACGCCGGCCATCGGCGGCGACCGGAACCAGCGCGGCTGGTATCTCCTCGGCGAACCACAGAACATCAGCCGTCCGGGCTCCGAGGCGAACGAAACGTAACCGTCGGCGACGCCGAAGGCGTAGTAGGTGGTGTTTTCACACGGGGCGCCCAAAACCTGATGCGGCATGATGCCCGGGGTGCAGGCGGGGTAGTCGCAGACGGTCGGCCCGGCCGACGATGGCGGCGCGGCCAGCACGCCGACGCCGAGCAACGCGGCAGCCATTGCCACGAAGAATCGCACCCGATTACTTTGCCACACCCGAAAAGAAAATTCTCCTCCTTGGAGAAGATCACCCGAACCGAACGGCCGTCGGCGCCGGGCCACCCCAACCCACACCGCCTCGCTCCCTGGCGGGTAAGCATTTCCGCACGTGAGAGCCACGATTGCGGCCGTACGACGACGCCGTTGAGGCCGTGCCGAAGTGATAAGCTCATTCTCCGTGCACGACCCGGAGGGACCTGACACCAGCCACGGGGCCGACCCCGGCGCCGGAGCGGCCGTCTCGGAAGCCGAAGCAGAAGACGAAGTTGCCGAGGCTGAAGCGCGCGCGGCGGCAGCTCGGGCACGCCTCGCAAGACTGCGCGGGATAGCCGAGACCGGGGACGCGGACGACGGCGCCGCTTCCCAAGATGCCGGGCAGCGCCCGGCCGAGTCGCCCCGGGCGCGACTGCGGCTGCCGCGGCGGCCCAGGCGACCGCGGTGGCTTCGACGCCCGGGGCGGAAAACAATCGCCGCCGGGGTGGGCATCATGCTCGCCTCCGCCTCGCTCGCGGCGAGCGGTTACATGGTGTGGCAGCACCGCATTACCGTGCACAAACAACGCCTCGCGGCGGAGTTCACTGCAGCAGCCGCGCAACGTGCCACGGAGCTGATGTCGATTGACGCCAACCATGCCAGGGACGACTACCAGCGCATCATCGACGACTCCACGGGCGACTTCAAGGCCCAAATGTCGGCGATGTCAGCAATTATGGCCAAGCAGACGGAGGAATCGAAGGTCAGCAGCAAGGCCACCGTCGAAGCCGTCGCGGTCGAGTCGATGAGCGACAATTCGGCGGTCGTGCTTGTCGCGGCGAGATCCGATGTCATCAATGCGGACAACACACATCGGCCACCTGTCGTGTGGCGGATCAGCGTTGGCCTCACGCGGGACGGCGGCCAGCTCAAAATGTCGAAAGTCGATTTCCTGCGATGACTGTCGAGCAAGGTTCGTCGCTGGACGGCAGGGAAACCACGCCGTCCGACGAGATGGCGTCCTCACCCCCTTCGGCGGGACCGGCTCGCGCCGAAGCACTGGCCACGATCAAGCGCTGGATCCGCCGGTGTGTGAGGCGGTGGCGTTCAGTAGTCGCGACACTGTTGGTCGTTACCGCGATGGGCGTCGCTGGCGGTCTGTATTTCGTTCTGTACCGGCCCGATCAGCAAGTCGGCGACGCGGCGGCACACCGGGCAATCCAGGCGGCGTCGGAAGGTTCGGTGGCGGTGTTGTCGTACGACCCCGACAACCTGGACCGCGATTTCTCCAAGGCGAAGTCATATCTCACGGGTAATTTCCTCGCCTACTACACCAAATTCACCGAACAGATCGCCGTGCTGGCACAGCAGAAGCACGTCACGGAGACGGCCCAGGTGGTTCGGGCCGCCGTTTCAGAGTTGCACTCCGATTCAGCGGTCGTGCTGGTATTCATCAACCAGACCGCCACAAGCAAGGACAAGCCACAACCGCAGACAACCGCCAACAGCGCCCGGGTGACGTTGACGAAGGTCAAGGGTTCCTGGCTGATATCGAAATTGGACCCATTGACGTGACCGCTTGCCATTTTCGGTTCAATCGGTACCCGACCGGGGACGCCGGTGTTATTCTCATCGCGCGAGAACGCCGCAACCGATGCCGAAAAGCTGCCGTAGGCACTATCGGGTTATTCGCGTCGAGGAGCACCTGATGCGTTCAGTTCGATCACTCACCACCGCAACGCTGGTCGCTGCCACCGTATTCGGCGGTTTGGGCACGGCATCCATAGCCCGGGCGACGACCAAGGAAGAAGTGGCCGTCAACGGGACGTTCCGCGCCACCTCCATCGGCGATTGGGCCCAACGAAACGATCAGTACTTCGGCGAGCCGACGGTCGTCCAGACATGGACGATCAGTTCGACGTGCATCACGTTCCAGGAATGCCACGGCACAGTGACCAGCGACCAGGGATGGAGCGCTCCCCTATATATGAATGACGGGGAGATGTGGAAAGTTAAGCGCGAGGTGCGGGACTGGGAGCGCTGCGAGGACGGCACCGCGTACCCGGGACAGCAGACCTACTATTTCTATCCGGTGAACCAATACGGCGGATATCAACTCGGGTCGTCGACCTACGCCGGAAAGGACAAGACGGTCGGCCCGTCTGGTGCCTGCGGGCAAAACCAGTGGCTTGACATCGCGATGCCGTTGCGCCTGGACAAAATAGGCTGACCGGGCGTTCCCACTGACTTACCTCGCCCCACCTTCGGGCGCTGGGGGTGCCGGATCGCTGCGCGGCGGTTTCAGGTGGGAAGCATGTCCTGCCACGTCTTGGGCGCCTTCGGGGCAACGAGATCCGACTGCTGGTACAACTTCCCGTCCGGACCGACATAGCGACCCGTGCGTGGGTCGTACTGGGCGATGGTGACGGATGGCGCCGGCTTACCGGTCCCGCCACCGAATGAGCTTGGCGCAGCCTGCGGATCTCCGGCGCCGGCCGTGTCGGGCGGTGCGGCATCGGGAGGAGCGGGCGCGGCGGGCGCGGCGGGCGGCGGGGGAAGTTCGCCGGGCGCAGGGACGTCGAGGGGCGCTATGGGCGGAAGGTCGGCCGACATTCTCGACATGGGCGCCAGCGGAGGTGGTCCCGACGACGGCACGGGCGGTACAGCCGCTCCGACCGTCCCCGGTGGGGGATTCTCTCCCCGGGGCCCCGCGGGTGTGCCACGCGGCACCGCCCCCGGCGGCAGCGGAGTTCCCTCCACCGGGCCGAAGATCCTGTCGTTGACGGTAACCCGGTCATCGGGCGGGACGCCCTGGGCGAGCAGGTTGGGGTCAAGCGGGTAGGGGCCGAGGACGTGCTGTTTCATCGCCAGCGGCATGAATGGCTTGTCGCTGTTGCAGATTTCGACGGTGGGCGCGCGCTTGCCCGGGTGCCCCATGCACGGATAGTTGCGGGCACCGCGAACCCCGATCGGTGAATCCTGCGGGAGTTTGCAATACAAGCCGTCCGGCGTGTCGATGTCGGTCAGGTCATCTGGGGATCGCCACGTGTTGGGTGGCATGAAACCGACCGTGCAGATTGGCGGATCGTCGATCGTGAGTGCGAAGTCGCCTTGGGCCGTTCCCTCGGGATGGTTTGGCGCCGCGGCGGCCTGCTCGATGGCAACCGCAGACGGCAGCAACACCAGCAGCTGCTCCAGCGAAGGGTGGTAGGTGACGCCGATCTGCCCGATGGTGGTCAGGTTGGCCAACAACACCGGCAGCGTGGGTTTGACTTGTTCGAGCAGCCGGGACGCTTCGTTGGCCGCCTCGGGACCGTTCTGCAGGATGGTCCGGAAGTGGGAATCGTTGTTCACCAACACATCCGAGATGCCGGCCAAACTACGTGCCCACGTCCTGATCGAATCGGTGGTGTGCGCCTGGGTGTCCAATAGCGGCCCGGTGTCTTCGGTGAGGGCTCTGGTGCGATCGACGACGCCGTTGGCGTCGCGGGATATCGTCTGTGAGGAATCGATCAGTGATCCCAGGTCGTAACCGGAACCGTTGAAGCCCTGGAAGGATTCATCGAGCAGTTGGCCGAGTTTGGTCTTCGGGATGCTTTGGACCAAGGCGTTGAGCTGGTCGAGCATCGGCCCGACCGCCTGCGGAATCGTCGTGTCGCGCGCGGCGATTACCGACCCGTCGTGCAGGTAGGGCGGCGAATCGGTCTTGGGCCGCAAGTCCACGTACTGTTCACCCACCGCGGAAACACTGAGCACCTCCGCTGTCAGGTCCGCGGGCACCTTCGGTGAAGTGCTAAGCGACAGAGTCGCTTTCGCGCCGGTCGGCGTCAGGCCGACCGAGGTGACCTTACCGAGCTGGACCCCCCGATAGGTCACGTTGGAAAACCGGTACAGGCCGCCGGTGGCCGGCAGCTCCAGCGTCACCGTCATCCGACCGATCCCCAGCAGGGTCGGCGCTTGGATGTAGTAGAGGACCATCGCGATCACGCCAATGGTCCCGGCGATCGCGAAAACGGCCAGCTGGATCCGAACGAAACGCGTCAGCATCTATCCGCCACCTTCCGTCGGTGCCGTATCCGGCGCGGGCCCGGGTGGCGGTGCGGTAGCCGGCGGGGGCCCGGGCAGCGGGGCCGCGGCAGGCGGAGGCCCGGGCAGCGGAGGGAGGCTCGCCGGATCGACCCACGGTGGCCGCAGGGGGTCATGCATCGGATCGTGTGTGTATTGCAGGTAATACGGGTCCCCGGGGGCCGGCACCAACGGCTGGTCCAGCTGCCCCCAGTGGGTCCCCAGCATCAGTCCTCGCTTGAGCCGTGGAATCGACAAGTCCAAATCGACGTGCAGGTTGAAGTAGTCGCCCCGGACCGCTCGGTCGACGAAGTTCTGGGTGAACGGGAACACGAACGTGGCCGCGAGAGCCGTGCCGAGTTCGGGTCCGACGTCGGCGATCGCGCGGATGGTCGGCTCCAAGTTCTTGAGGTTCTTGACCAGGTCGGCCTGACTGTCGTTGATCAACCGGTTGGCGGTGTTGCTGAAGACGCGAAGCTTGTCCAGGGCGGCCGTTAGCCGTGGCCGCTCCCTGACAAGCACGTCGAGCGCGGGCGGGATCTTCTGTAGCGCCTGGGTGAGAACGTCGCGTTGGTCGGCGAACGTGCTGGCCAGCCGGTTCAGCGCCTGGATCGAGTCGACGAGGTTGTCCCGCTGATCGTCGAGCGTTCCGACGAACGTGTCGAGGCGGGTGATCAGATCACGTACCGCGCCCTCACGCCCGGACAATGCGGCGGAGAAATTGTGGATGATCTCGCCGATCTGTCCCAGCCCCCCGCCATTGACGACGGCTCCCAGCGACGACAGCGTCTGCTCTGTCGACGGGTAGGCCGATGATCGACTGAGCGGGATGGTTGCGCCCGGCTGCAGGCGTCCGCTTCCCTGCTGGCCGAGCGGCGTATTGAGCTCCACATGCATCGACCCCAGCAGGCTGGTCTGGCCGACGGTGGCAACCACATTGGCCGGGACGACGACGTCGCGCTTGACCGAGATCTCGACGTCGGCGTGCCACCCCTTGACCCTCATCGTGCCGACGCTGCCGACTACCACATCGTCGATCATCACCGGCGAATTCGACTCCATCGTGCCGACATTCGGGAGCTCGACGTGGTAGATGTTGGCCCCCGGCCCGCGTCCGACCGCGCCGGGCAGCGGTAGCGAATTCATGCCGTGGAACGCGCATCCCGTCGCCGTCACCACCACGCAACAGCCGACCGCGAACACCCGCCGCGCCGCAGCCCGGGCGATCATTGTTGTGGCCCGTCGGCCGGCAGCAGCATGTCTGACGCGCTCTGCGCTGGGGGCGGTGGGGGTGGCATCGGTGTCGACGGCGGGGGCGGCAGCGGCATCGCCGCGCCCGGTATCCGCGCCGGCGGCACCGCCCCCGGCGGTCCGACCGGATCACCGGGCAAGCCGGTGTAAGCCGACACCGCGGGCGGGATCTCGGGCGGGCCGGGTTTCGGGCCCTCGCCGCCGGGCGCCAGGCGCGGTTCGGTGTAGAGGATGTTGGAAGGGTCCATCGATTTCTGCAGGAAAATGTTGATGGGGATCGGCAGGTTGTTGAAGTTGAGCACCCGCAACCCGGGCCCGAGGAACAGGGAGCACAGCTTGCCCGATTCCACTGCGGTGACGTTCTCGATGGCGCCGAGTGCCGTACAGCCGGGCACGGGCAGCGGAACCATCAAACCCGAAAACGTGGGGTTCGCGAAGTTCATGATTCCGAATCCCCCCACGATGGTTCCGGTGTCGGCGTTGTAGTCGTTGAAGAAGTTGCCGAGCGCGTTCGGCGCTGCGTGCAAAATGTTTTCCAGATCCATGTGCTGATCGACCAGGACCTGCGTGACATCGGCCAACCGGGCGATCTGCTCGCTGGTCTGGTTGCGCGTCCCGGCGATGAAGCGCTGCACCTCGCCGACCGCCGTCGACAGGTCGGTCAACGCCGCGTCCAGCTCGGACTTGCTGTCGTTGACCACGCTGGTGAGCGTGGCCAGGCGGTCGTTGAACTGCACGATCTGGACGTTGCTGTCCCGCAGCGCGGCAACGAAGGTCTGCAGGTTCTTGATGATGTCGACGATGTTGCCGCTACCGTTGGCGAGGATGCGGCCTACCCCTGACAGTTGACCGAGTGTTTGCCGCAGCTTGTCGCCGTTGCCGTCCAGCGCGTTGGCGGCGCTGTCGATGAACCGGCCCACCGACGTGCCCGATACACCACTCTTGGGTCCCAAATCCGTTGCCAGGCGCATCAACTGGGTTTTGACCTCGTCCCACTCGACCGGCACTGCGGTCCGTTCGACCGGTATGACTGCCCCGTCGCGCATGACGGGCCCACTGTCTCGGTAGGCCGGCGAGAGTTGGACGTAACGGGCGGACACCAGATTCGAGGCGACGATCACCGCCTTCGCGTCCGCCGGAATAGGCACACTGCGGTCGACCTCGAGGATCATCTTGGCCCGCGTGCCCTGCGGCTGAATGGATTTGATGTTGCCGACTTTGACGCCCGATACCCGCACCTCATCGTTGGGATAGATTGCGGTGGCGGTGGTGAAGTAGGCCGTAATCGTCTGGGGGCGAAGCAACGTGTTGCGGACGAGCACGGCAGCTCCGGCGACGACGAGCCCGACCAGGACAATCGCCGTCACGACCGTCAGCCTCGTGCGGGGGATCCGGGCGATCACTGCGATCCTCCGACCCTGCCGCCCAACGTGCAGCCCGGGCACACCGGAATACCGTTGTACGGCCAGGGAGTCAGCGACCGGGGCAGCGGCGACGGGTAGCCAGGACCGCGGCTGGTGTCGAACGTGCGGAATCCCCAGAGGTAGTCGATGATCGGTTGGAAGAGTTGCGGGGCAAGGAAGTTGGGGACGAACGCCTGATAGGCGTACATGCTGGAGATGCCCTCACCGACGGTGATCTGGAATTTCTTGAGGCCCGGCAGCGCCTTGCTTATGTTGTCGCGGTTCTTTTGCAGCATCGCGGTCACCGAATTCAGCCTCTGAAGCGTCGGTGCCAGTTTGCTTTCGTTGTCGTGTACCAATGCCGTCAGCTGTTTGGCCACCGCCGACGTGTTCGCCAGCAGGTCCACGATCTCTTGTCGCCGCGCCACCAGCACTTGCAGCAGCGAGTCGGAGTTCAGGATGAGTTTGTTGACCTGTTGGCTGCGTTCGGAGAGGACCCCGGTGACGTCGCCGGCGCTCTTGAACAGCTCGCCCAGGTTCTTATTGCGGCTGTTGAGGCTGCGCGACAACCGGGTGAGTGCGTCGAAGGCCGGCCCCATTTGGGGCGCGATCTGGTCGAGCGTCGCCGACAGCGTGTCCAATGACTGGTTCAGCGCCGTGGTGTTCGTTCCGGCAGTGTCGGTCGTCAGGTCGCTGACCGCTTCCGTCAGTGAGTAGGGCGAAGACGTGCGCGAAACGGGGATGAGAGCCATCGGATGCATCGTGCCGCTGCCGGCGGACTCCAGCGCCAGCATCCGCTCGCCCAACAGCGTGCCGGTGCGGATGTGCGCGGAAGTCTCCGACCCGAGCAGGACGTTGCCCTTCATCACGAACGTCACCAGCGCATCGCCGTGACGCAGCTTCACGTCCGACACCGTGCCGACCTTGACGCCCGACACGATCACGGGGTTGCCCGTCGCAAGGCCGCCGGCTTCGGTGAACAGCGCCTGGTACCTGACCATCGTCGCCCACGCGATGAACCGGTCGGGCGACAGGCCTACGAGGATGACCATCACCGCCAGAACCACGCCGATGAGTCCGGCCTTGACGAGCCCAGTTCCGCGATACTTGAGCATCAGGGTTCCGTGCACCTTCCAGCATCTGACCTAAATATGGGGGCTTTGACGGTCCTGCCCTGAAGATCCGTGCCGCGGAGCTCCAACTGGCATAGGTAGTACGGGATGGTGGCACCGTTCGCGCCGAGTCGGACCAGCTTGCGGTAGTTTTTCGGCGCCTTGCCGATTGCGGCGTCGAGGCGGTCCTTGTCGTTATCGATAATCGGCGCCAGCCGATTCAACTGATCTATGGTGCCGGACAGCGGCGGCCGCGCGCTGCTCAGCAGATCCGCCAGCGATGCGGTTCCCCTGTCCAGGGCGTCGATGGCGGAGCCGATGGTGTTGCGGTCGTCCGACAGCCCGCTGACGAGCCGCTCGAGGCGATCGATTGCGCCGGAGAACTTGGTGCCGTCCTTGGAGATCGTGCCGATCACGATGTTGAGGTTGTCGATCAGTTGCTGCACGGTTTGATCGTTGTCGGCCAAGGCGTTTGAAAACGATGTCGTCTTGGCGAACAGCGACTCGAGAGTCCCGCCTTGCCCCTGGAAGACCTGCAGCAATCCTGCGGTCAGGGCGTTGACGTCACGCGCATTCAGGCCCTGGGTAACGGGTTTCAGACCGCCGAGCAGCAGATCGAGGTCGAGCGCCGGCGCGGTGCGGTTTACGGGAATCTGACCGCCGGCCGGCAGGCGCTTGGTCGGGCCCGGGCCATCGACGAGTTCGAGGTAGCGATCGCCCACCAAGTTCAGGTAGCGGACAGCCGCCCTGGTGCCCTCAGTGAGGACGACGCTGCGGTCGGCGTCGAACTTCACCACAACTTTCTTGTCCGGCTGCAGCGCAACGCTATTGACAGTGCCGACCCGGATACCGGCTACCCGCACCGACTGCCCCACCTTGAGACGCGACACGTCGGTGAACACCGCCGAATACCCCGTTGTCGCACCGGTCCGGTACTCGCCGAAGATGAAGAACAGGAAGGCGGTCAGTATCGCCATCACGACCGCAAAGATCGTGAACTTGATCAGCGTGGCACGCGTTCTCATCCGGGCATTCCAACCATGGCGGAGTTGCGTGGCGGGCCGGCGATCGGTCCGTACAACAGCTGTTTGAGGAGATCGGAGTTGATCAGCAGCTGCGGGTTTCCGTAGCCCACCGGGTTGGCACCGATATCGGCGATGAGTTGCTTCGGGTGCGTGTCGAACGGCAGGTTCGGCAGACCCATGCACTGGGGACCGCCCGTCGCCGCAACCTTGGGCAGGTTCGTCGGATACCGATAGCGTTCCCCGCCCCAGGTGAGGCTCGCCGAGATGTTGATGCTCGGTTCCGACAGCGGCGGACCGTGCGCGATGTTGAGCAGCCCGCCGAAACCGCAGGTGAACACCTCGTGATACTCGTTGGTCAGATCGGTGGTCGGCACCAGCAGATGCAACACATTCGTCAGCGGTTGGCGGTTGGTCGACAAGACGTTGTTGCCGATGTCGGCCAAGCCGATCGCGCTGATCAGCAAGGCATCCAGGTTGCGCTGCTCATCGACGAGCGTCTTGCTGATCCGGGTCGCGTTCGCCGCGGTCTTCACCAGGTTCGGTGCCGCGTCGGCATAAGCGTTGGACACCACCGGTAAGACGGTGAGGTCGTGCCTGAATGCGGGAAGGCTCGGCTCCAGCCTGGCCAAAAAGGAATCCAGGTCGCTCAGCGCCTGGCCGAGCTGTGGGCCCCGACCGCTGAACGCTTGTGCCAGCGCACCCAGTGACTCGTTGAGCTTCGGCGGGTCGATGGCCGACAGAACCGACACCAGTTGCTGGAACACCGTGTTGATCTCGACCATCACGTGCTGGCCCTGCAGCGTCTGCCCACCGCGTAGCCGCTTGGCCGAGGGTTGGTCGGGTTCGACCAGCAGCACCGACTTCGCGCCGAATACCGTCGACGACGCAATCTCGACGAGCACGTTGCTGGGAATGAAGCGCAACTGCGACGGGTCCATCGCCAAGTGAATGGCCGCTTGGCCGTCGGGCAGCGGTTCGACGGAGGCGACTTTACCCACCTGCACGCCGCGCATCTTGACCTTGGCATCCGGGTTCATGACCAGGCCGGCTCGTTGCGAGATCACCGTCACCGGCACGGTTTCGGTGAACGAGCCCTGAAACAGACCCACTGCCACGGCGAAAATCAAGCCAATGATGACGATGGTGATCAGTCCGAGCAGGGGTGGCAGGTAGTTCCGCCCGGCCGGTGGACGCGCGTGGCCGGTGCGCACGAGTTGGCCGGCGACCGCGCCGCGACCCGCTGGCACACTCTGCGTCACTGCCGTTCCACCTCCTGGAGCTAACCGGACAGGTTGAAGTTGCCGTTCGTACCGTAGATAGACAGCGAGACCAACAGCGTTACCGATACCACGACGATGAGCGAGGTGCGCACCGCGTTACCGGTCGCGTTGCCCACACCGGCAGGCCCCCCCGAAGCGAAATAGCCGTAATACGTGTGGATCAGCAGGATGGTGAGCGCCATCAAGATGGCCTGCAGGAACGACCACAACAAGTCGATCGGGTTCAGGAACGTGTTGAAGTAGTGCTGGTACAAACCCTGCGACTGTCCGAGCAAGAACGTCGTGGTGAACTGACTGGCCACGAACGACAGGATGACGGCGATGCTGTACAACGGCGTGATGGCCAGCATTCCCGCCAAGATCCTGGTGCTCACCAAGTAGGCGACTGGCCGAATAGCCATGCTCTCCAACGCATCGACTTCCTCGTTGATCCGCATGGCGCCCAGCTGCGCGGTCACCCCGGCGCCGAACGTGGCCGCCAGACCGATCCCCGCGACCACCGGTGCCGCGATACGCACGTTGATGAACGCGGCCAGGAAGCCCGTCAGTGCCTCGATGCCGATATTGCCCAGCGACGTGTAACCCTGAATCGCCAGTGTGCCGCCCGCCGCGAGCGTCAGAAACCCGACGATCACAACGGTTCCGCCGATCATCGCCAAAGTGCCCGCGCCCATGCTGATCTCGGCAACGAGTCGAACGACCTCGCGCGTGTAACGGGTAGCTGCGAAGGGCACTCCGGCGAGCGCTTTACCGTAGAACAGGGCGTGGTCGCCGATCCCGCCCAGCCAGGCGACCGGCCTCTCGAGTTCGCGGATCAATCGCGGATATGCCGCCCTCAGCGCCATGCGCAGCCCCTACTTCGCCGTCATCTTGATGCCGATCGCGGTGACGACCACGTTGACCACAAACAGGGACATGAAGGCATAAACCACGGTTTCGTTCACCGCGTTGCCAACGGCCTTGGCGCCCCCGCCGGTGATCGACAGGCCCCGATAGCAGGCGACCAAGCCCGCGATGAGGCCGAAAAGCGCTGCCTTGACGCACGAAATGATCACCTCGGGCACGCCGGTGAGCAAGGTGATACCGGCGGCGAACGCGCCGGGATTGACGTCTTGCACAAACACCGAAAAGACGTAGCCGCCAAGTACGCCGATGATGACGACGAGGCTGTTGAGCAAAAACGCGACCAATCCGGAAGCCAGCATGCGCGGTGTGACCAGCCGTTGCACCGGGTTGATGCCCAGCACCTCCATCGCGTCGATTTCTTCACGAATTGTTCGCGCCCCCAGGTCCGCACACATTGCCGTGGCACCCGCGCCGGCCACGATCAAAACCGTGACCAGCGGCCCGAGCTGGGTGACTGCACCGAACGCGGCACCCGCGCCGGACAGATCCGCCGCGCCCAGTTCGCGCAGGAGGATGTTGAGCGTGAAGCTGACAAGGACGGTGAATGGGATCGCCACCAGCAGGGTGGGAGCCAGCGACACCCGCGCGACGAACCAGGACTGCTCCAAGAACTCCCGCCACTGGAAGGGCCGGCGGAACAGGAACTTGACCGCGTCGGCCGACATTGCGAACAGAGCTCCGACGGCCTGCATCGCCCCCGACATGTCCCACTTCAGTTTCAGCTGCGGCAATCCCGCTGACCAGTGGTCTGCACCTCTAGTCGCCATCGGCGGCGGCCCCTTCCCACGCTACGAGACCGACAGTCTTGTTGTTGCGCACCGGCTGCGGTAGATTCGGCTCAACCAACGGTCCGGAGTGGATGCTGCCGCCCACGAAATGCCTGGCGAACGGCCGGAATTCGGCGTCTATCGCCAGCATGGCGGCGCTTCCCATCCTCACGCCGGGACCTCCGTTCTGTTGCGTGAGTAGGCGCTTCAAAACGTGGAGCCGCGTGTCTTGAAGCGTCCGGCGATTATGACTCATGCCGCCTCCGAGCGGAACGGAAACTGCATAACCGTTATCGGACAACCCATCAGCACGCCGCTCAGCCGCAGCGACCGAGTCGCAACGGACGCGACGGTCGGCTCAAACATCAAGGACACCTCCGGTCCTAAGTGACGGCGCCAGCCGTCTTGAGTTCGATGATGCGGTCCCAGTCGAGTCCGAGCTCCATCAAGATCTCGTCGGTCTGCTCGGCGAACCCGGGCGCCGGGCCCGTGTGTGGCGCCGCCACATTGAACTGGACCGGGTTGGCGACCAGGTCGAGCTCGCCCGCGTGCACCATGTACTCGTTCGCCCGAACCTGTGCATCCTCGACGGCTTGCAGCGTGTCCTGCACGGGCGCCCACGGCCCCGCCAGCGTGGCGAAGCGCTCGCTCCACTCGGCAAGCGTGCGGGTCGCGATGGCCTTGGTCAGGAGCTCCACCGCGTCTGCCGTGTTGGCGGCGATCGATTCAACGGTCGCGAAGCGAGGATCGTCGGCCAGCTCCGGCAGGTCGACGTGGCGGCACACGTCGGCCCAGAACTTGGTGGGCTGCATCATCACGAAGGAGATGTAGCGTCCGTCGGACGTCGTGTACAGGCCCACCAACGGGTTATTCGGGGCGCCGTGCACGCCGGGCGGCGGCGCTTCCAATCGCTGGCCCAAATGCTTTGTCAGCGCGACGGTGTGACCCATCGACCACAGCCCGCTGCCGAGCAGTGACACGTCGACGATGGACGGTTCGCCGGTGCGTTCCCGCTTGAGCAGGGCCGCCGCGATTCCCCCGGCAAGGTTGGTGCCGGAGATGGTGTCACCGTAGGCCGGACCGGGCGGCGCGATCATCCCCGGCATCCCCGCCGGGGTGATGGTCGCGGCGGTTCCGGCCCGGCACCAGAAGGCGGTCATGTCGTACCCGCCCTTCGTGGCCTCCTCGCCGCGCGGGCCGAGCGCGCTGCCGCGCGCGTAGATGATCGTCGGGTTCACCGCGCGGATGTCGTCGACGTCGATCCCGAACTTCTGGCGCGCGCCGGGTAAGAAGCTGGTCAGAAACACATCCGACCGGCGGGACAGCTCGTAGAGGACTTCCTTGCCCTCGGGCACCGACATGTCGAGTCCGATGCTGCGCTTGCCGCGGTTCGCGTGTTCGATGTTGGGATTCGGGTCGCCTTCGACGCGCAGCATGCCGGTCTGCCGCAGGCCGCGTTGTGGGTCGCCGGTCACCGCGTGCTCGACCTTGACGACGTCCGCGCCCCACTCGGCGAGCACGGCGCCCGCCGACGGGACGAACCCGTACATGGCGACTTCCAGGACCCGGATGCCCTCGAGTGGCCTCACGCCGAGGCCCCCGCCGAGGCCGGCACCGCCGGAACCGCATAAGTCTTGCGTTCCAAGAACTCCTCCGGCCCGGCCACACCCATCTCGCGGCCCACCCCCGACTGCTTGAAGCCCCCGAACGGGCTGTCCGCGCCGAAGTAGTTGCCGCCGTTGATCGAAAAGGATCCGGTCCGGATCCGGCGCGCCACGGCGAGCGCACGGTCCTGGTCGCGGCTGAAGACGGCGCCCGCCAGTCCGTAGATTGAGTTGTTGGCGATGCGCACCGCGTCGTCGTCATCGTCGAACGCGATGACGACGAGCACCGGCCCGAAGATCTCCTCCTGCGCGATCTCGCTGTCGGGATCGACGCCTGTGAGCAGCGTCGGCGCGTAGAAGTAGCCGGGATCCAACCGCTTGCCGCCGGTGACCAGGGTCGCTCCCGCCACCACCGCCCGCCGGACCATGCCGTCGACCTTGTCCCGCTGGCGCTCGTTGATCAGAGGGCCCATGTAGGTTTTCGGATCCGCCGGGTCACCGTGGCGGACCTTGGCGAAATTCTGCGCGATCAACTCGACGATCTCGTCCTGGTGCGACCTCGGCACCAGCAGCCGCGACGTCAACGCACACCCCTGGCCCGCGTGGGTCACCATGCTGAACGCCGCGAACATGGCCGCGCCGGCGAAGTCGGCGTCATCGAGCACGATGGCCGCCGACTTGCCGCCCAGTTCCAGGAAGACGCGCTTGACCGTCTCGCTCGCGGCGGCCATGATCTTGCGCCCCACCGCCGTCGATCCGGTGAAGGTGACGACGTCGACGTCGGGACTGGTGGTCAGCGCCTCGCCCGCCTCGGGACCCGAGGAGCTGAGCACGTTCACCACGCCGTCCGGTATGTCGGTGTGGTTGGCGATCAGCTCGCCGAGCGCCAGCGTGACCAACGGTGTGTCCGGCGCGCCCTTGAGGACCACGGTGCATCCGGCGGCGAGCGCGGGGGCCAGCTTGGCCAGCGCCAGCTGGTTCGGGTAGTTGTACGCGATGATCGCGGCGACCACCCCGGCGGCTTCCTTTTCCACCCAGCGGTGATGGCGCATGCCGCGCGATTCTTTCTCGCCGAGGTCCTCGGAGAACTGGTAGCGGCGAAGCAGGTCGGCGTAGAAGCGCACGATGCCGATCGGCTCGTCGAGCTGGGCGCCCTGCGTCAGCGCTCGGGTGGCGCCGACTTCGGCGATGGTCAGCTCACGCAACTCTTCGGCGTGGTCGATCAGCGCCTGATGCAGTTGGTCGAGGCAGCGGATCCGCAACTCGACGTCGGTGGGCCAACCGGTGGTATCGAAGGCACGGCGGGCCGCCGCGATCGCCGCCTGGGCCTGTCCGACACCGGCGTCCGGCGCATGGCCGATGACGGCACCGGTGGCGGGATTGATCGACGGGAAGGTCTTGTCGGTGGTGACCAGCCGGCCACCGATCAAGAGCCGGCGGTCGACGTGTGACTCAGGGGCGGCGTCCGCGATGGTCGCTGTGGTCCCAGCGGCGGGTTCTGCCGTGTCCTGGGCAGGCATTCGGGCCCCCTGAAGTGGTGACGGTCACGATAATTTCATTCTCTTCCCGGGCGAATCTTACATTCGAGTCTCGATAATTCAAGAAGCTCTCAGGAATGCGGCCGCGCCGCTGACCAGCGGCTCCAACGCCGATCCGTCGCCTCGCCGGACGCCTCCACGCAGGCCGAGCAGGGTTTCCCGGGTGTGTTGCAACGCACTCTCCGGTGAGAGTAAGGTTCTCATAATTGCAAGCGAGATTCTTTGTGGCTGAGACGGTCACCTTTGGAGTAGAGGCCTCAACGTGAAGACTGCGGTGGTCACCGGTGGCGGGTCCGGCATCGGTCTTGCCGTCGCGCAACGCCTGCGCGCCGACGGCCTGGACGTCGCCACCATCGACCTCCGACCGTCCGACGACGATTACTCGTTCACCGCGGACGTCACCGACCGATCGCAGGTGGATGACGCCTTCGCGGCCATCCGCACGAAGCTCGGACCGGTCACCGTTCTCGTCAACGCCGCGGGCCTGGACGGATTCAAGCGCTTCAACAACATCACGTTCGAGGATTGGCAGCGGGTGATCGACGTCAATCTCAACGGGGTCTTCCACACCATCCAGGCGGTGTTGCCCGACATGATCGAGGCGCAGTGGGGACGCATCGTCAACATCTCTTCGTCGAGCACGCATTCCGGCGCGCCCTATATGAGTCATTACGTGGCGGCCAAGTCCGCGGTCAACGGGCTCACCAAATCCCTGGCACTCGAGTACGGCCCCGCCGGCATCACCGTCAACGCGGTGCCGCCGGGGTTCATCGACACCCCGATGTTGCGCGCAGCGGAGAAGAACGGATTCCTGGGCGACATCGACGAGACCATCGCGCGGACGCCGGTGCGACGGATGGGTAAGCCGGAAGACATCGCGGCGGCATGCGCCTTCCTGGTGTCCGAAGAGGCCGGCTACATCACCGGTCAGATATTGGGCGTCAATGGCGGTCGCAACACCTGAGCCGTCACGACGCTCGGTGGTCTACGGCAACCAATCGGAAGGGGAAGCGGTGGGAGACGGCGCACACGGGCGCGTTGCGGGCAAGGTCGCCTTCGTCACCGGCGCGGCACGCGGCCAGGGCCGCAGCCACGCGGTGCGACTGGCCGAGGAAGGCGCCGACATCATCGCCGTCGACCTGTGCTGCGACGTCGACACCATCGGCTACCCGATGGCCGCGCCCGAGGATCTCGACGAGACGGCCCGGCTCGTCGAGAAGACCGGTCAAGCCGTGGTCACCGCCCGAGCCGATGTGCGCGACGCCGCGCAACTGCAAGCCGCGCTCGACACGGGGCTCGCCGAATTCGGCAAGCTCGACATCGTGGTCGCCCAGGCCGGCGTCGCCGGCATGAAGGGCCAGCCGCCGCTGCGGGCGTGGTGCGACGTCATCAACACCAACCTGATCGGCACCATCAACGCCATTCAGGTCGCACTGCCGCACCTGGGCGCCGGCGCCTCGATCATCGCCACCGGATCCACTGCTGCGCTGATGGACACCGCCAAGAAAGACAACCCCGGCAACGACCCCGGAGGCATGGCCTACATCCACTCCAAGCGGGCGTTGTCGCACTACGTCCACGACTTGGCAACCGAACTCGCCCCGCTGGGTGTCCGCGCCAATGTCATCCATCCGACCAATACGAACACCCCGATGCTGCAAAGCGAGCCGATGTATCGCTCGTTCCGGCCGGACCTCGAACAGCCCACCCGGGTGGACGCCGAGCCGGTCTTCGGCGTGCAACAGGCGATGAAGATTCCCTATGTCGAACCGGAAGACATCAGCAACGCCGTGCTGTGGCTGGCCTCCGACGAGGCCAGGTATGTCACCGGCATGCAGTTGCGTGTCGACGCCGGCGGCTATCTGAAGTGGTACGACTACGGCAACTAACTTTCAGCCCGCAAGGAACCGTCGCAAGGAGACAACCGTGAAGGTCTGGGTCGATCCAGAACGCTGCCAGGGTCACACTCTGTGCTCGATGATCGCGCCGGATTCGTTCGAGCTCAGCGACATCGACGGGACGTCGTCGGCCATCGACGAAGTGGTGCCGGCCGATAAGGAGGACCAGGTTCGCGAGGCCGCACGGTCCTGTCCGGAGCAAGCCATCATCATCACCGAGTGAAACACCAAAGGAGACAGTACTTTGAGTGTCGACGACGCCATCAGCGACAGTGATCGTAAAAAGCATCGGTATCACTTCGACCGGCACACCGCCGAGTACCGCACGCGGTTCAACGCGATCACTCAGGAGATGCACGCCAAGTGCCCCATGGCGTGGAGCGATACCTACGGCGGCCATTGGGTCGCCGCGGGCAGCCACGAGGTGTTCGAGCTCGCCCGCTGCCCGGCCGTGTCGAACGATCACGACGTCAACAACGAACGCCGTGGCTACAAGGGCATTTCGATCCCGACGGCCAGCCGCATCAACGGTGTGCGCGGCGGCATCCTGGAGATGGACGACCCCGAGCACCGTATTTACCGCAACGTGCTCAACCCCTACCTGTCGCCGGCCGCGGTCAAACGGTGGGAGCCGTTCGTCGCCGACGTGACGCGCGCCTGCCTCGACGAGAAGATCGAGACAGGCAAGATCGACTTTGTCGACGATCTGGCCAACGTCGTGCCGGCCGTCCTGACGCTGGCACTCATGGGCATTCCGCTGAAGAACTGGCAGATGTACAGCGAGCCAACCCATGCGGCCATCTACACACCCGAGCACTCCCCCGACATCCAGCGCGTCACCGAGATGCACCGGCAGATGGGGCTCGACCTCGTCAACAACATGATCGAGATCCGCAACAACCCACGGCCTGGCCTCGTCAATGCCCTGCTCGAGATGCGGATCGACGGTGAGCCCGCTCCCGATCTGGAAATTCTGGGGAACCTTGGATTGGTCATCGGTGGTGGCTTCGACACCACCACAGCCCTGACCGCCCACTCACTGGAATGGCTTTCGCAGCACCCCGATCAACGCGAGCTGCTCAGCAAGCAACGCGACACCATGCTCGACCCCGCGACGGAGGAATTCCTGCGGTACTTCACCCCGGCACCCGGCGATGGCAGGACCTTCTCCGACGACGTCGAACTCGATGGCACCCAGTTCAAAGAGGGTGAGCGGTTGTGGATTTCGTGGGCCATGGCCAACCGAGACCCGTCGGTGTTCCAGGACCCGGATGAGATCATCCTCGACCGTAAAGGGAACCGGCACTTCAGCTTTGGCCTGGGTGTCCACCGGTGCATCGGATCGAACGTGGCACGCACGGTGTTCAAATCGATGCTGACCGCGGTGCTTGACCGGATGCCCGACTACGTATGCGATCCCGAGGGCACCGTCCACTACGAGACCATCGGCGTCATTCAGGGCATGCGCAAGCTGCCGGCCACCTTCACCCCCGGCCGAAAGATCGGGGCCGGTCTGGACGAGACGCTGGAGAAACTGCAACGCATCTGTGACGAGCAGGAGCTCGCCCGGCCCATCACCGAACGCAAGGAATCCGCCGTTATCGAGTGAGGGGCGCCGGGCCGGGGTCGCGCCACGTACCTGAAGCGGGCCGTTGACTGCCGCAATTTTTACGAGTAGGCCCGTTCAGCGTGACGGCGCCCTATATTTGGGCCAGAGATGGGAGAGGCATCGGTGAAGACTTTCGCAGTGAGCCTTGCGCTTGCCATGGCCGCGCTGACTCTTGAGCCGACCGCCCACGCGGACATTCAGGTTGGCAACTACCGGCTGGACACCAACCGCGACCCTGGCCACAGCTGGATTTGGGCGATTCGGCCGTGCAGATATGACAGGGGGCCGGAATGCCTAACCATCCAAGCGATTCCGCAACCCAACGGGCAAGCGGCATTCTGGACTGCAGACGCCCACCTGTCCAACGGCCGCTACACCATGGCCGTCGACGTGCCCGACGGTGTGCGCTGCGTGGTCCAGTTCTTTCCATCGCACGACGTTTACTCGTGGGATCCGGCGACAATGGCGGGTCAGGTCGACTCCACATACGACACTGGCTGCGGGGGCGGACCCGGGGGCACCGATACTTACCCGTTCTCGCTCGTGCGATGGTAACCGCGTGACGCAGAGTCAACCGATCATGAAAGCGACGGGCAGTAAGCGCGATGGCTGAGGCGAAGGAACCGACGCAGGATTCGGCTCCATCGAAAGCCGACACGATGGCCCTGATCGCCGAAGCCGAGGCCGAGGCGGCCGAGGCCGAAGCGCTGGCCGCCGCGGCGCGCGCCCGAGCCCGTGCCGCCCGGCTCCGGCGGGAGGCACAGGCCCAAGCTGAGGCAGAGGCTGGGGCCGAGGCGAAAGCCGCTGAAGAAGCCCCGGACGCCGACGAGGCGACGACCGACGCCGACGAGGAAGCGACCGACGCCGACGTCACCGAAACCGTCGAAGCAGCCGACGAAGCGGAGACCGAGGAAGAAGCCCCCGAAGACGCGGAGTCGGAATCCGAGCCGGGCCGCTCCCGGCGGCGCCTGCGGTTGCCGTCGTTGTCCGTGACGTGGAAGGCGGCCGTCATCATCCTCATCTGCGCCTTCGCCGGGGCCAGCGGATACATGGTCTGGCAACATCACGAAACCACCGAGCGCAACGAGCGCGTCGCGAACTTCGTCGCGGGGGCCAGACAGGGTGTCATCAACATGTTTTCCTTGGACTTCAACAGAGCCAAGGAAGACGTCCAGCGCGTGATCGACAGCTCGACCGGCCAGTTCAGGGACGACTTCCAGCAACGCGCGAAAGACTTCACGACCGTTGTTGAGCAGTCCAAGGTGGTCACCCAGGGATCCGTGAATGCGGCGGCCGTGCAATCCATCGATGGGAATTCCGCGTTGGTACTCGTCGCGGCGTCGTCACGGATCTCCAACGCCGCGGGCGCCAAAGACGAACCACGCAACTGGCGGCTCAAGGTGACCGTCACAAACGACGGCGGGCAATACAAGATGTCCAAACTGGAGTTCGTTCCATGAGCGAGGACAACCGCGGCACCGACGTCGTCGACGACTCTCCCGAACAGACCGAACACGCCGCGCCCAGCGCGGCTCGCACCCGGCGCAAGGTGAAAGTCGTTCCCATTGTTCTGATCTTGCTGCTGCTGATTTCCGCTGGCGCGGCGACGTGGCTGTACTTCAAGCAGTACCGGCCGGACAAACAAACCGACGCCAGCGTCGCCAGCGCGGTCATCAATGCGGCGTCCGAAGGAACGGTCGCGTTGCTGTCCTACTCGCCAGATTCGCTCGACAAGGACTTCGCCGCCGCAAAGTCGCACCTTTCTGGAGATTTCCTGTCGTACTACAACCAGTTCACCGAGCAGATCGTCGCTCCGGCGGCCAAACAAAAGTCGCTGAAAACCAACGCTCGGGTGTTGGGGGCCGCGGTCTCGGAGTTGCGTCCGGGTTCGGCTGTCGTGCTGGTGCTGGTCGACCAGAGCACCACGAGCAAGGACAACCCCGACCCCATGATGGCTTCCAGCAGCGTGCTGGTGAGCGTGACCCGAGTCAACGGCCAGTGGCTCATCACCAAATTCGACCCGGTCTAGCGACTCGCGCTGACGCCGCGGGCCTCAGCCGCGTGGGAGACCGAGCACCCGCTGGGCGATGATGTTGCGCTGGATTTCCGAGGTGCCCCCGGCGATCGTCCCGGAGAAGCTGCGGGCGTAGCGCTCGAACCAACTGGCGAAATAGTGGTCGAGATTCATGTGCGCGTACGGCCCGGTCAAGCCCGGGTGAACCAGGCCGCCGGAGCCCGCCGACGTCAGCGCGAGCTCCATGCCACGCAGCTCGGCCTCGGACCCGAGCAGCTTGAGCACGGAAATCGCCGCGACGTCATCCTCGCCGCGCGAGGCGCGGGCCAAGGCCGCCGAACCCAGCAGGCGCAGCGCCTGCTTGTCCATGATCGTGCTGGCGTACTGGTCGCGCTCGACCTCGTTGCTGGGGCGGAAGTCGTCGATCAGGTTGTCGAGTCGATCGGCGAAACCCAGCCACATCATCGTGCGTTCGTGCCCGAGCGATCCGTTGGCCACCCGCCAGCCCTGGTCAAGCTCCCCGACCAGGTTCGCCGCCGGCACCCGCACGTCGGTGAAGAACACCTCGTTGAAATCCAGGTCGTCGGCGCCGCAGATCGACGGGAACGGCCGGCGCACGAGGCCCGGGGTGTCGGTGGGGATGATCAGCGCGCTGATTCCCTTGTGCTTCGGCGCATCTGGGTTGGTGCGCACGAAGGTCAGCAAGACGTCGGCATCGTGGGCGCCCGACGTCCATACCTTCTGCCCGTTGACCACGAAGTGATCGCCGTCCCGCACCGCCCGAGTGCGCAGGGACGCCAGGTCGGAACCCGCGCTCGGCTC
Organism: Mycobacterium sp. SMC-2; assembly: GCF_025263485.1. Classification (NCBI taxonomy): domain Bacteria; kingdom Bacillati; phylum Actinomycetota; class Actinomycetes; order Mycobacteriales; family Mycobacteriaceae; genus Mycobacterium; species Mycobacterium sp. SMC-2. The sequence goes on from NZ_CP079863.1 coordinate 5,341,804, forward strand.
GCTCATTCCCAGTGAAGCGGTGATCTCGGCCCGCAGGATCGGCACCGCCCAGCGCCGCTTCTGTTCGTCGCTGCCAAACGACAACAGCGACGCCGCAACGATATTCACGCCCTGCGGGTTGAAGCTGTGGTAGATCCGACGACGGCTGAGTTCCTCGAGATAGACGAACTGCTGAATGACCGTCGCGTTGCGGCCGCCGAATTCCGGTGGCTGGCTCGGCAGCAGCCAGCCGTTGTCGAACAGCAGCCGCTGCCAGTCGCGGGCCCACTGCGGCATGTGCGAAACCGATCGCGGGCGCTCGAGCGTTTCGCTTGCGGCAGGCAGATTCTCGTCGAGGAACGCCGAGAACTCGGCCCGGAACTCCTCGACGTCGGAATCAAAAGTCAGCTGCACGGTATTCCTCCGCGATCCGCGCCCGGTGCTCGGCGGCGCCCCCCAGCATCAGCTCACCCGCCTTGGCCCGTTTCAGCGCGAACTGCAGATCGTTCTCCCACGTGAATCCCATGGCGCCATGGAGCTGTAGGCCGTGCCGGAACGCCAGCGACTGACACTCCCCCGCCGACGCCTTGGCCATCGCCGCCGCCAGCCGGCGCCGGGGATCGTCGGCGGCGATCGTCAGCGCGGCGAAGTACCCCAGCGCCCGGGCCCGCTCCACCGCGACGTGCACGTCGGCGGCCTTGTGCTGGACGGCCTGGAACGAGCCGATCGGCACCCCGAATTGCTGGCGGCTGCGGACGTGTTCGAGCACCAGATCGAGAATGCGCTGGCAGGCGCCGACCATCGTGATGGCCATGCCGGTCAGCGCCATGTGGTGCGCGCGTTCGGCGTCAACGGTCAGCCGGCCGCTGTCGGGCACCCGGACCTCCGCGAACGACAGATCCGCGACGTGCAGCACGGGGTCGAACACCGCGGCGCGTCGGGCCGACACCTGGTTGGCCGCGACGAGGAACACCCCGGCGTCGGTCACCACGGCCAGGCGGTCGACACGGTCGCCGTCGAGGACATAGCGGGCCGTACCGTCCAACAGCCAACCCTCGGCGTCCCGGTGCGCCACGACCCCGGTGTACACGGCGGTCCCCGACTCGTGCGGGTCGAAGTGCTCGCCCGCCAGCGGGGCGAACTGGCTCATCGTCGCCAGGAATGGGGTGGGGTCGGTCGCGCGCCCCAACTCTTCGAGCACAATGGCCAGCTCGACGGCGCTGTCGGGATCGTTCAGCTCCGTCCAGCCCTGATCCACGTACGACTTCCACAGTGGGCTGGGATCGACGCCGTCCTCGGCAACGCTGCGCACCAGCGAGGCCGGGCACTGCTTGGCGACGGCGTCGCGAACGGTCTTCTGCCAAAGCCTCTGATCGGCATCGAACTCCAACAGCATGAAGGCCGCCTCCTGTCATCACCGCCGACGCGAGAATATCATTCTCGCATACGGAAGTAATAATCTCAGAAACTGGCTATCGGGTGACCCAAGGGAACACACGGGCTCCCAGGGTGGCTGAACGATCGCCACCCGTTCGTCGCCGGGCCGATCCCAGCCTTCTGATGCGACCCAGCGCGCTGCGGGTGGCCTGACGGATCTAGCTATCGAAGGACGATGTCGTCGTCGCCCATCCACTGCACGAATCGTTGCAGCGGATACATCGCGTCGTGCGGGCTCCCCAGGACATGCGCGTTCGCGGTCCCCAGGCGGCACAGCCGTTGTGCCCCGTGGCTGGCCAACCGGTCCCGTAGTTGCTCCTTGCGCTCGGATGTATAGACGCCAACGGTTTGGGTAGCGACGTTGACATAGCGCACCGCATCGTCCAGGGATTCGACCATCACGACGTTGGACGTCTTATTGGTGGGCTGGAACTCCACCGGCCGATCCGACAAGATCACCAAGCCGCGGCCGTCGAAACCACCCCAGACCATAAGGTCACCCATGGCTTCCATCACCTGGATCTCTTCGCGCATTTCCGCCGGCGGCGGCGGGCCCACCGCGGAGGCGAATTCCCGGTCCACGGCCAGCCGCTCGGCCAGTGCGGCGCACAACGATTCGACCTGCGCCCGTTCGCCTTCCACGAATGCGAAGCGGCTGGCCAGGCAGGCCTCCTGGTTGAAGACCGTGGTGTCGGCCGCAAGCAGATCGGCGACTTCGGCGATGCGGTCCTCGGACTCGAACGCCTCGCGCCCGATCATCGAGATCGAGGATTTGGGGTCGAACGATATCAACTGGATTCCGGGTCCGAGATATTGGATCACGTTGTTGATCGCATCGCCGCCACCCCAGGCGACGATCTTGTCGACATACTGCGGCCGGTAAAGGGTGCGCTCGATCGCGGTGTCGCCGCCCTGCCAGTAGACTGCCGACATCGACCGTACCACAGGATGTTTCGGGTCGATCTCCGCCATGGTGCGCAGCACCGCCACCGTGGTGAACGGGTCACTCGACGGCATCTTGAAAAGGTTGACCGCCTTCACCAGGGCGCCCTGGGCGATCGACGCCACGCATCCCGACGGCGCATTGCCCGCCAGCATGTGCACGATGCGCGACGGAAAGGCCCGCACCGCAACCTTGTTGCCGTATACGTCGACGCGCTCGACCCATCGGTCCAAAGCGTCACGACTGGCGAAGTTCGAATCGACCATGCTCTCCAGCAGTGGCCTCGTCAGGTACATCGGGGCCTGGCGATACAGGTTTTCCACCACGCGCCGCGGCAGCGGATTGGTTGCCGCGATCAGCTCCAGGCATTGCTGCAGATGCGGGTTGCGATCAAGGTGCAGGCGCTCGCCCGTTTCGGCCAGGAAGTCGATGATCTCCGTGAGCTTGACGTCCAGCAGCGGTGGCAGCTGCGATCGCGGCATAATTAGCGCATCGAGATCAATTGCGGGAGTGACGAAGTCGGCACCGAGATCACGTGAGCGGTGACGGGTGGCCTCGCCTTCCACCAATGCCCCATGGACGAAATGGGGTGCCTTCAGTGTGTCGGCGGACGTCACGAAACGCCTCGCACGTAGGCGTCGATGCTGCCGGCGCAGGTGATTTTGTCGCCTCCCGGCAGGTCGGCATAGCGCGCGATCTCGCGGCCCACCGTCGGACCCTGATGGCCGCACTCACACGGACCGAAGCTGACGCTGACTTGGTCCCCACTGATCACCCCGCCCCAGCGGCCTTCGATCGACGCGTCGAAAAACGCTGCCCGCGCTTCGATCTCGCCGGAGCCCAGGTCCAGCAATTGTTCGCCGGTGCTATCGAGGGGCAACATGATCACCCAAGGCGAAACGTGGTATCGACCACCGTGGCAGAGCGGGAACGTCGCGTTGATCTCGCGCATGCTGTACGCGTGATAGAGCCGCTCTTCGGCGACGTTGAACGTCTCGAGCACATATTCGCGGTAGTTATCCGGCAGCACAGCACCTTTGAGCCCACCCGCAACCATCATGGCATTGTTTGGGCTGAAATCCGCACCGCCGTGCCCCTTGGCCCGGATGCCTTCCGCGATCTGATACAGGGTGGCGAACATGCCGGTTGCCAGCAGCGGCAGCGTACGCGCTTCGATCACCGCGTCGATCGCCTTCTTCGCCGAGGCGTCCATGTCGGCGACTCGCTGACTGGCGACGCGTTCGAACTCCGCGATTTCACTGGGACGCGCGGTGCCGTCCGCCAGCTTGCGCCGCAGTGTGATCATGTCGACCATCGACCCGACAGTGATCGGCTCGCCCTCGCCGAATTGGTACGGCGGGTATCGCGAGGAGAAGCAATCGACCATGGCCTGACGGATCGCATCTTCGCGCGGGGCGGCGAATTGCGGCCCAAGGCCCAGGAATTTGCGGTCCTCCCCCCGGGTGAGGCCGGTGGCCCACAGCAGTGCCTCGATGTTGATCCGCGCCGACAGTTCGATATCGCCCTCGGTGCATGACAGCATGGCCGGCTTTCCGGTGGTTCCGCTCGAACACGACAGGTAATGACCGACGGCCTCCAGTCGCTTGATCCAGTCATCGAGCGTGTGCAGCCCGACGGTGTCCAGGCCGTCCACATTGCGGGTGGAGACGGCCGCCAGCCACTTGCCCATCCGGTCCCACTGGCCCTCGTTCAGCCAACCTTCCGCGTACGTCTTGTAGGTGGTGTGGGCGAACAGCAGCGGTATCAAATCAGCGGGCTGTTTGATCTTTTTGATCCCGCCCGCTTGCGCGCGGTTGGCCAACAGCGGAATACCTTGCGCCTGGGCCTGCAGCCGCTCGTTGGCCGCCTGCAGCTGCACGGGAAGCAGTTCGGCGGGCGCAATATCGAAGCAGTCATCGGCACCCACCAACCCAACCAGTCGCTCTACCGCAGATGGCATCCGGCACTCCTTTGGATTGATGCGGGTCCGCCAGCTAAGTAAACACCACCGTATATTAAATGGTCTAGACAGGACGGCCGGTTCAGCCGCGGACGAGTACGCCGTGCAGGAAAAGGTCGACAGCGTGCTGCAAGTGGCGCTCTTCCTCCTCCGGACTGCGGTAGATTCCGCAGTCCGCGAGTCGAGCGGGTAGATGCTCGACCAGCGCGATGAAGTGACCGGCGGCCATTTCGAGATCAGCGACCTCGATCGTCCCGGCCTCTCGGTGGCGACGAAGTAGGTCCATCACCTGCCGGTGACGTGGCGACCAGGTCATCGAGTGTGCGCTGACGGCGAATTCGGGAAACCGGGCCGATTCGTTCATCGCGATCCGCTTCAGGCGCACGATGTCGGGGTCGGTCGCGCGGGCGAGACCCGCCCGGCCGATGGTGACCAACGAGGCCCGCAAGTCACCATCCTGCGGTTCGCTGGTGACATCACGTTCGGCCCTACGGGTGAGCGCCCAGGGAATGACGTCGAGGAAGACCGCACGTTTGTCGGGATAGCGGGCGTAGAGGGTGCGCCGGGTGATGCCGGCCGCTTTGGCGATGGCGTCCATGCTGGTGCCGTCATAGCCATACTTGACGAACGTCGCGACGGCCGCCTTGCGCAGCTTTTGCTGCAGTTTCTTCGCCTGGGCCTGCGTCGGCCGTCCGCGCCGGCTTGTGGTGACCACGGCATAGAGTATGACAGCAGAAATATACATTAGCGTGTAGATAACGGCCGGGGCGACGGAAGAGGCACCGTGACCATCACACAGTCATTCATCGACGGCGAATCGGTGGCCTCCGCGGACACGTACGACAACATCGACCCGGCCACTGGACGCGTCCTCGGGGCGGTGGCGCGCGGCGGCGACAACGAGGTGGATCGTGCCGTCGAGGCGGCCCGAGCGGCGTCCAAACGGTGGCGGGAGGCGTCGCCGGAAGCGCGGGCGACCCTGTTGACGCGGATCGCCGATCTTATCGAGCACAATCGCGAGCGGTTGGCCCGGCTGGAGAGCGAGGACACCGGTAACCCCTCACCCAGGCGCGCGCCGATCCCACCGTGGCCGCGCGTTACTTCCGCTTCTACGGCCACGCCATTGACTCGTACGGCGGCCAAACCATTCCGCTCACAACGGATCTGCATGCGTACACCCGACGGGAGCCGTTCGGGGTCACCGGCCACATCATCGCCTGGAATTACCCGATGCAGCAGCTGCTCGCCCGCGCCGCCGCTCCCGCCATCGCGGTGGGCAACTGTGCGATGGCGAAACCCGCAGACGAAACCCCCAGGACGGCAGTCGAATTGGCCGCCATCGCGGCGCAGGCCGGGCCTACCCCCCGGGGTCTTCAACGTGGTGACCGGAATCGGCGCCGAAGCCGGTGCGGCCCTGGCGGCGCATCCCGGTGTCGACCACTTGGGCTTTGTGGGTTCGACTCAGATCGGGTCGGTGGTTGCCCATGCCGCGGCCGATCGGGTGGTGCCCGCGACGCTTGAGCTGGGCGGCAAATCTCCGCAAGTCGTTTTCCCCGATGCGGATCTGGCCCGTGCCGCGGAGTCGATCGCGAAGGCGATCCTGCAGAAGGCCGGTCAAACATGCTCGGCCGGCTCGCGCCTACTGGTGCACGACGCGATTCATGACACCCTGGTCGAGCGCGTCCGTCGGCTTCTGTCGTCGGCCACGATCGGGCCAGGAGTCGAGGACCACGACCTAGGGCCGCTGATCTCCCGGAAGCAGCAGCACAGGGTGCGATCCATGCGCGCACCGACTGGCGGCACGGATCCGCGCCGGCCAGGTCTACGTGAACACTTATGGGGCCGGGGGTGGAGTGGAATTGCCGTTCGGCGGTTTCAAGAGATCCGGCTATGGCCGCGAGAAAGGGTATGAAGCTCTCGACACAATCGGCCCCACAAAACGGTCGTCGTACGCCTTTGAAGGAGAACAGCATTGGATCGCGAAACATATCAGCGGGGCCTGCAAATCCGTTCCGCCGTACTGGGTGAAGAGTACGTCAACCGGGCGCTGGCCGACGCGGACGACTTCACCCGGCCCCTGCAGGACCTCGTCACCGAATACTGCTGGGGAGCCGTGTGGGGGCGCGAGGAGCTTCCGCGGAAGACGCGCAGCATGCTCAACCTGGCGATGATCTCGGTGCTGGACCGGCCGAACGAATTGCGCACGCACGTCAAGGCGGCGCTGACCAACGGCGTCACCCGCGAGGAGATCCGCGAGATCTTTCTGCAGGTGGCCATCTACGCGGGCGTGCCGGCCGCCGTCGACAGCTTCCGCGTCGCGCGCGAGGCATTCGCCGAACCGGAGCGGGACTAGGGCATGGAGGTCGGATTCATCGGCTTGGGGAACATGGGTTTCCCCATGGCGCGCCGCCTGATTCACCAACACCATGACGTCGTCGCCTTCGACACGCGCGACGCGGCGCTCGAGCGCATCGTCGCCCTGGGGGCGCGGCCCGCGTCATCGCCGAAAGAGGTCGCCGACCGTACCGAAACGGTCATGGCCAGCCTGCCAACGCCGACCGCCTCGCTCGAGGTGGCGACCGGTCCGGCGGGGGTGATCGAGGGCGCGCGGGTCAAGCGCTATGTCGACTTGTCCACCGTCGGCAGTCGTACGGCGACCCAGATCCATGACCGACTCGCCGATCGGGACATCGCGGCAATCGACAGCCCGGTCAGCGGCGGGGTCGGCGGGGCCGAGCGGGGCGCGCTCGCGGTCATGGTGTCCGGCCCGCGCGCTGAGTTCGACGTCATTCGACCCGCGCTCGAAACCATCGGCCGGCCCTTCTACGTCGGAGCCAAACCCGGCTCGGCGCAGACCATGAAGCTGGCCAACAACATCCTGGCGGCCAATGTCCTGGCCGCGACCGCCGAGGTCGTCGTGATGGGCGTCAAGGCCGGACTGGACCCAGGCGTGATGATCGAGGTGCTCAACGCCGGCTCCGGCGCGACGAGCGCCAGCCGGGACAAGTTCCCCCGCGCGATCCTCCCCCGGACGTTCGATTACGGGTTCGCCACCGGGCTAATGGTCAAAGACGTGCGCCTGTACCTCGACGAAGCGGAAGCGCTCGGCGTGCCGACGGAGGT